>JAJYFA010000040.1 GCA_021790995.1 Acidobacteriota bacterium
CCGCCGAACCGATTCCCGCCCTGCTCGCCGCGCGGCCGCCACTCTCTCTTCGGCCCACGATCTTCACGGTTCGAGCGCGGCCTCTCGCCGAATGCGGCCGGCTTTTCCGGACGCTGCTCATTGCGGCCTTCGCGCTGCGCGGGCCGTTCGAAACGGCGACTGGTTTCGCGCCGGCCAAATTCCTTGCCGCCTCGCCCGCCGCGTCTCTCTGCGCGCTGCTCGGCCGGCACGCCGGCTTCGCGCGGCAGCATCTGCGTAGCTTTGACGCGCCTCGGCTTCAGCTTGCCCTCGGCCGTGAGCCGCAGCGCGCGCACCTCATCTTCCGTCAGCTCGCGCATCTGGCCCGGTTCCACGTCGAGATGGAGCGGCCCATAGCCCACACGGCGAATCTTCTCGGCAAAGTGCCCGATGGCGGAAAACATCTTTCGCAGTTCGCGGTTGCGGCCTTCGATGAGCACGACTTCAAACCAGGGATTTTCGCCCTCGCGCACCTGCTGAATGCGCGCCGGGGCTGAGCTCACCCGCTCCGATCCTGGCGCGCCCTTTTCAATGGCCACGCCCGCGCGCAGGCGTTCAAGCTGCTCGGCGGTGGGCTGCCCGGCGACCTTCACGAGATACGTCTTCTCCACGCCAGAGCCGGCGCGGGTGAGCAGGTTGGCCAGTTCGCCGTCGTTGGTCACAAGCAGCAGACCCTCGCTCTGGTAGTCAAGCCGCCCGACAGGGTAAACGCGCTCGCGCAGCTTCGCGAAAAATTCCATCACCGTGGGCCTGCCCTCGGGATCGCTTACCGTTGTCACGTAACCACGCGGCTTGTTGAGCAAAAAGTAGCGGTGCCGCTCTGCCCCATGCAACAGCTTGCCGTCGACCCGAATGTGATCGCGCGTGGGATCGGCCTTTGAACCCAGCGCCGTCACCACCTGCCCGTTCACAATCACGCGGCCTTCGACAATCAACTCTTCGGCGCGGCGGCGGCTGGAAATGCCCGCCTGCGAAAGGATCTTTTGCAGCCGTTCAAGCTTCGGCTCCGGGCGCGGCTCCACATCCGCCGCGGCTTCCTCGGAAATCTCCTCCGGCATTTCGACGGCTGTCTCGATCTCGATTTCTTCAGCATCCGCGCTCGTCTGTTCCTTAGCCAGCGATACAGCGGGGTCGAGGTACGTCCTGCCCTCACCGTCTGTCTCATCGCCAATGGGATCGAGCACCAGATCGCCGATGCGATAGGCGGCTTCCGGTTCGGCTTTTGCAGCGCGCCCTTTGCTCTTTGTCGCGGGTGTCTTGGCTTTGGCGGGAGCTTTCTTCGCCGCCGATACGCGCTTTTTCGCCGGCGCGGAAGATTTCACCGCTGCCTTTGCGGTTTTTGCCGCTGCGGTCTTGCTTTTGGCCGCGGGCTTTTTGCTGGCGGCTGCTTCTTTTTTCGTCGTCGGCACGGCTTTGGCCGCAGGCGCGGCCGTTTTTGCGTTCTTCGCGACCGCGCTTGTCTTCTTCTTGACCGTCATGGGCGACCTTGCTTTCTGCTCACTCCGCGTCGCTGGTCGGCGCATCGGGAACGGCTTCGGCGGCCTCCGCCACGGATTCGGTTTCGGCCACGGGCTCAGAATTCGGCTCAGACTCCGCCGCGGGTTCGGCCTGATGGCCGGCGTCCGCGCCGTTTTCGTTTGACTCCACGCTCAGATCCGGGTTGAACTCGGCAGGCTCGGCAGCGGCCGATGCGCCGGCAACCTCCGGCTCCTCCAGTTCGCTGGCCGCCATCTTCTCAAACTCCTCCATCGACGGCAGCTCGGCGATGTCTTTCAACCCGAAGCGCAGCAGGAACTCGCGCGTGGTTTTGTAGAGAATCGGCCGGCCGACAACCTGCTTGCGGCCGGCGGTTGCGATCAGCTTGCGCGCCAGCAGCGACCCGAAGACGCCTGACGAATCGACACCGCGAATCTCGTTGACCTCGGGCGCCGTCACGGGCTGCTTGTAGGCAATCACAGCCAGCGTCTCGAGTGCGGGCAGCGACAGCTTGAGCGGCGGCTTCTGCCCCTTGATGAACGCGCGCACTGCGTCGTGGCACTCGGGCTTGGTCGCCATGCGGTAGCCGCCGGCAATCTCGCGGATCTCCACGCCGCGCCCATCGACAGCGTACTCCGCGATTAGCTCGTCGAGCAAATGCTTGAGGACGCCGCGGGCTTCGCGGTCGAACAGCTTTGCGGCGCGTTTGGCGTCAGCTTCGATCTGCGGGGCATCGGGCTCAACGGCTTCTTGCGGCGCGGCACCGTCTTCGCTCACGGCCTCTTGAGCAGCCTCAAGCGTTCCGCCTGGCTCCGATCCCGCACCACCGGCCTCAACACTCGTACCGCCGGTCTCCAGGCCCACGCTTCCTGCCTCTCCCGCGCCTTCGCCGGGTTTCTCAGCAGCCGTCCCGCTCGCGGACTCCAGCGCGGCCTCGATTTCGGGGAGCGGCTCCTGCACCGGCTCCGAAGATTCAGCCTCCGCCCCGGCCGGCTCCCCGGCTTTCGTCTGCGCAGCCGCCTGCTCGGCCTTCCACTCCATGGCTTCATCGGCAAACAACATGGCCAATTGCGCCAGGGTCACCGGCTCCTCGGCGGCGTAAATCACAGCTTCCAGCTTTGCTTTCAGGCTCATTCTTTGTTCTGCACCATTCTGTATGGTACCGGATGCGGCTGCGGATTCGCGCGTTTTGAAGGCGGCGCTGTTTTCCACAAAAAAGCGCCCGGCTCAATCCGGACGCTCATTTGTGCTGCAACCATTGTGTTTCTTCCCCTATGGGTACCGCGTACCAGCCCCGAGGAAGGCGCCTTCGCATTCTCGATCCACCGTGACTCCTTGAACTCTGCCAGCCTCGCGAACTCCTGCAGATTCCAATGCGGCATCAGACGGGGGATTCACGACGGCCAGAGCAAATTCAGGCCCGCCGAGAATGCCTTGAAATCTCCATCCCGGGTGATGAGGGCAATATCGGCGTCAATGCAGCATTGTGCGATCAACGCGTCTCCAAGCCGAGCTTTCCTTTTCCGAGCAAGAACCTTTGCGCGAAGTCTTCCGGCTCGATGCCAGAATCCGTCCTTCAAAGCCACCAGAGGAAGTTCCAGGAGAGTTTGTGCCACAGAAGCAGAGAGTTCAGGATCGCTCAGCAATTCTGTCAGTACAGGGGGTGGCATTACGACCTGACGGGATTGAAGCGCCCTGGCCAGCGCGAGAACATCGTCTCCCTGCGCCCCCTCAAAAAATGAAATCCAGGTGCTGGTGTCCGCTGCGATCATCGGTCAGCCTTCAACTCCTCAAGTGTTTTTGAGAATCGAACTTTGCCCTGAAGCTGAAGAAGACGCTCGTAGGCTCTGCCTGCCGCAACCAGCTCAAGCCCAGTACGGATGGTTTGAGTGATCCCGGCGCCACTTGCCTTTTGTGCCTTGCTCAGAAGCTCTGCGGGGACTTCCACGGTAATTTTTCGTGCTGCCTGCATTCCATGCCCCTTTACCATATTGTATGCCAGTATTGAATATGGGATACGGTATGGGGAAATGAGATCAAACGGCATCCTATGTCCGGCGTCGTTTTTCGCTGCAAATGAGGGCGGGTGACAACGCTTCGGCAAGGGTTCCGATGGGCGGTCGTACGTCCAATGGCTCCTACCTGTGAGGTAAATTTGTATGACAATGCCTGACGACCGGAAACTTCATCTCGATATTACGAATGACTCAGTGTCGGCAGCATTCCACGATGTTGCGTGGTAGCCATGCACGCTATCCAGCACCCCGCGATTCTCAGAAGATCGCGTGGAAGAGCAGATAGAGCAGGCCTGAAAGCAGCGCCGCGGCCGGCAGCGTGAAGATCCATCCTGCCGCAATGTTGCGCACGGTGGAGAGCCGCAATCCGCTGCCGTTGGCAGACATGGTGCCCGCCACGCCGGAGCTCAGAATGTGGGTGGTCGAAACCGGAAGGCTCCAGGCATCGGCGGCAAAAATCGTCACCATGGTGACCAGTCCCGCCGCTGCGCCCTGGGCGTAGGTCATCTGTTCCTTGCCGATCCGCTCTCCCACGGTCACAACGATTCTCTTCCAGCCCACCATGGTGCCCAGTCCCAAAGCCAGGGCTACTGCCACCTTCACCCAATCGGGAATGTACTTCGTTGTCTTGTCCAGCCTGTTCTCGTAGCTCTTCAGGTCCGCGCGCTCTTTCGCGGTGAAGGCCGGATCGTGCGCCCGGTCCATCAATTGCAGCGCCCGTCCCGTCAGGTACATGTCGTTGCGGATGCTGGTCTGCTCCTGGGCTGGAATCGACTTGAGAGTCTTGTACCCTGAGATCTCGCGGGTCAGCTCGCCCACCAATTGACTCATGGCCAGAAGAGTCCCTGGCTGCAGTTGTTTGCTCTGGATGTAATTGGTGACTTCGGCCCGTGGGTTGGGATCGGGTGTGCCGGGCTGCACGTGCCGCTCCAGAATCCGCTCTGTCTGTACCGACGCGGCGATGAAGCTCTGCACCTCGGCTGCGGTCGCATTGTGATTGATGGCGTAAGCCGTGGGCACCGTGCCGATCAGGATCAGCATGATGAGACCCATGCCTTTTTGTCCGTCGTTCGACCCGTGAAAGTAGCTGACTCCAGTGCAGGTTCCGATCATCAGCAGGCGAATCGGCCATGGCGGCGGCTCGCTGCCCTTTGGAGCTTCGTAGAGCACCGGATAACGCAAGAGCCACTTCGACAGAAGAAGCAGCACCGCGGCCATGAAGAATCCCAGCAGCGGAGAAAACAGCAGAGCCTCAAGAACCTTGAGCACCTGGCCCCAATTGAGGCCCGAGGCGCCTCCGTGCGGGCTCATCAACTGGCTGGCCAGCCCCACGCCGATGATGGAGCCCACCATGGTGTGCGAGCTGGATGCCGGCAAACCAAACCACCACGTGCCCAGATTCCATAGGATCGCCGCAATCAGCAGGGCGAAGACCATGGCGAAACCGTTGCCGGAACTCACCTTGAGAATCAGATTCACGGGCAGGAGCGCGATGATGGCAAAAGCCACGGCGCCCGACGACAAGAGGACTCCCGCCAGATTGCACAGCCCAGACCACACCACCGCCAAATGGGGTGACATCGAGTTGGTGTAGATGACTGTGGCCACCGCGTTGGCGGTGTCGTGGAAACCGTTGACGAACTCAAATCCCAGCGCGATGGTCAGCGCCACGCCCAGCAGCAGATACGGCCAGACGCCGTTTACGGTCACATTGCCAAGGTCGTGCGCGAGGTGAACGGCGATGTATCCGAGGCCAGCGATGAGAGCCAGCAGAAAGATCCACACACCGACACGGCTGGGGCGCCTGGTAAACCTCCGATCGAGCAAGGAGGAATGCCCCGGAACAACATGAACTGCCGTCGCGAGATCGGCCATCAGAAATCACCAAGGCGGCCGGAGGAATTCCGGTTCCGCTTGGGCCTCCTCGATGGAAACTCAACAGCGGTTTGAATTTTGAAATGAAATAGGGATGGATTTTGTTTGGCGAAAGGCGAGCCGGAGAAAATGGCGTCCATAAAACCTCAACAACCGTAGTCATTCACGGTTGTTTACCCGGTTACGAGGGAATGAAAACCGGATTACAGACAAGTTTAAACCCGGCTTCCGCCGGGATGTGGAATACGGCCTCCATTTCCGTGGTGGCCTGAAGCTTGGCAGTGGGCGGAAAATCAATAAATCACATTGATTTTAAGAGACTTACTATAACTCATGAGTCATTAGCCGCGCCTTTGATATGGATTTTCGCAAAGGGCTTGACACGAATTTTGAAAGTTAGGGCGCTTTCCCTGGAGAAAGCGCCCCATCTTGTTCTTTTTGAAGCCGTTTACTCCGGCAGTTTCAGTGTGCCATGGATCTTGAAGCTTCCTGTAACGGTGGGCGCTTCAGTGTCGGGCTGTCCACCGCCGACCGAAACCGTGTAGTCGCCTTCGGCTACGATTGGCTCGCCTGCTTCGGTCACCATGCTCAGATCGCGCGGACTCAATTGAAATCGCACGCTTTGCGATGCGCCCGGCTCCAGGTGCACGCGCTCGAATCCCCGCAGCGCGCGCAGTGGCGCACCAGCAACTGCCGGAAAATTCAGGTAGAGCTGCGCCACTTCGTCGCCAGCGCGTGTGCCAGTGTTGGTCACGGTCGCTTCCACCACGACAGGCTGGCCCGCCTCGACCGCGTTCGATGGCGCCGTCAACTTGCTATAGGAAAAGTTCGTATAGCTGAGGCCGTAGCCGAAGGGATAGAGCGGCTTTCCGGTGAAATACCGGTAGGTGCGGCCCTTCATCGTGTAGTCCTCGAAGTGCGGCAACTGATCCACGCTCTTGTAGAACGTCACGGGCAGGCGTCCGGCCGGGTTGTTCTTGCCGGAGACTGTCTGCGCCACCGCGGTTCCACCTTCCTCGCCGGGATACCAGGCATCGAGAATGGCATTGGCATGTGCATTGGCCCAGTTCACGGCGAGCGCGCTGCCGTTGGTCAGCACCACCACCAGCGGCTTGCCTGTGGCGGCGACGGCCTCGATTAGTTTTTCCTCCGGCTCCGGCAGGTCGAGGCTGGTGCGATCGCCGCCTTTGAAGCCCGGCTCCTCTTCGCCACGCATCTCCTCGCCTTCCAGATGACTCGTAATACCTACTACGGCAATCACCACGTCGACCTGTTTGGCTGCCTCCACAGCCTTCGGATCGGGCGTCAGATCGGCCTGTGTCCATCCGTTGGGCCGCGGCGCGGGCTTCGGGGTCGCCAGAAAATCCGTGCCCGGAAGATACGTGATGCTGTCGGCCGCAAACTCCTTGCGCAGACCCTCAAGAATAGAAACGGTGTGGGTCGGAATGCCGTTGTAGTTGCCCAGCAGCACGCGCGTCTGATCGGCGAGCGGGCCCACCACTAGAATCTTCGCGCCGCTGGTCTTGAGCGGCAGTGTGCCGTCGTTCTTCAGCAGCACCATCGATTCGTTGGCCAGTTGGAGCGCGAGGGCGCGATGCGCCGCACTGTTCAACTCGCTCGCGGGAATGCTTGTATACGGAACCATCTGCGGCGGGTCGAAAAGCCCCAGCTTCATCCGCGCCGTAAACAGCCGCACCAGCGCGCGATCGATGTCGCTCTCCTTGAGATAGCCTTGCTTCACCGCGTCGAGGTAGGGCCGGTAGTCGTGGTCGTCCGTCACCTTGGTGCGGAAATCGATGCACTCGTTGTCCATGCCACGCTGAAGGCTGATGGCCGAAGCCTCCGCCTGCGTGGGCTTGTAGTGGTGTCCGCTATAGATGTCGCGCACGGCGCCGCAATCGGAGACCACATAGCCCTTGAAGCCCCATTTGCCGCGCAACTGGTCCTCCAGAAGAAACTGGTTGGCGCAGGCCGGTTGACCGTTGATGGCGTTGTAGGCGCACATCACGCTGTCGGCCTTGGCCTCGGTGACGGCCGCGCGAAACGCCGGCAGATACGTGTCCATCTCGTCGTGCCTGCTCACATCCACATCGGCGAAGTGGCGCGTCGGCTCCGGCCCCGAGTGCACATCGAAGTGCTTGGGCGTCGAAATCACCCGGTAGTAATGCGGATCGCCGCCCTGCATTCCGGTGACGAACGCAACCGCCATGCGCCCGGTCAGGAAGGGATCTTCGCCATACGTCTCCTGACCGCGCCCCCAGCGTGGATCGCGGAAGATGTTGACGTTCGGCGCCCAGAAATCGAGTCCATGAAAAATATTGCTGCCGCCCGCGTTTTCGGCCGCTGCCTGAGCATGAACCACGCGCGCCTCGGTGCTGATGTCGATCGCCATCTCATGAATGTTCTTCGTGTCGAAGGTCGCCGCCAGACCGATCGGTTCGGGGAACTCCGTGGTTCCATCGACAGCCACGCCGTGTAATGCCTCGCTCCACCAGTCGTAGGCCGGCACGCCCAGCCGCGGAATCGCCCGCGCCTGGTTCACCAGTTGACTCGCCTTCTCCGTGAGCGTCATGCGCTGCACCAGATCGGCCGCGCGCTGCTCCGCCGGCAGGTTCGGGTTCAGGTATGCGGGCTTTCCGGCATCCAGTGTCCCCATCGACTGGTTTTTGTCGATGGGGTGGACATCCTGCGCCCACAACGCACTCGCCGCGCCCAGCCCAATCAAGACTCCTGCCGCCATTCGCATTGCAAACATCGTCGCTCTCTCCCGCGCCGCCGCGATTTCTTCGCAGGGCGGATTATGCCACCGCAATGGCCCCTACTTTAATTGGCTCTCGATCGCTCTGTCAATCAAAAGCCACCTTGGAAAATCGTTTTATATCGACACTTTCTCGCACGCGCCTTGGCCCCGCCCCCGGGCCTTGAGGTAGGCGCCTGATCACCGATCGCTGATCCTTGCACCCAGCTTCGATGTAACCTTTCTGTCAAAGTCCTCGTAAGCCTATTCAGAAGGGAAAAGCGGATGGCCAACGGCGCCAGCAACGTTTTGGACCGATTCCGCGCGGGCGATCTCGGCGCTTTTGAGGCACTCTTCCACGAGTACCAGCGACCGGTGTACGCCTGGATTCTGCGCATCGTCCGCAACCCGGCAGCCGCCGAAGATCTGACTGTAGAAACCTTCTGGCGCATCTACCGCTCGCGCGGCCGGTTTGAGCCGCATCTGGCCTTTGCGCCCTGGGCGCGGCGCATCGCCACACGCGTCGCGCTCGATTGGCTGCGCACCCGGCGGCCTGAGGTCGAACTGACGCCGGAGATGGCCTGCACGCTGCCTTCGGTATCCGCACGCGATCCCGGCATCGCAGCCGAGATTCGCGAGAAGACCGTGCTGGCCTTTGCACGTCTGCCGCCCAATCTGCGCGCAGCGGCAACGCTGTCCGTGGTTGAGGAACTGCCGCATAAAGAGATCGCCGCAGCGCTGGGCATTTCAGTGGGCGCCGTCAAGCTGCGCGTTTTCCGCGCCCTTCGCTTGTTGAGAACGGAACTGGAGAAACAGGGGATCACGCCATGAGTGAAGATCGGATCAAACAAATGCTGAAGCGTTCGTTGCCGCCGGTTGGCTCCGGAGCGGAGCCTGCACGCGACCTGTGGCCCGCGCTGCTCAGCAAACTCGATGAGGACACGGCCGCTGCTCCTCGCGTCGCCTTTGCTATCCCCTGGCTTGACTGGGCGCTGCTCGGTGGGCTTGTCGTCTTCGCCGCATCATTCCCGGCCACAATCCCACTGTTTCTCTACTACCTATGAACTGACCACCGAAAGGATGCCGCATGAACAGCCACTCCTACCTTCGCGCCTATCTCGGCGGAATCTTCGTTCCCACGCTCGTACTGCCACTGATCCTCACAGGATTCATCGTCCTGCGCCTGGTTCTTGGCGTGCCGTTTCCCATCGAGCGATTCATCATCTTCCCGATGTCCGTCGTTCCCCTGCTCTTTGGACTCTGGAACATGCTCTACCTCGCCTCGCACGAGCGCACCCACCTGCCGCTCGGCCTGCACGGCGCGATCCTCCCATTCCTCGGCGCACCGACGGGAGGCTTTGTCGCGCACACTCTCGGAATTCTGCAGTTGGGATCTGGCGGCGTTACGTGGTTCCACGCATGCGATGTGCCTTATCCGCTTGTCGCATGTGCATTCCTCGCAGGCGTTATCGCCTACTACCTGGTCTGGAAGTACATTGTCGGCTTCGTGAACCGCGTCCTCGGCATCGCGTCGTAGCGCCATTCCGAACAAAATCGGAATTGGCCGTTACGGGATCCGGTTATCGTGAAGGATCACACCGTCGCCGGGATCGCTGTCGATGATCTTGACGCGGGCAGCGAGCAGGCCGCTCAGTCGCGAGAGACGGTGATTGCCCCATCCCTGCGCATTTTCCAGGATGGAAAGGCGAAGCTGCATCTCGTTCTGAACGTACGCGTGGCTGTGGTCGAGCCTGGCAAGCAGAACCTGAAGCGCGGCATCGTTGTTCGCGGCGGCATGGGCCTGCGCGAGCAGGCCAGAGGCGGGCGCAAATTCACGGATCATTCTGCGCTGCGTGTCGATCGTGAGCCGGGTGCCCGGAATCCCAATGGCGTGAGGAACAATCTCTTCGACCAGGCCAAGATAGCTGAGCACCGCCGGAGCAGCCGGACCATAGCGCCGGGTGGCGTAGTCGGCCAGTTCACTCTTCAGGTCGAGATCGGGATTCCATAAGGCGCGCGCCACAATATAGTGATCGAGTTCGAATGTGGCCCAATTGCCGGGCTCACTGTAAGTGGCAAGCCCGCCAACACCCATGCTGTGGAAGCGGCGCGCCTCGTCGACGATCAGACTTGGGACGAGAACGGGCAGTGACCGCCAGGCATACTTGGCGATGTAGGAGTAGATCGTGACATGGGCGGGATCGATGACACCGTTGAGCCAGCCTTGCAGATCCTGGAAGTACTCTTCATTTTTCGCGTATCCGCTTGCGTAGAGCGGGGTCTCAAAGCTTCGGTCGATGGGACAGAAGTCCATCAGAACACGCGAATCGGGCCTGGACTTCGCGGGTGGCGCAACATAACTCGCGTAGGCGATGAATTGAATCCGCAGCTTGGGAAACTTCGGTCGAATCTCGGCCGCAAGATGATTGAGCAGTAGAATCTGGCGTTCAGAGGGCGTGCCGAGGGCCAGATCTTCCGGTGCATCCGGCCATCGCGCTCCGTCCGGAGGCCACACATCGAGAATGTCGATCTCGGGATGTGCGCGAAGATAGGCCTCGACGTTGGCGATGAAGGTGCGCACTGCCTCCGGGTTGGCGGTGGAGAAGACCACGCTGGGATTGCTGCTGCGCTTGCCGTTCACCATGCCGAACCAATCCGGATGCTGGGCGAAGTACTTCTCCTGCGGCAGAAAGTTCGGGTAGCCGTGCCCGCCCACTTCAATCAGAATTCCCCTCTTTCTTAGCTCGGGAATGAGCGCGAGCCGCCAGCGGTCCCACTCGGTGCGATGCAGGTGCTGGTAGTCGATGGGACAGTCGAGCACGTTCATGCGCGCCTTGGCCATCCAGTCGATCATCTGCCTGAGGTTGCCGGCGGTGTGGCTCCAGCCCTCCTCGATGTAGAGCTTGCGCCACTTGAAAGCGGGCCGCTCCACAATGTTCCAGTCGCCGGCTGAAGGCGCGGAAAGCTTGGGGACGAATTCGCCGCTGGCTGCCCCATAGAAATTGAAGTTAGGCGCAAACCAGCGGCAGCCAAGCTTCTCAAGAAAGGCATACACGCCGTAGAGCGTGCCGCGGCCGCTGCCGCCGGCAATCAGCACGCGCCCGCCGCTGCGGCGGATGATGAAACCGCTGTCTCCCAACTGTTGCCGGTCAAAGTCGGGATCGAGAGAAAGCACGGCGGCGCGGCCAACGACGAGAGCCTTGGCAGGAACACGCGCCGTGGTTTCCACCGCAAATCTTGTTCCGGTTATCCTGCCCAGATAACGAGCCAACTCGTCGGCGGCAAATCGAACCGTGGTTGACGGCTCCGGCCCTGTCACGATCGGCAACCCGCCAGCCGCCGTGCGCAGCACGAGCGGCTCAGCACCAGCCGCGGCGCAGAGAACGAGACTCAACGCCGATGGAGCTATCTTCAAAACCAGGCGAGAGAGAAACGTGAACCAATCGAAACGGGGATTCGGATTTCCGGCAGGCAGCATGGTTAAATAGCTTCCCATTTTCAGATTCAAACATCGTAGCAGGCGCGAAGGATGATGAGTCGAACCGGGAGCCGCTCGTCACGTTCCGCCGCTACGAACGTTCTGCGCCGGCAAGCCAAGTCAGCCGGAATCGAGCTGTTGTGTTGCCGCTCGCGCCCGGTTGCGGATTATGTCTACGCTATTAGGAAAATCTTCCAGCATCCCGGAAGATCCGGAGTTCACCTCTCGGTGGTAATATTCTGAGACATCCGCGGAAGCAGAGACACAATTCGGTTGCAATCGCAAGGAGGCGGCCATGATGCGAACGGGCTTGTTCAGTTTCTTGCTTGCTCTTGCGCTTCCGCTCTCGCCGCAGGGCAAACAGTTCGACATGACTCCGGGAAGCGGATGGCTTGACACCGGCATCGATGTGAACGCCGGTGATTCCCTGCACATCACGGCGACCGGCCAGTTGCAATACTCCAATGCGCGCCAGGCAAACGGTCCTGCCGGATTGCCGCGCGCTTTCACTGACGTTTTACGCGCCCTTGCAGTGAACGATGCCGGCCGAGGCGCGCTGGTGGGCAGAATCGGCTCCAGCGATGCGGCAAGGCCCTTTCTCGTTGGCGAGCTTCTGAATTACAGGGCGCCGATTGCCGGGCGGCTCTTTCTTTCCATCAACGAGTCGTCATTCGACCAGGCGACAGGCTCCTTTCATGTGGTTGTTCAACTGACGGCTGCGAAGGTGGCGCGAACTCAGGCGCCGGTAAACGTGCCCGCGTTCCCACAGAGCTTGCTGGACTCGATCCCACGCCGCGTCGTCGACGCGCAAGGCAATCTCGGCGATCGGGTGAACTTCGTCCTGATCGGGTCGCAGGACCAGGTGCAGGCGGCGTTCAAGGCGGCCGGCTGGATCGTGGTTGACAAGACCGACAAAGATGCGATCCTCACCGGCTTGCTCGACAGCTTGTCGAAAGAGGCTTATGTTGCGATGCCGATGAGTGTGCTGTACCTGTACGGGCGTCCTCAGGATTTTGGGTACGCGCAGGCCGACCCGCTGCGTGTGGTGGCGTCGAGGCATCATCTCCGGCTTTGGAAGGTTCCTGAAACCCTCGATGGCCAGACGGTTTGGGCGGGCGCCGGGATGCACGACATCGGGTTCGCCCGCGACGATCGCAACAACGGCATCACGCACAAGATCGATCCGGACAGCGACCACGAACGCGAATATATTCGCGACAGCCTGTTGCAGACCGGATTGGTCGTGAAGACGGATTACATGACACCGGCAAATCCGGTGCTCACAGCCAAGACAGCAACGGGTTCTGGGTACACATCCGATGGCCGCACATTGCTGGTTTACCTGGCGGCCGCCACGGGAGACGTTTCGCTGGCATTTGGCGATACTTTCTGCTCGGTGCTGAAACAGGAGAATCCCGACACCGGAAGCTGGGGCCCCTGTTCGCAGTACATCGACGCTCCGGGGAAGGATAATCTGAAGCTGGGGCCTCTATCCACCAAGTATCGGGTGCTTATTGTGCCCGGATTTATGAGTTCCTGCCTGCCCGATACAACAGCCTTCCAGGAAGGACTTACGGCGCTGAAGAAAAACGGGCTGGACGTTGCGGTCATGACTATTCCCAACGACTCCTGCGCATCAAATGCCAAGGTGATTGCTCAGTACCTGCGCGAACACAAATCAAGCGATGGCAGGAAATTCATTCTGGTCGGCTATAGCAAGGGAGGGCCGGATGTCCAGGTGGCGCTGGCCGAAGAGCCCGGTGTCAAAGATCAGGTAGCCGCGTTCATCACGGTGGCTGGCGCTTCCGGCGGATCGCCGGTGGCCGATCTGCTGCCCTCGATTGCCGACAAGTACATGAAGACGGCGCCCATCAAAAGCTGTCAGGGCGATCTGTCATCCGGGTACAAGAGCCTGCAGAGTGCAACTCGCAGAGCGTTTCTCAATGCGCACCCCAATCCCGTGGTGCCGACCTATTCGCTCATTGCGAGCTCGGATCAGGCGAATACTTCAAAGGCGCTCCTTGAGACATGGCGCATTCTGCAGCGTTATGGATCGGTTGAAGACGGCCAGCTCCTGCGCGACGATGCCATTGTGCCGGGCGCGAAATTCCTGGGTGCGGCGCACGCCGACCACTTTGCCGTTGCCCTGCCGTTCGACAAATCGACGGATGCAACGATTCGCGCGGAGATCGATAAGACAACCTATCCGCGCGCCGCACTGCTTGAATCTCTCGTTCGCTTTGTTACCGCGGACCTGGAGCAGAAATCGCGTTAGCACCGCTTGGAGTCCCTCAAGCTTCGTCCACCGTATCGGATCAGAGTTGCTAAGCTGCGATGCAATGGATACAAATGGGTACGACGGCGGCTTGCAATCGAAAATGCCCTGTCCTCCACACTTTCGGCGACTGATTTTAGAATTCTGCAAAGAGGTAATCCTTGGTTCTGACCACGCGCCGTTCCGCACTGAAGACCTTCCTGTCCGCAGCGGCGACTGCCGTTTTGCCGGCTGACTTTGCCGCCTACGCCAAGGCGCTTTCCGACGGACGGCCTGCTCCCGCCGATCGCAAGTTCCGCAGCCGCGCAATTGAAAGCGAGATCTTGTCCATCAGGCAGCGTATCGCCGATCCGCAACTGGCCGCGATGTTCGAATGCTGCTTCCCCAACACGCTCGACACCACGGTGACTCCCGGCACGTTTGCGGGCCATCCCGATACCTTTGTCGTCACGGGCGACATCGACGCCATGTGGCTGCGCGATTCGTCTGCGCAGGTCTGGCCTTATCTGCGCTTTGCTCGCCAGGATGCACAGCTCTCGATGCTGCTTGAAGGCGTCGTACGGCGTCAGGCGCGGATGGTGCTGATCGACCCATATGCCAACGCGTTTACGCGCAGCCCAACCAGCCCGCCGCTGAGCTGGGCTGTTCACGACAAGACCGAGATGCTGCCCGGCGTGGCCGAGCGCAAGTGGGAAGTGGATTCGCTCTGCTATGTGCTGCGGCTGGCTCATGGCTACTGGAGCAGCACCGGGAATACGGCGCCCTTCGATCGCGAATGGCAGGCGGCCGCGTGGAAGATCGTCGCCACCTTCCGCCAGCAGCAGCGCCTGCACGGTCACGGGCCGTATTCTTTTGCACGCATGTCCGAGATCTCCAGCGAGAACCCGCCTCTCGATGGTTACGGCAATCCCGCGCGGCCGGTGGGATTGATCTTCTCCATGTTCCGGCCCTCCGACGACGCCTGCATTTATCCCTTCCTCGTCCCGGCAAATCTGTTTGCCGTGCGGTCGCTGAACCAACTCGCGGAGATTGCCACGCATGTGCTGAACGATGCAAAGCTGGCTGCCGAATCCGCTCAATTGAGCGCAACCGTGCGTCAGGCGCTTGCGCAGTACGGAACCTGCCGGCATCCCGCCCACGGAACTATTTGGGCGTATGAAGCCGACGGCTACGGGAACGTGCTGATGATGGACGACGCCAACGCTCCCAGCCTTCTCAGTCTGCCTTATCTGGGCCTTTGCGATGCGCGCGATCCGCTCTATCAACGCACGCGGCAATTTGCGCTCAGCAGTTCCAACCCATACTACTTTGCTGGTACAGCGGCACAGGGGGTGGGCAGCCCGCATACCGGCCTGAACCAGATCTGGCCGCTTGCCATCATTCTGCGGGCGCTGACCTCAAATGACGACCAGGAAATTACGGACTGTCTGCGCTGGCTGCGCGGCACGACTGCCGGTACGGACTTCATGCATGAGTCGTTCGACGACAACAATCCCCGCACGTTCACTCGGCCATGGTTTGCCTGGGCCAATACGCTCTTTGGAGAGCTGATTCTGCAAATCGCAGATACCCGGCCTGCCCTGCTTCGACAATCGTTCTGATAGACAGCACGTTAACAACCGTAACCCGCGAAAGCGACCGCGAGAGGGAATCGAACCATGCCACAGAACAGAATCTGCGCTCGGAACTTGAGGACTTGGCCTCTTCTACTGCCCTTCACCGCTGTGGCGATCGTGTGCGGCGGCGGAGGCGCAACAAATGCACCAAGTTCCGCTCCCGGCACGACCACTCCGCCCACATATAGCCAGCAGGCCGCGGACGGCATCAAAGCCATGCAGGCGTGGTACATCGCAAGCTCGGGCCTCTATCAACAGCCCTCAGGATGGTGGGAAACCGCCAACGCGATGACGATGCTCGCCAACTATGAACGAGTATCGGGCGACACCTCGTATGAGTCCGTGCTTTCCAATACCTTCACCGCCGCGCAGATAACGCACCCCAATTTCATCAACAACTACGACGACGACGAGGGCTGGTGGGCGCTGGCGTGGATTGACGCGTATGACCTGACCAGGAATCAGGCGTACCTCAACATGGCGGAGACGATCTTTGCCGACATCGCGAATGAATGGGACACATCCACCTGCGGCGGCGGCGTGTGGTGGGAAAAGCCTTCCAGCGGCGTCGCTGAATACAAGAACGCCATTGCCAACGAACTGTTTCTGAGCGTCGCAGCGGCCCTGGCGAATCGAACCAGCGGCACATCATCGGCAGCCTACCTGGCCTGGGCGCAGAAAGAGTGGGTCTGGTTCAAGGCTTCTGGCATGATCAATTCTCAGAATCTGATCAACGATGGATTGACCGTGGTGAATGCGAGTAACCCAAGCGTCTGTACCAACAACGGCAAGACGACCTGGACGTATAACCAGGGCGTCATCCTGGGCGGATTGGTGGAACTCTACAAGGCCGATCAGGATGCGACCCTTCTGCCACAGGCCGAAGAGATTGCCAATGCCGCAATCTCGGACCTGACCAGCAACGGCATTCTGACCGAACCGGGGTCGCTGACAAAGAGCGGAGTGGAAGGCGATGAGGTACAGTTCAAAGGCGTCTTCCAGCGCAATCTGATGGCTCTCTACGCAGCCTTGCCCAGCACCGGCACACAGGCTGCGCAGTACAAGAGTTTTGCGGATGCGAACGCCGACAGCATCTGGAAAAGCGACCAGGGATCGGGCTACGATTTTGGCTTTCTGTGGCAGGGGCCGTTCGATTCCGCCGACGCTGTTCGCCAGAGCGCGGCTCTCGACGCAATCGTGGCGGCAGCGACGATGCAATAAGATTCAGTGAGGCGAATTCGTGTCGAATCCGCCTGCTTTCGTTACGCCTGGAACTGTGGCGCTGACCTCCATATTGTGATTTCCAAAAGCCTGTTGTTGCTCGTTGGGGTGGCAGGCCCGCGCTGGCGGAAACGATTGCGGAATCGTACAGGCTACGCAACATCATGCGCACGGACTATGCGGCGGCGGGCCAGCTTCTTCTCGTTTTGCCGGGCAAGAAAATGCAGGATCTTCAGTGCACAAACTTACCTCATGGAGGCACTATGCGGTTTCGTCTTGCCGGAATCCTTTCTGTACTTGCAATTCTGACTTTAGGAAGGGTGGAAGTCCACGCTGCGGTCAAAGTGCTGCGCATCAATCCACAACAGACCGATCCTGCCATTGAGTTAGTTCACGGACCGCATATTGCCCTCTACGACCCGCAAGTAAAGTCTTCCCATCGCCTGTTGGTCTTCTTTTCCGGCACCCATGGTAAAGCGGAAGGAACTCTCGCGATTGACAAAGCTTTTGCAAAGTGGGGTTATCACGCAATAGGTCTGGACTACGAAGATAATGTGGTCGCTGTGACTTGCGCACATAGCAACGACAGCGATTGCTTCGATCACTATCGCGACGCGATTGTGACTGGCAGCCCGGTCAGCGGCAAGATCAGCCTCAATCGAGCCAATTCCATCCTCAACCGGCTGCAGAAGCTCCTGCTCTATCTCGCGCAACAAGATCCCGATGGCGGATGGGGGGAGTTTATCGCAGACGGCAAGCCTGACTGGAGCCGCATTGTTGTCGCTGGTCACTCTCAAGGCTCGGGACACGCTGCTTATATCGGCAAATTATTTCAGGTTGACAAGGTTCTGATGTTCTCTGGCCCACAGGATTATCTGGACGATCTGCATGAACCCGCTCCGTGGCTATCGCGTCCCAGCGCCACACCCCCCTCAAGGTACTTTGCATTCCTGAACAAGAACGATCCCTTCAATGTGCACCACCAGATTGCAAACTGCAAGGCACTGATGAGGACTAAAAATCCAAAGACACTCATGGTCGAACCGGAACAGGCGATCCAGGGAAACTACCGGATTCTTATCAACGACGAGCACAGGAATCCCCATGCCTCTACGACGTTTCCCGAGTTTGAAAATGTGTGGGAGTTTATGGCTACTGCAGCAGTTAAATAGCACAGAGCCGAAAATGCCGATCTCGATTGGTGGCGATCCACATCGGAATCCGCAATAGCCGGGGGCCTGAATGCCGTTCAGATTCGCTGGGGACTACTGCTTCCGGCAGCCGCACGATTCCCGCAGAACCAGATCCGTGGACGACACGAGATGTTGCGCACAATCCTCTCAAACGCGACCCAAGTCTCCTCAATCGATGCGGTAAAGTGTTCACAGAGGGCGCGATGAATTTTTGCAAGTATCTTCTTCTTGGAACGTTGCTCGCCTTTCCGATCGCGGGAACGGCACAAAACAGTTCCTACGATGGACTCAATAACAACCTCGCCAATCTCTTTCGCCTGTCGAACGCGCGGAGCTATTCGATCAGCCCTGAAAATCCGACGGGAGAAAAAGGCAAAGGCGGCATGGCCACCGAAGGCACGGGCGCACGGGCGGCACGCGAACTGGGCCAGGGCTGGAAGGTCAGTCCATCCATCGTTATCCAACCTGGGCAGACATTTACCCTTGCAGCGATCGATGGATCCGGTGAGATTGAGCATATCTGGATGACACCGACCGGTAACTGGCGCCTCACAATCCTGCGCATGTTTTGGGATGGCGAGACCGGCCCATCCGTTGAGGTTCCCGTGGGCGATTTCTTCGCCATGGGATGGGGCAAGTACGCACCCATCTCCTCGCTGGCGGTCTGCGTCAATCCCGGCAGCGCCTTTAATTCCTATTGGCCTATGCCGTTTCGCAAAAGCGCGAAGCTAACCCTGGAGAATCTGGACAGTAAGCCAATCGTTGTTTACTACCAGATCGATTTCACCAAGACGCCGGTACCAGCGGATGCGGCATACTTTCATGCGCAGTTTCGGAGAGTCAATCCACTGCCGTACAAGAGCGTCTACACCATCCTGGACGGCGTACGCGGCAAAGGCCAATACATCGGAACCTATCTAGCGTGGGGCGTTCACAACAATGGCTGGTGGGGCGAGGGAGAAATTAAGTTCTATCTCGATGGCGACACACAATTTCCCACCATTAACGGCACGGGAACAGAAGATTACTTTAACGGCTCCTACGATTTCGAGAACCAGATGACACATCGGTACGAAGCCTTTACTTCACCCTACTCTGGATTGGCGCAGGTCATTAAGCCCGATGGTCTTTATCAGTCGCAGGAAAGATTTGGACTTTATCGCTGGCACATCACCGACCCGATCCGCTTTGACCGCGATCTGCGCGTCACGATTCAGGATCTCGGGTGGCAGAGTGGAGGCCGGTACCTGCCGCTCATGGACGACATCTCCTCGGTTGCCTACTGGTACCAGACCGAGCCGCATGTACCGTTCCCCAAGTTGCCCGACAAGGACCATCTTGAAGTGAACTAATCGCTCACGGTTACTGCGCCACTGCTCTTCGATCTGCAGCGGTGGCGCGGAATTGTGCGCATTGAGTGATTCGTCTTCCAGCCGTTTATCGCGCTTCGATATGGTTTACGCCCGGCGTGAGAGGCCATGTTCTGCCGTTGAAAACGAAAGTTCCCGTCAACCTGCCGGGCAGCGTCACCCTGGCGTCGAGGCCGTCCTTCGTGCGCAGATACTCGACGGCAATGATTCCATCCGGATGCGGATAGGCGGCCTTGAGTCCAGGCAGTGCGCCAAGGTGCGGAGCGATTCGCACGGTTGCAAAGCCGGGACTCGCGGGTTCAATTCCCGCCACCAGGGTCAGCAAGTCGTAGATAGGGTGCGCGCTCCATGCGTGAGAATCGGAGCGCGTATTTCCGGGAACCTCTGGCCATGTACTGAAGTGAAGCGCCAGCAATTGACGCCACGGCTCAATCGAACTCAGATAATCGTCTGCCATTCCGGCGTGGTCAAGCGCCCGCGCCAGATAGAAGCGAAAGTAATACGACGCGCTCAGGATTCCTCCGGGAGCGGTGCCCGGCTCGATTGCGATCATGCGGCGCAACACCTCGCGCTGCTGGTCTTTGGGAATCACGTCATACAGCACGCCGAGAATGTTTGCCTGTTGGCTGAAGCCGGTGCGTGCAGGCGTGTCTGCCAGCAGCCCCTTTGCAGGGCTCCAGCATTGGCTGTAGATCCCTGACCGCACGTGCGCCGCGCGCGTCAAATCGCGCCGTTCCAGCATTGGGTCGCCCAACGCCTTTTCCAGATCGGCCGCATCATCGAGCGCGCCCAGGTATTGCAAGGTTGTGACGCACGATTCTCCATTCGCGTCGTATGTCGGAATCTGACCTGAAGGCACCCAGTCGATGAAACTCCACCAGGGAAGCTCTTTCAGCAGTCCATCCGGCTGCTGGTAGTTGGCGAACCAATCCAGCACTGCGCGGGTTCCGACCAGCGACTTTCGCGCCAGCGCGGGGTCGGGGCGGTACATCCAATTGTCGTGCACCATGCCGATCCAGAGCAGCGAAAAGGTGGGGATCTTCTGCGCCAGAGAGCTGGGATACCGGCTCAGCGTAATTCCCTCCGGCAGACGCGAGTGATCGAATGCCTCGATTGCCTGCCGCGCCAGCCGGTCGTCGTCTGTCACCGCATAGGAGATCAGAGCCTGAATGCGCGTGTCGCCCACATACTGAAGCTGTTCGTAGTAGGGCGTATCCATGTAAGTCTCGTGCGCGTCCAGGCGCGCTGTCCGCCAACTGATCTCCCATATCTTCGCCAGATCGGGATCGTTGGATTCGAAGGTTGCCCGCTCGTGGAAGGGATAGGCGGTGAAGGCGGCCGTAAGCGAATCGAGCGTGAGTGGCTGGGCGCCGGTTTCGATGTCGAGATCGAGATATCTCCATGTCCGCCACCACAACGGCTCGAAGACGCGATGCGCGCCGCCGTCAGGCAGAAAGAGATCGCGCAACCCCAGCGCCTGGCGGTCACCGACTGCATTGCGATCGCCCTTGTGCAGATCTTTGTCGTAGAGCGCCTCGGAATAGGTGAGCCAAATCCGTGCGCCCCTGCCCGACGAGACGGTCAGGATGGGATAGGCCGTTGTGAGCGTCTTGCGGTCGAGCAGGATGTGAATGTGGGTGTTGGCGGGCACTGTCGCCGGCGCATCGGGAAAGCCGCGAAGACCGGACTGTTCCGCGGCATTCGCGTCCAGCCGCACAATCGCGCCGGCGCTCTCGGGCGCGTACTCCATGTGCGGCAGAGTGTCTGGAATCAATCCCCAGTTGTTGTCGCCGGATACATCCGCCGAGCGCGCACGATTGACGCCGCTGTGAATACTGTCGCGCATCGGGGAGCCTACCGGAACCCAGCTTCCGCTCGTGTCTTTGGGCGAGTTCCAATCCCAGTCGTACTTCGCCGCGTCGATCTCCTCGCCGGGGCCGGAGGCCATGTAAGTGCGGAATGTGACAGTGCTGCGATCGAGCGGGGCATGGCCGGGTTCGACCTCCACTTCCCAGCCCCTGGGCGTGCTGATGGAAGTCGATCCCGTCGCCTCGCTTTCCAGCAGAAAGGCCGTGCGGTCGCTCATCTGGGCAATGGGCGCGAAGATTCCCCAATTCCAAACTGTCGCCGTGATCAGGTTTCTGCCCGCGTGCAGGTACGGCGACAGATCATACCACTCATAGCGCCAGTGCTCCAGATCGCCACGCGCGGGACCGTCGCCAACGCGCTGACCGTTGACAAACAGGATGAAGCGATTATCGGCGCTCACGCGCACCGGATAGGCGGCTGGAACGGCGTCGAGTTCCAGCGAACGCCTGAAATGCAGAACCAGCGGCTCGCGCAGCGGCGCGGCCGGGTGCGTCACCCAGGCTGCGCGCCATTCCCTGTACGGTGAATCGATAGGCGCTGTTGCGGTCTGGAGTGAGTTCTGAGCTTGCGCGGAGAGGGCGGTAAAAACCGCGGTAATTGCGAGCAGCTTCCGATATATCATCTGAATCCTTTGGTCTCCCAGTCTCGCGGATTGTTTTCAAAAACTCCATGGACTGAACAATTTCATCAGTCAGTACATGATCGCTAATAAAGCGGGCCCTGATGTCATCGTAGTATCCCCATCGAGATTCAGCGACATTTCACCGCCGTGGAGTCTCTCCGGCGTTGGGCACTATATTCTTTAGCGATTCTTCAAAGCCCGCGCGAACGGATACGCCACATCGCAATGTTTTGTGGTGTAAAACAATGTTTCCAACGTAAAAGCCAATAACATCTTGCAGAAATTCATCTTGCGAAAATTATCCTTGACAACCGTAAACTGGCGTGCCTACACTACGGCCCGTCTTTGGTTGGTACTGTCGCGCGTTGCGATAATCGATTGTAAGCCTTCAGTATCGATCATAGCCTGGTTCATGTGAATCTTCGAAAGTCATCGAGAAATACAGAAGTCTTCTCAGGTTTCTGTTGTCTGACGATGTGAGGTCTTCGAAGACAAGGGATGGAACAATCAGAGTCCACAAAAAGTTCGACAAAAACGCTGGATGATCTGTGTCATTCAGTTCTGGAGGTCAGGCTTGTATGAGCGGAAGTAAAGTTTTGACGCCGTCAGCGACGCAATTCACGAACAAGATGAGACATCTCGGAAATGCAAGGACTCTGTTTCGTCGTTGCAGGGGATTATGTGGAGTAGGACTTCTGTTGATGTTGCTGAATGCAAGTTCTGGAAGAGCGCAGGAATTCCGCGCCTCGATCACAGGGCTGGTGACGGACCGCAGCGGCGCCGTGATTCCCGGCGCAACCGTCACCGCAATCAACGCCGGAACTGAACAGAAATACTCAACCAAAACCGACGGCCAGGGCAATTACGTCCTACTCTATCTGCTCCCTGCTCATTACACGGTAAGCGCGTCTGCGCCTGGCTTTGAAACGAAGGTCATCCAAAACGTGATTCTGGAATCGGCACAGCAGCGTGGTCTGAACGTGACCCTCAGTCCCGGCGCCGTGACTCAGGAGGTGGTGGTGAAGGCTACCGGACAACTGCTGGAGACCGTCACCGCGTCAATCGGCGGCGTGATCGATCAGACGAAGGTGGAGGAGATGCCTTCGACGGGCCGGCAGGTTTGGGACGATGTCTCTCTGACGCCGGGCATCCGCACAACGGCTACGGATCCATTCGATCTAACTCTACGCAACAACGGGAATAAGTACACCGTTTCCGGCGTACCCAACGATGCCAATGCCTTTTATATGAATGGAGCGCCCGTGAGCGACCAGGGCTCGTGGTACTTTGCGCCTGAGCAGGACGCGGTGCAGGAGGTGCAAGCCAGCGCCAGTCCCTACGACGCGCAGTACGGCAGGACTGCCGGCGGAGCCTTCAACGCCAACGTAAAAGCCGGTTCGGATCAATTTCATGGATCGATCTACGACTATTACGGAAACGAGGCGCTGAACGCGAACTACTACGCCAACGACCTCTTTCATATCCCGCTCGGAATTAATATTCGCAACACCTTCGGCGCAACAGTCGGCGGACCCATCATTCATCACAAGACATTCTTCTTCTTCGGATACGAAGGATTCCGCCAGAACTACCCGGCTCCCGCCGTTGACAGCGTGCCTCCCATGGCCTGGAGAAGCGGAAACTTTCAGGGATCGGGATACACGATCTACGACCCGGCAACCACCAAATGCGCGAAAAATACGACGAACGGCTGCTCGCTATACACCCGGACCCCATTCCCGAATAACACCATTCCGGCGAACAGAATCAGCCCCATCGCACAGGCGATTCTGGCGATGTATCCTCAGCCCACCGCGGATGGAATCGTGAGTAACTACGCGATTCGCGGCGCCCGTAATTTCAGTTACGACCAGTACGTGGGACGGGTGGATCACACCTTTACTCCGAATACACGCATCTATGCACTGTACACAGCGCAGAAGAATGGGGCTAATTATCCTGGAAACGGATTTACGAACGTAGCCTCTACAGCGAGCGTACCCACGGGATTCGCCTACACCATGATCGCCGATGTGACGCATATCTTCTCGAATACGCTCGTACTCGATTTGAAAGCCTCTCTGGTCCACACCAGCAACGAGACCATCACCGGACAGACAATCCAGAAGAACTTTCTGGCCAGCAGTCTCGACTTCAACATGCCCGCCATTGGAAGCACCTCGCACCAGAATCTCGCGCCACAGATCGGGGCAGCCAACTACACGGGGATCTTTGGCAATACCGATAATGGTCATGCCGATGCCGACGCGGATTTCGAGGGCAGCCTGGTGCAGACAATCGGCCGCCACACTCTGCATTACGGCGCCGAGGCAATGGACGTTCAATCCGCCACGGTTGGAATCCCCGGCACTCCGAACGGCAGCTTCAGCTTCAATGCCGGCTTTACCCAGCAAAACCCCTTCAAGTCGAATCCTACCCAGGGCAATTCCATCGCAAGCCTGCTCCTTGGAGTTCCATCCGGGGGCAGTGTCACATGGGACAGCAGTACCTTCATCTCCTATCACTACTACGGACTGTTCGTTCAGGACACCTTCAAGTTGCGGCCCAATCTCTCGATCACCGGCGGGTTGCGCTGGGATGTGGACAAGTCTCCGCAGGAGCGGCACAACCGCATGAATGCCGACTTCTGCCTCACTTGCACGAATCCCTTGTCGCAGCAGGTTAACTTTACCAGCGCCCCCCTCCTGCAGGGCCCACTCACAGGCGGCTGGACATTTGCCGGGGTCAATGGCGTCTCGAACGCTCCGTATAAGGCGCAGTTGAACGACTGGCAGCCTCGCGTCGGCGTCAGTTGGGCGCTGACTTCACTAACAGTCGTCCGGGGCGGCTATGGCATCTTTTACAGTTGGCCCTACATCGGCACGACCTCGAACGGCTTCAGCCAGACCACTCCTTTTATCTCTTCGCTGGATGGAGGCCTGACACCTTCCAATTACCTCACGACCGGAACGCCCTATCCGAATGGAGCCATTTCCCCAACCGGAGCCAGCGCCGGTCTTGAAACCAACGCTGGTCAAGGCATCACTTTTTACAACGTCGATCGCGTGCAGCGGAAGGCGCAGCACTATTCCTTCGGCGTTCAGCGGGAGTTTTCTCATGGAGTTCTCCTCGATGTCGAATACATCGGAGCCCTCAGTAGCGGCCTTCCGGTAAACAATCAGCTCGGTATCATTACCACAGCGTTGCAGCAGAGCTGCTTCCAGGACATCGCGCTCTGCCAGACCAACGTGTCGAATCCCTTCTACGGTGTGGTGCCGGCAAATACGCCTCTCGGCGCGTCGTCCAAGATCCAGGTGTGGGAATTGCAGCGCGCCTACCCGCTATTTAACGGCGTCGATGAAAACCAGTTGTCTACGGGAACCTCGCACTACAATTCCGGAAACATCCGCGTAGAACGTCAGACCAGAAGCCTGGATTTCATCTTCAATTACGCTTACTCGAACTGGATCGATCGCTTCGACTACCTGAACAACGGAGCATTTCGCGATGCGAACCTCTGGTCCGGCCCGGATGCTTCGGAATCAAGGCATAGTATCAATGCCAATGTTGTTTACCCTCTGCCGACGACCGCGAAAAAAGGCATCCTCGGCGCCGTCCTCAACAACTGGCTGGTTGACTCAACAATCATGTGGAGCACGGGTTCACCGCTCGGCATCCCGTCGGACAACCTCACTGGCGCGCCGGGATGTACGAGTTATTTCCCGACGGGTGGCCAATCGCGAGCGCACTGGTTCAACAACGACGTCAGTTGCTATCAGCCGCTGGTGTCCTGGCAAGCCCGCACCACCCCACTCCGCGTTGGCTATCTGAGGAATCCTAATCTTTTCTTCTGGAACCCGGCTTTTCACAAACAGTTCGCGCTTCCTCGCGAGGGTACATCCCTCCGCTTCCGATTGGAAGCCGTGAATGGCGCCAACCACCCAACCTTTGGCGGCCCGAACGAAACGCTCAGCCAGCGGCCTTCCTTCTCGCCGACCAATGGCTATACGGGCTTCGGAACTCTGCCGTTAAATCAGAGCAACACCCCGCGTGCAGTGATTGCCTCGCTAAGGATTTCTTTTTAGCTTCCGCATCCAAATCAAAACCCTCCGCCCGCAGGCGGAGGGTTTTGATTTGGATGAAACAACGATTACGGGGTAGGTAGGCAGGCGGCCCCGGTCTCGATCCTTTCTCAGCACCAAGGTGAGGGTGCCACCGGTCCCTTGCACCTGGGGACCGGTGAGGAACACGCTTCCCATTCTTTGCTGAGAATTTCTCCCAATCCGCTACCCTGATTCCAGGCGCAATCACGAGCGCCAGGGCATGCGCCTCGGCCTTCGCGCTTCCGGCCTGGGCCAAGGTCCGCGTAACTCCTTTGCCATCGCGATTCTGGCCGCAGATCATTGAAACAAAGGAACTTGTTCGGCTTTGCGCTCGCCAGGTGATTGAAAAGAAAGAAGTTCTTTGCAGAGACCGTAGAGGGGGGCCCCCACGGAGATCCCTTTGCGGGTTCGGAATTCATCTTCATGCGATTGCCCTGTTGAAGTCATCCTCTTCGCCGAGCCGCTTATTCCTCTTCGCGTACAATAAACCGTATCTCCCTGCCGGAGGCTCA
>JAJYFA010000041.1 GCA_021790995.1 Acidobacteriota bacterium
CATCAACTCCAATATCCATCAACAAAGCACATCAACGCATCGCGACACCGCAAACCAGAGGAACAATGTTTCACTTGTGATGCGTGTTGTTGCTACGTACCGTTTCATGCGACATGCACATGCTTGACAAACCTTTTATTTGCTTCTCCTGTACTTTGGAACCAGAATTGCTCCAAACTTACTTGCACCTAAAGTAAGTCCATCGCGTAACGATGGGTCAATCAATCTGCCAACCAGTGATCTCCGCACGCAATCAGACAGGAAAAGCATTTTCGTGTTCAACGTGAAGAATGCACTTCGATCTTCGTCCACTCTTGGCAAAGTACTCATGCCTGCGATCGTTATGGCGTCGGTTTCCATCTATGCGCGGGCTCAGGATCAGTTGCGGCCCTTTGAGCTGGCATATACAACCAGTGGAAACATGGCAGACGTTGCCGCTCAGATTAAACAAAAGCTCGCTGCCAATGGTTTTGAGGTGGTAGGAAGTTACGCCCCCTTATACCAATGAGCCACTTGCAAAATTCACTGCTCAGTCGCAGCTTTGAAAGGGCACGACTTCAGTCGTGCCAATAAAGCCAATAAGATGAGGGGGGGGCTTTAGCCCCTGAGGAAAGACCGCATCTGAACATTCTCGAATTTTGCAAGTGGCTCCAATGACAAGTTATCAAGGCCCGTTCCAGGGCGCTCACAACGTGTTCATCGACCGCACTCCTCTTGGCGAAATATGCATTGCATGCACAGAGATCCAGTGGGAAACCTCTCGGGCAACATGCGCTACGGGCAACCGCTCTTGAGAAGATACAGGACGGCGTTGAAGACTTCGTGCAAATCGACCTTGCGCGGCTTGGTGCGCTTGCGTGCCGATTCCAGAAGGGGACGAATATGCTTAACTGTTCTAGGCTGATGTCGCTGGGCTAGGATCTTCTCGGCTCTATCTCCCACCATTAACCCCGTAGAGAACGGTCAGAGCATCCCTTGTCCGGCTTGCAAGCTATATCCTGCCCAAAGATCGTACTCAGGCCCTTACCTGCGTTCTCGCTCACTGGTATGAATGAGTTCACAAGTATGTCGACATGGGACGCAAGGAAAATCGCGAAAATACTGCCTCATCAGCCTTCCGCTGTCTGCATACCTGCGAACTCATTAATAACCTTATGTTCCGGCTCAGCGCAATCCCACAAGCCCTCTCACAGATTCCATCAGCTTCTCCGGGGCATAACCCACGCCATCTTTGAAGACTGTCTCCACTTTCTCCACGTTCTCGATCTTCTCCGCGGGATTGCCGCCGAGCACCACCATATCTGCGTCCTTACCCGCTGCAATCGACCCAATGCTCGCCTGTCTGCCCAGATAGATGGCCCCGTTCAGGGTTACAATCCGGATTGCCTCCACCGGCGTAAATCCTGCCTCCACCAGCAACTCGAGATTCCGCTCGTCCCCAAAGCCCGGCAGCACCGCGCCGTAGGCCGTCGGGTCGCACCCAGCCATCAGCAAGCCGCCTGCCGCCACAAACTCCCGCTCAAACCGCATCTCCTTCTTCAATAGCACCGGCCAATAGGACTTCGCCGCGCGCTCCTGAATCATGGACCGTGCCGTCAGCACATCTGACCATACCGTCGGCGGCATCGAATCATGCTCCCGCAGCATGAACGCCATCGGCGGATGGCCGGGATCCAGGCTTTCCAACACCGCCAGCGTCGACGTCACCGCCACATGCCGCTGCACCAGAGTGTGAATCATCGCCACCACCGGCGCGCTGTCCATCGCCACATGCTCGGCCATGTACTCCGCTGCGTTGGCCGGGCACTCGCCCTCCTTACGCCCCGGCGTGAATTCCGTATCCACCGCAATCCCGTGTTCCAGGTCATCAATCCCCATCTCGGCCGCCTCGGTGAACCCCACCGAGCACAGGTGCCCCGTGATCTTCTCGCCCTTCGCATGCACCTCAACAATCGCCGCTCTCAGTTCCTCCGGCGTTATGTGCATGTACGCCTTCCACGACGTCACACCCTCACCCACCCAGTAGTTCACCATCTTCCGCGCGTCTTCGGGCCCGGTCAGAATATGCATCTCCGGAACCATCGGTGGATTGCCCTCCAGATACGGTCCGGTGACGTCCAGATTCGGTCCCGGCACCTTCTCCCTATCGATCTCTCTCTTGAGGTTCAGGTCCGTATACGGCTCGATGCTCCCGGTCGTGCGTGCCGTCGTCACACCTGCCGCCAGGTAGAGTCGCGGTGCCGTGTCTACCAGCTCTCCACCCACCAGTCCCCGCAGGGCGCTGTTCCCCGGCTCGCTGTAGAACAGGTGCTCGTGCATTCCCACCAGCCCTGGAATCACCGTCTTCCCCGTCAGGTCCAGCACCTTTGCGCCCGCCGGAACTCCCCCACCCGAACCCGCCTTCTCCACCGCGGCAATCTTCCCGTGCTCCACCACAATGCGCATATCCGCCTGCGGCGCCGACCCTGTTCCGTCAATCACCTTCACGTGATCCAGCACCACCACCGGCGCGTCTTCCTGAATATAAGGAGCCAGGAGCGACGCCCGCGTCTGCGCCTGCGCAGCGGAAAGAAGGCCAAACGCCACACCCAGGGCAGACAACAGCCCAACACCCAAATTGCGCTTTTGCATGGCAGTAACCACCTGTGGGAAAAGAGATGAGTCAGCCCAACCAGTCTGCAACCGTGGGAATCTGGAAGTCAATCAGGAAAATGCGCCCCGCCGTTCATCGCCACCAGGTGATTCTGCGAATCGTAGCTGTATGTCTTGCCGCCCTCAGCCGTCACGTTGCCGTCCGCGTCGTAGCCCTCCGAGGAGAGATCGTCGTCCGCATTGAAGCCCCAGCTGTCCGATGGCACGCCGGAGAGCGACGAGTTCTCCGACTGTTCGTTGCCCACCGGATCAAGCCTGTAGATTACCGAGCCGTTGTGCTTACTCGGCGCAAGGCTGATCATCTCATTCGTCAGCCGCTAGATGCCATCATAACTCCAGTTCACCGTCCACCCGCTCAACTATGTCGCCCGCGTCAGGTTGCCCGTCGGCCGGCGCTAAACGACCTCACGCGGCCCACCCATGTCACTGCAGCTCCGGCGTTCTCAAATTTGATCGAGCCACCCCTTATCGACAAATCCAGCATCTTCCCTTTTTCTTCGTCCCACAAAAGAGATCATTCAAGCTATATGCACCACTGCTATAATTCAGGTGCATTTTCCCCGCAGAGCCACGGGGAAAGCGAGGTGGCGTATGAGGAAGTTCATGCTGCCGCGAGTGTGCATTACCTGGACGGAGCAACAGGCCGAGCGAGAAGGCGCCTTAAACGAGGGGACGGGATGTGAAATGAAGAACCTCCTCAGAGATGAACAAGGCAATATCCTAGTGCTGCTTGCGATTTGCATGACAGTGCTGATCGGGTTCATGGGGATGGGCGTCGACGTCGGCCTGTTGTACCGCGCGCGGCAACAGGCGCAGATCGCAGCCGACGCGGCCGCCGTGGCGGCCGCCGTAGATTACGAATACAACGGTTCAACTGGCCATGCAGAATTAGCGGGCATGGCTGCGTCGTCCACGAACGGGTTCACTAATGGCAGCAACGGTATCGCCGTAACCATCAACTCACCGCCGGTCAGTGGTCCCAGCTTGGGAACAGGCTACTTTGAGGCAATCGTTAGTGCGCCCACCCCGGCCATGTTTACGAGAGTTCTGGGCTTTTCAAACTTCAATGTTGCAGCCCGGGCAGTAGCTGGGGTGATCGTCGGTGACGCCTGCATCTGGTCCTTGGCGACAAGTGGGGTCGGACTCAACGTGCAGGGATCGTATGACATTGAAGCGCCTTCTTGCGGAGCATACGTCTACTCGACCAGTTCAGATGCAATCCAAGTGAACGGCAACAGCGGCACCATGAACACGAAGTTCGTGGACGTGGCGGGAAGCTTTGTGGGACTACAGACAAATCCTACGCCAATTACGGCGAATGCGGTCATGCCGAATTCTCCATGGGGAAACATCAGCGATCCCAACCCTGCAAATTGCACTGCTGGAGCCACTCTCAGCAACTCGTCGCTAAACGGCGCTCTCTCTAATGACACCACAACGCTAAACAACGCTGTGGCTGCGGCAATAGCCAGTCCAACAGGTGGCTACGGGTACGTTTGTTTCACCAATGAAGTTCTCCTCTCTGGAACACTCAACTTTCCGCCGACTACGCCAGCCAGCTCTTCTGCCGCAACACCGGTTATCTACATTTTCCAGGGAGGTGTGGAAATCAATACCGGCGCTAACGTGACCTTTGGAGCAACCGATATGAGCGGCAGCGGCGCCAACGTCACGTTCAGCAATACCAACGGAGCGATGATCGACTTGGCGGGATGCGCCAACCCCCTCAAATGCAGCGGCTCCGGCAGCCAGGTGACTTCCTTGATGCAGGACTCCGGCTCGATGTTGAGCGTTTATGCGCCTACACAAGGAGTCTACAACGGAATCGCAATTTATCAACCGACCTCAAACCCCACACCTACGTTGCAGGTGCAGTTCGGAAGCAACAACGGGAACCTGGATGGCTATATCTACGCGCCGGGCGCGCAAGTCTTCTACCAGGATAGTGGCGGCGGAGTGGTGGCTGCCGGAATCGTGGCGAACACCATTGGCGTCCAGACAACGACATTCACAATTCCGGTCAGTTACGCACAGGCGAACGCACTGACAACCCTCAGCAGAATAGTAGCTCTCGTCGAGTAGGAGGTTCATGTTGGAAAGGATAATGAGAATCCTGAGACGCCGGAGCAGCAGGTTGCTGCGCTCCACTTCGGGCCAGTCGCTCGTGGAGCTAGCTGTGGCGGGACCGTTCGTAGTTTTTCTTCTACTGGGCCTGCTTGAGTTCGGGCAGGTAGCCTATTACTCCATCGAGGTGACGAATGCCGCAAAGGCAGGAGCCTCCTACGGAGAACTATCGAGCGCCAATGCGTATGATCAGAGCGGCATCAAGCTCGCGGCATTGGCGGCTGTCGCGCCCGATATTTCGTCTTCGAACCTTCTGGTCACCTCCTCGCGTTCCTGCATTTGCTCGGACGGAACGGCGTCTCAATGCTTGCCCGGTGATTGCCCCACTTCTAATATTGAGTCGACAGTGACGGTGAATACGAGCGCCACAATCACACCGATCATCGAGCTTCCGGGATTCAAGAGTTTCACGTTGAGTGGGCAGGCAATTCAACGGTGCCTGCAGTAGCTGGCGACATGAGCGAATTGAAAAGAGAAAGTCGGCGAGCGACGCATCGGCCAAGGTTGATGACAGGCGGTGCTTGTGGTCAGGCTGCTCTGCGACGCCTGAGAAATCTTCCGCGCGGCGAGCAAGGGGCCACACTGGTTGAATCGGCCATTACTCTTCTTCTCTTCCTCGCGCTGCTGTTCGCCGTGATCGAGTTTGGATGGCTGTTTCTGGCCTACCATAATGTATCGGACGCGGCTCGTCAGGCGGCGCGCTGGGCCTCGGTGCGAGGAGGTAGTTCGTGTTGGAATGTGAGCAACCTCCCCTATTGCAACGCGACATCCACTGACATTACCAACTACGTTCAAAACCTGTACGAACCAGCGATTAACTCATCCAATCTGGCAGTCACCACGAATTGGTGTGCGGCAAACTGGAATCAGATCACTTACACAACCTCGTGGCCAAGCTGTTCGACAGCGGGCAGCAATGCTGCCGGCAACCAGGTACAGGTGACCGTAACCTACCAATTCCCCATCACCCTTCCCTACCTGAACAAAACCTTTACCCTGACCAGCACCGGGGCTATGGCCATCGCGCAATAAGTGTGCCTTGCAGCCGCTCAATCGCTGTGCCCTCGGCAAATCGCACGGCTTCCGCGATGAAAACTCGCCGCTATCGTTCTCTGCGATGAACGCTCTTCGTGACTCTCCAGATGCGTACCGATGGGAGCTGCGGCAACAAAGCCCTCCACGTACCTGAGCCTAAAACCAGCGAAGCCGACCACCCTGCGGCAGCCGGCTTCGCGTGAATTTCGAGTTTACCTTCCGGTCGATCTTCCTTCTAATCCTCCTGAGAATCAGTCAACATGGTGTTGACCTCGTCGGCATAGAGAACGTATGTCTTCGGACCAGTCATGATCAGGTACCCATGGACTTCCAGACTGGTCCCTGCTGGATCTGCCGCGAGCGTCGCCGCCGTCAGGCCATCCCCAAAATCGGTCGCCTGATTGGTGACAACATTCAGTGACGTCATTCCGGTGTAGGTTGTGAGGAACGACATAGAAGGCAGGGTGATCGTGAAGTTCAGATCCGATCCGCTGCCCTGTGGCATTGCAGTCAACACGCCCTTGGTGCCTTCGCCTGAGAGCGTGACTTGTGTTGCATTCAGCGTTCCCATGGTGGTCATGGCTCCCGTGACAAACACCGATTCACCCGCAAACAGGCTTGCCGCCGTGAAACTGTTCGCCGGCACACCGGCAGAGAGCGCGTCCGTGGGTATGACAAACGCGGTTGTCGATGAGACCATCGCCGCCAAAGGGCTGCTTGAGTTCACATCGCCGAAATCTTCACGAGGAACAAAGGTAAAACTGGTAAGCACGCCATTGCTCTCCGTGACAGCGGTTACGATGCCCTTGCCGCCATTGTTCTGGTTCTCATCCTGGTCTCCGCTCTGTTCCCCATCCTGTCCGTCGTTCGCCTCGCCGGATTCTATCGCGACAGAAAGCGCAAGGAAGGTACCGTCGGGCTGAGCCTCTCCCTTTACATGCACAATCGTTCCGGTAGGGATGCTTGTGGCATCCATGCCGTTCGGAAAATGCGTCGAGGAGTTCACGGTGAAAGTGAACTGGCGTCCTGAATCCGCTGACTGGACCACCAGAGATGTCGAGGAAATGCTCACCAGCGGGCCACTGACATGAATCAGCCTCTGACCCTGGTCCTCGGAGTCAATTTGGCCATAGGCCGCCGTTACGACCGGCGCGAATGTAACCGTGCTTCCGCTGATCGAGAACGATGAACCAAGATCAACGGCCAAATGGAGGTCAACGCCGGCAGTGCTGCTGACGCTGAGCGCCGGATTCAGAGGAATATTCACCGTCGGGCTTGCAACGGTTGCCGATGCGGTAATTGTCTTTCCAGTGCTATCCACGTAGGTAACCGAAACACCGCTGATGGCCACGCTAATGGAGGAGTAGGTGCCCATGGGAAGAGCCCCGATCTCCAATGGCTCCTGAATTCCATTTAGACCGGAAAGCTCGACAGTGGTTGGGGAGGTCAACAGGGATACTGGGGTGCCGCTACCGCTCGGGTTCACCGTCACCGACGAGACAGTGACCATCGCAGAAAGGATATTTCCCAGAGGTGCATCGGTCACGGTGAGGATGGCCGGGGCCGAGTTGGCAGATGGGGATGCGCCCGTTCCCATGATTCCTGCGCTACCGCATCCCATCAGACCGAGCAGAAAACTACCAGCTACGGCCAATGCGCAAGAACTGGCGGACAGAAGCTTGATTTTCATGGTGCTCTCCTTGAAGATTTTGCCAAAGTTCATTCAGCTCGCAACTCAAGGCGCGTTGCCGTCTTGCCCCCTGATCCTCAATGCTTGAGAGTCCGCCTGAAGTGCTGAATGGGGAAAAACGCGCTGACTTCACATCTTAGATGCACCAGCTTCAAAAATGTACGGTCTCGTCGGATATTTTTCTTCGCCCGGGTACCTCAGTCACGCTCGGCTGCCCCCCGACCCACAGCCTGTTAATCTGAAAATATGAACTGGACTCAAATTCTCCTGTTTGCGGCAGCCTTGGCGCTGTTTTTTCTCCTGCGCCGCATGGGCCAGATCTCTGCCAGCGCCGCCCGGGAGCACCTGAAGAACGGTGCCGTAGTGGTCGATGTCCGCACCGAAGGCGAGCACGCGGCAGGCCACCTGCCCCAAGCTATTCTCCTGCCCCTGGACCGCATCGAATCCGCTTTGCCCATGCGCATACGCAACAAAAGCACGGTCCTGCTCCTCTACTGCCAGAGCGGCATACGCAGCGGCATCGCCAAACGTAAGGTGCGGGCGCTCGGCTACACCCAGGCCTTTAATCTGGGATCAATGGCGCGTGCCTCCCGAATCGTGGCCCAGAAGTAAATCGGAGGAGAGAATCCATAGCGTACTCTGCGCACATCTCTCCCAAGTCCCCGATTCCGAGCAGCGAACCCGCCACAGCGGACGCATGTCTGCCGCACTGCGGGCTACGTCTGGCTGTCTTGCTCCTGCGCAAGATCTCCGCCCGCCAGGCCTGGCGCCACCCGTTTCGATTCTTCAATTCAGAAATTCAGAAGATAAATTATTCCCAACCATAACCTTCAGGGTGTATAACTCTCTCGCGCCTTCTCGCTGGACGACACCGTCGTTCATGAACATCAGCGCCGAGCTCGCGCCGCCATTCACGCAAAGGAGCTTTCTCATGCTGCGCCGTCTTTCCATGTCCCTTGCCTGTCTCGCCTTCTTGTCAACGATCCTCATCTCCGCCCAAACGCCCACGCCCAATCCGCCCAAAACCTGGGTCGACAAGGATACCGGCCATCGCGTCTGGCGGCTCACCAACGAGCCCAACTCAGGCGGCTTCTACTTCAACGTGAATGCCTATACACCCGACCACAAGACCATGATCTACACCGCGCCCGACGGCATTCACGCCATGGATCTTGCAACCATGAAGACCCGTCTGGTGGTTCCAAATCCTCCTCGCCCTGCCGATCTTCCGCCCGGGCCCCGCAGCTTCTTCCGCTACGGTCTCCACACCCTTGCCGTCGGATTCAAAACCAACAGCATCTTCTACACCAAAACCGATTCCACAACCAACGTCACCTCGGTCTACAAGGCCGACGTTTATACCGGTAAAATTCGCAAGCTCATCGATCTTCCCGCGCGGCACATGGTCGTCTCAATCAACGCCGACGAAACGCTCGCCGCCGGGACCTTCGACGAAAGCAATCAGTCCAACCGCGAGTACGGACGCAATGCGCCGCCTACGCAATCCTCAACAGGCGACAATCGCATCGCCAGTCCCAGCCAGGGTCCGCACTTCCAGCCCTTCAATAAGGGCCTGATGATGGAGCGGCGTCTGGCCGCCCATCTACCCCTCGAACTCTTCACCATTCGCCTCGAGCCCGGCCCCAACGGCGAAAGGCCCGGCGACATCAAGATCCTGCTGCACTCCACCGACTGGATCAACCACCTGCTCTTTTCGCCCGCCGATCCCGAACTGCTCATGTATTGCCACGAAGGCCCCTGGCAAAAGGTCGACCGCATCTGGACCATCCATACCGATGGCACGCACAACACGCTCATCCACAAGCGCACCATGGCTATGGAGATCGCAGGCCACGAGTTCTGGGGGCTCGACGGCGAAACCCTCTGGTATGACTGGCAATACCCGAAAGGACAGGTCTTTTATCTTGCCAGCTACAACCTCCAGACCGGCAGGCGCACCGCCTATCACATGGGGCGTAATGACTGGGGCATTCACTTCAACCTGACTCGGGATCTTGACATCTTCTGCGACGACGGCGGCGATCCTGGCCAGGTGGCGCATGCCAAAGACGGTGAGTGGATCGAGTTGCTCCATCCGCAGATGATTCCCCTCACCCCTGATACGCTCAACGCGCCCGACTTCTGGCAGCCCGGCATCTTCCGCGCCGAGCACCTCGTCAACATGTCGCACCACAACTACCGCGAAGAGCCCAACGTCCGCTTCTCACCCGACAAGAAGTATGTCTTCTTCACCAGCAACATGTTCGGCCCAAGCTATGTCTTCGGGGTTGAGGTTGCCAAAGCCGATGCAGCGGCCACGGACGTCAAGTCCACGCCGGATCTCGCGCGCCAGTTCAACCCTGTCGACCCGAAGCCGACACACTGACCCCAAACCGGTAGCGCCGATCTTCAGATCTTGAACGTGCGGGCCTCCTGGCCCGCGCGCTCGCGATTGCCAATGAATTCGCTTTTGTCCTACGCCGCTGCCCGCGCCGCCGCCAGCGCCCGCACAAACTCCGGCGTCGATCCGCAACATCCGCCCACGAACGATGCACCGGCGTCGCGGAGAGCCGCAAAATGAGAGGCAAAGAACTCGGCGGTCGTCGCGTAGTGAACCGCCGTGCCTTCGATCACCGGCAATCCAGCGTTGGGCTTGATCCAGATGGGCAGATCGCAGGCAGCGCGCAGACGCCGGCATATCGGCAGGGCAAAATCCACCCCCACGCCGCAGTTGGCGCCCACGCCATCCGCGCCGGCCTCCACCATCGCCGCGGCCACTGCTTCCGGCGTTGCGCCCATCATGGTGCGGTCTTTGTTCTTGCCCGTATCGAAGGCAAACGAAGCGATTACAGGAAGCCCCGTAGCTTTCGCCGCTTGCACAGCCAGCCGCGCCTCCTCCGGATCGCTCATGGTCTCGATCAGCAGCGCATCCGCTCCCGCCGCGGCGAGCGACTGCGACTGCGCCGCAAATGCCGCCGTCAGCTCCTCGGCGCTCACCTCGCCTGAAATCATCATCTTCCCTGCCGGGCCGATCGACGCGAACACCAGCGCCTGCCCGCCAGCGGCCTTCTTTGAGATGGCCACAGCCGCGCGATTGATCGCGTCCAGATCGGCCGCCGAAGCGCCGCGCATGGCAATCGCATTGGCGCGAAAGCTGTTGGTCAGAATCACCTGGCTTCCCGCTTCAACATACGCGCGCGCCACGGCCTCCACCTGCTCGGAGTGTGTCAGGTTCCAGGTGTCGGGAATCGTTCCCGCGGGCAATCCACGCGCCTGCAACTCGGTTCCCCACGCACCATCGCTGATGATGACGCCGTTTACCAGCCACTTCATCAAACCATCCATCTCGAACCCCATTCTTCACTTTGCCCGCGTTACGGATACAGCTTCGCCGGCACAATTTCCGGCTCTGCCTCACCCGCCGCGGCCATCAACTCTTTCAGTTGCGCGCTCAACTCGCGAGCCACCGCACGATATTCTTTTCTGCCAGCCAGGTTCACCAGCTCGTGGGGATCGTTGCGCTGATCGTAGAGTTGATACTCGTGATAATTCGTGCTCGTAGGCTGATCCCGTTCGCCAGTCGGGTCCGCGATGCAGTAGGTCCAATCCTTTGTCCGGATAGCCCGCCCCGTCATCGACTCACTGATCTGAATCAACTGGCGGCTCGGCCATTCGGCTCGAACCTTCGCATTGTGCACAATCGGCAGAAAGCTCTTGCCCTTCATCGATGCGGGAACCGGCACACCGGCCGCGTCCAGCAGCGTGGGAGCAATATCTACGATTCCCACAATCTCCTGAATCTGCCGCGCGCTATCGAATCCTGGCCCTTCGACGAGGAACGGCACGCGCAGGCTACTGTTGTGCGTGCTGCGCTTGTACTCCTGATTGCGCGTCATGAAGTGGCAGGCGTGGTCGCTCATGAACACAAAGATCGTGTTCTCGCTCAGTCCCTCCTCGTCCAGCACCCTGCGCACCCGGCCCACCGAGGCATCGATGCTCTCGCACGACCCGTAGTAGTCCGGCAGTTGCTTATGCCAGTCGCCGGGGAAGCTGCGCAGATCGACGGGCACGAACGCATCGATAAATCGCTCCGCCGAACCTTTGGGTCCAACCATGCGCCCCAAATCGTTCTGCTGGTGCGGCTCCAGTTGCGAGATCATCAGCAGAAACGGCTTCTCCTGTTTCTGTCGCAGAAACCGCACCGCGCGATCCGTGATGAAATCCACACGGTACTCATCCTTGTACGTAATCGGATTGCCGTCGCGATCCCAAATAGTCCCTTCATAGGGATGGGTCGTGTGTTCGAGTTCGTTCGCCGCCTCCCAGAAATCGAGAAAACCGCCGCGATGTTCTGGCCTCACCGCCCCTGGGCCGCCACCCTCCGCCACCGAAGCCGGCGCCATGTGCCATTTGCCAACGTAATTCGCCGTGTATCCTGCCTTGCGCAGCTCTGTCGCCAGCGTCGGAAGGTCCTGGCGCAACCCCAGGCCATTCCGCCACACACCCGTCTCCGTCGCATAGCAACCGGTGATCGTCACCGATCGCGACGGCGCGCATACGGGTTGATTCGTCACGGTGTGCGTAAAGTTCGTCCCACTCGCCGCCAGAGCGTCCAGGTTCGGAGTGTGCGTCGAACTGTTCAGTCCATTCGCGCCCACAAAATCCCAGCGAAACTGGTCGGAGTGGTAGATCACGATGTTGGGCTGCTTCTTTGCGCGCGCCTCATTTCCCTGCCCTGCGTGCGCTTCGGCGTGCGCCATCGCTGCCACTACACTTGCCTCAGCCGCCGCCGCCGCCGCCGCCGTTCCCAAAAGAAAATTGCGCCGGTTCACATTGCTCATCGAATCTTCCCTCCCTGATTTAGTCGCAGATGATTTGGACGGTACAGTTCTTCTGACGCAATTTGCTAAAGACGCTTCCCCTCCGGTATTCCCGAACTCAAAGCCTCCATGCGTTCCTGCAAATGCCGCTGCAAATCCGCATGTTCCGCCATCCCGTAGAGATTCTGCGTCTCCTTGGGATCATTTTCGAGATCGTACATCTCGAACTCATGCGGATCGAGCGTGTACTCGATCAGTTTGTAGCGATCCGTTCGAATTCCGCGGCAAGGCGGCACACCCTCCGGATTCGGCCACTCGAAGTATTCGTAAAACCACTCATTGCGGAACTTCGCATCCGCCGCCTGCGCCAGCGGCAAAATGCTTTTCCCCTGCATGTGTTTCGGAATAGGCAACCCGGCAAGATCCAGAATCGTCGGCGCCATGTCCACATCGAGCACCATCTCCTTGCGCACAGTGCCTGCCGGAATGCGCCTGGGATAACGCACCATGAACGGCACACGAATCGACGGCTCGTGCATCAGCCGCTTGTCGAACAAGCGCCACTCGCCCAGGAAGAATCCATGATCCGACGACTGGATGATCGCCGTGTCGTCGAGAATATTCTTCTTCTCGAGATAGTCGAGGATGCGGCCGATGTTCTCGTCCACAGCCACCAGTCCCGCGTAGTAATCCTTCATCATGCCTTCGAGCGAGCCTACCGCGGGATGCGAAGGCGTGGTGCCAATCTTGTTGATGGCCTTCACAAACCCCTGAGGCTTGCCAGGGTAGCCCTTCAGATCGTCGTCGAAGGTTGCAGGCTTGGGCGTCAGCGTTCCGCGATAGAGGTCGAGAAGTCTCCGCGGCCGGAAGAACGGCTCGTGCGGAGCCACAAACCATACCAGGAGGCAAAACGGCTTGTCGCCGCGATCCTCTTCGAGCCAGGACAGCGCGCGATCCACAGTCAAATCGTCCGGATAAATATTGTGATACTGCACCTGTGGCCCGATCTTGCCCTTGCGCCCTTCTTTGAAAAACGGATTGGCGTAGTTATTGGCGGGGCTGTTGTGACCGAAGTAGTAATCCCAGTAGCGTTCCTCGGCGCCATTCTGGAAGTGCACCTTGCCCACAATCGCCACTTCGTAACCCGCCTCGTGCAGCAGGTCGGTGACCAGCGGGATATCGGACGGCAAAGGCTTGTCCATATCATTGTTCGAGAGCGCTCCTGTCGATCGCGAGTACATGCCAGTGAGCGCCACTGCGCGCGCCGGCGCGCAAAGTGCGTTGGTGCAAAACGCGTTCTCAAAGCGCATCCCCTCACGTCCAATGCGGTCGTGATTCGGCGTCTTCAGGATCGAATTCCCGGCAATCGAAAGCGCGTCGGCGCGTTGGCCTTCGCCAAGGAAAAAGACCAGATTTGGCTGCCTGGCCTTTGTCTGCGCCTGCAATGCAGCCGGCATCAGCGATGACGCCAACATGCCGCCCGCCATCGCGATCGATCCTTCCAACAACTCGCGTCGCGTTACTCCGGATTGGGTTGAGAAATTGGCTGCTGCCGCAGACGCCTGGCCTGAATCCTGCATGGAAGTTTCCCCTTCTGCTGAATTGGAGCACCGCTACGCACAGACTTTCCGCGTTTATCCCGGCACCGCGCCAGTATACACCGCGCGAACTCGGCTTCCGGCAGGCCGTGGAACTCGAGTAAAGTAAGTATCGTGATTATCGATTTGGCCCGTCGCGCACACGATCATAACTGGGAGATGGATCCCATTACGCGATCCCTGCTCGACACCGATTTTTACAAGCTCCTCATGCTCCAGTTCATCTGGAAGAATTTTCCCGACACGCGCGCCACCTTCACGCTCATCAACCGTACCTCCTCGGTGCGTCTTGGCGATATCGTCGGCGAAGAGCAACTGCGCGAGCAGCTCGAAACCACACGCCAGTTGCGTTTCAGTAAGTCCGAGCTGGTCTGGCTTGCGGGCAACAGCTTCTTCGGCCGCCGCAACATCTTTGAACCGTCATTTCTCGATTGGCTCGAACACGGCTTCCGTCTCTCCGATTACGAACTCTCCGTGCGCGACGGCCAGATCCATCTCCGTTTCGAGGGGCTTTGGTCCGGAACGTCGATGTGGGAGATCTACGCGCTTGCCCAGATTGGCGAGTTGAAAACGCGCGCTGCGCTCAAGCGCCTGGGCGAACTTGAGCTCGACATTCTCTATGCCCGCGCCAAAACGCGGCTCTGGGAAAAGATGGCGCGTCTGCGCGGAGTTCCCGGTCTCAGCATCAGCGACTTTGGCACACGCCGCAGGCACAGCTTTCTCTGGCATGAGTACGTCGTCAAGGCCATGCGCGATACCATCGGCGACGGCTTCTCCGGCACATCCAACACATTCCTCGCCTACAAGCACGACCTCGAAGCCATCGGCACCAACGGCCACGAACTGCCCATGGCCATGGCCGCGCTGGCGAACAGCGACGAGGAGTTGCGCACCGCGCAATACCGCCTGCTGGAGCTATGGCAGCAAAGCTACCAGGGCGAGCTGCTCATCCTTCTGCCCGACACCTTCGGCACCACGCAATTCCTGCACAACGCGCCGGAGTGGGTGGCCAACTGGACCGGCCAGCGCATCGACAGCAAGGACGCCTACGTAGCCGGCGATGAATACATCGCCTGGCTCGAACGCCACGGGCACGATCCGCGCCAGAAGCGTCTCATCGCCAGCGACGCGCTCGACGTGGAGCAGATCCTTGGTCTGCACGCCTACTTCTCCGGAACCTTTCGCAACGGCGCCACTCCTGACGACTTCCGCGCAGCAGATGATTTTCACAGCCCGAACCGATGGGTTCCAGAGCGCCGCGTCCGCTTCAGCGCCGGATGGGGCACGCTGCTCACCAACGACTTCCGCAACTGCAATCCCCAGGGCAACGATAGCTTCAATCCCGTCGGCGTGGTCTGCAAACTGACTGAGGTTGAAGGACGCCCTGCCGTCAAACTCTCCGACAACGAGTCCAAGGCGCTCGGCGATCCCGGAGAAGTCGAACGTTACCGCCGCGTCTTTGGCGTAGCCGGCATGGCCGATATGCCTGTGTTTACTTGATTCGCCACTGATGCAGCGCGGAAGTTATCCGCCACGGGTGTACTCTGCTCATGATGGCCGGTACGACGAGCCTTTATGCCACACAGCTTCGCGGGGAGTTGACGCTGCGCAATCGCGCCTGGGCGCGCGGACGCGCGCACGTTGAGAGCTACGGGACCTTGCCTGTTATCGTCTACGAACCGGACGGCAAGCAGCATGGCAACTTCTTCGACGCGGCCTACGCAGCCATTCTCGCGCGGCCCGAATGGTTGCGCCGCTTCGACAAGGTTCATGCCCAGGCAGCCCGATCCCTGCCAAAATCCGCACGCCGCTGGCGCGAACTCGACTCCTCCATGAGCTCCGACGCGCTACTGATGAATGTCTTCTGCACGCCAGGCGTTGCGGAATCAACAGAGGTCTGCAACCTGCTCGGCATCGGCGACACCGCGGAGCCGGCCTTTGGCTGGAAGGCGCGCGTTCCACTCGTCCATGAAAAATTCGACCGCACGGAAGTCGACATGCGCTTCGGCTCGCTTCTCGTCGAAGCCAAGTTGACCGAGGCAGACTTCCAATCGCGTACGGCCGCGATCGTCGAATCCTACCGCGACTTCAATGAAGTCTTCGAACGCGACCGCCTGCCATGCGCGGAAATCGCCAAAACGCGCTGGATGCGCACCAGCGAATTCCCCGAAAACGTCTCGCAGGAGTTCGAAAGCGTCGTCGCCGATCCCGCGCTCTTTACTGCGATCGACACCAGCTTTCGTCCGCCCGGCGAACAAGGCTACGCGAGCTATCAGCTCATTCGCAACGTGCTCGCTGCCTACGCCACGGGTGCTCACTTCTGCGTCCTCTACGACGAGCGCCGCCCCGACCTGCGCGAAGCCTGGTTCGCCGTGATGGCCGCGGTGAAGATCTCCGGCCTACGCACTCGCCTGAAAGCCCTCACCTGGCAGGAACTGGCCTCCGTGCTTCCCAATGCGTTACAGGAATTCCTCGACCGAAAGTACGGCATCGTCCCGCCGGGCCGCGAACCATCATCGCTGGAGCTTGCTTCCTGAGCGGACTGGCCCCCTCTTTCTACCCGCAAATGGAGTCGAAGGCCAGCCTCGAAGATAGCGCCCGCAGAGAGTTACTCCCGTCTCCAGACCATCTGTCGTGCATCCTCGGCCGCACTGGTTCACCGCGCTGGGGATCCATCCAATCTGCCGTCTACAACCCTAGAATCTTTCGATTCTTCATCGCATCCGATCCGCCGCCCGCAAAATCGTCAAACGCTCGGTCCGTCACACGAATGATGTGCGCACGCACAAACTTTGCTCCCTCGGCTGCGCCCGCCTTTGGATGCTTCAGGCAGCACTCCCACTCCACCACGGCCCATCCCGGATAGTCATACTGCGCCATCTTGCTGAAGACCTGCCGGAAATCGATCTGTCCGTCGCCCAGTGAGCGGAAACGCCCTGGCCTGTCGATCCAATCCTGGTAGCCACCGTACACGCCCGCGCGCCCGCTCGGCCGGAACTCCGCGTCCTTCACGTGAAACGCGCGCACGCGCTCGTGATAAAGATCGAGGAACGCCAGATAATCCATCTGTTGCAAAACCATGTGGCTCGGATCGTAAAGAATACACGCCCGCGGATGATTGCCCACTGCCGCAAGGAACCGCTCGAAGGTCGCGCCGTCGTGCAGATCCTCGCCCGGATGCAGCTCAAAGCACACATCCACGCCGGCTTCATCGAATGCATCGAGAATCGGCAGCCATCGCGCCGCCAGTTCCCTGAACGCTTCTTCGATGAGTCCTGCGGGGCGCTGCGGCCAGGGATAAAAAAATGGCCAGGCCAACGCGCCCGAGAACGTCGCATGAGCCTTGAGACCCAAATTCCGGCTCGCCTTCGCCGCCCATCGCAACTGCTCGACCGCCCACGCAGCCTTGGCCTTAGCATCCCCGGCCAACGCTGCCGGCGCAAAGCCGTCGAGCAGCGTATCGAACGCCGGATGGCTCGCTACCAGTTGCCCCTGCAAGTGCGTGGAGAGTTCCGTGATAGCAAGCCCGGAGCACGCGGCAATCCCCTTCACTTCATCGCAGTACACCTGGCTCTCTGCCGCAAGCTCCAGGTCGAACAGTCTTCGATCCCAGCTCGGGATCTGGATGCCGTCGTAGCCATGGCCCTCCGCCCACTGCGCCAGCCCTTCCAGCGTGTTGTACGGCGCCTCGTCACCTGCAAACTGTGCCAGGAAAATTGCCGGACCCTGAATCGTCTTCATCGCTTACTCCTTAGGCGCAAACCCTCTTGCGAAACCCAACTCTTTCCACTTCTGGCAAGAATGTCGAATCCCGCACCATCGAGACGGAGGCTGGTGGCTGAAAGCTGTTCTTAAAACTCCACCCAGCCTTCCTTCTTGCTGCTCTCGATTGTGCGCTCGATGAACCGCATCCCGCGCACGCCCGCCTCAATCCCCGGCAGCGTCCCCGGCAGCGCATTTGCCTGTCCCTGCTTCCACGCGAAAAGCGCATCGGCAAATTCGCGGTACAGAATGGCGAACGCTTCCAAATACCCCTCGGGATGCCCGGCCGGCACGCGCGCCACACCCAGCGCATCGCCGCTCAGGTAGCTCATTGCCGCATGGTGAATCTCCTCCGGCCGGTCGAGCCATTTCACAATCAGCCGGTTGGGATCCTGCTGCCGCCATGCGAGCGAGCCCTTCTCGCCATAGATACGCAGAAGCATCTCGTTCATCTCGCCCGCAGCGATCTGCGAACAGGCCAGCGTCCCCTCCGCGCCGTTGCTCATGCGCAGGAATGCGCTGCAATCGTCGTCGAGCCTGCGTCCCGGTACGACACTGCGCAAGGTCGCGTTGATCGCCGTCACCTTCAAGCCGCTGATGTACTCAAGCAGGTGAAAAGCGTGCGTGCCAATGTCGCCGATTGCACCGCCAGCGCCGCTTTGCGCCGGATCGGTACGCCAGGCTGCCTGCTTGTGTCCTGTGCTCTCGAGCGGCCCGCTCAGCCACCCTTGAAAATATTCGACGGCTACCTTGCGAATCGCTCCCAGCTTTCCCGCCGCGCACATCGCCCGCGCCTCGCGCACCATCGCGTAACCCGCATAGGTATGCGTCAGTCCGTATGGCAATCCGCTCTTCTTGACCGCAGTCTCCAGCTTCAGCGCCTCTTCATAGCTCGCCGTCGCCGGCTTGTCGCTCATCACGGGAATACCCGCTTCGAGCGCCGCCAGCGCCACCGGCAGGTGCAGATGATTCGGCGTCACGATCGCCACAAAGTCGATCCCGTCTACGCGCTTGCGCTCAGCTTCGATCATCTGCCGATAGTCGGCATAGGCGCGTGCTGGATCAATCCCGTAGCGCACACCCGCCTCGCGCGACCGCTCCGCCGATCGCGAAAACGCGCCCGCAACCAGCTCGATACGTCCGTCCAGTTCCGCGGCGATACGATGTACAGGACCGATGAACGCCCCTGGTCCTCCGCCTGCCATGCCCATTCGCAGCTTGCGTGCCTCGGCCATCTTTCCCTCGCTCCCGTGCTTCCTGCCTTTCAGCAATTCACGCCGCTCGCCAGATAACCACCATCTACGATCACCACCTGGCCCGTGATAAACGCTGCTGCCTCCGACGCCAGAAAGATCGCCGGCCCAACGATCTCGCCTGGCTTTCCAAAGCGGCGCATTGGTGAGCGCATCAGCATCTCATTGCCACGCGGAGTGCCCTCGATCAACGGCAAACTCATATCGGTGGGGAAAAGGCCGGGCGCAAGCGCATTCACCGTCACGCCCGTCACTGCCAGCTCAATAGCGAGCGTTCTGGTCAGCGCTGTCACGGCGCTCTTGCTCGCCGCATATGGCGCCACCTGATAAAAACCGCGAAAGGCCGTCATCGACGCAATATTCACGATGCGCCCATAATGTGCGCTTGCCATGGTGCGTCCGAAGATCTGGCAGGCGCGCAGGGTTCCTGTCAGATTGGTCTCCACAATTCGTGACCAATCCGCTTCATCGGCTTCGAGCGTCGGCATCTTTTTGGTCATTCCGGCACCATTCACCAGGATGTCCACCTTGCCGAAGGCCGCGATGACCGCATCGTGCAGTTGCTGGATGGAGTCGCGTTCCAGCACGTCGCTCGTGATGCGCAGCGTGCGGCGGCCCAGCGCCTCGATCTCCGCAGCCACTGCGTTCACCTGGTTCTCGCGCCGTGAGCTAGCCACCACATCCGCGCCGGCTGCGGCGTAGCCCAACGCGATCTCGCGCCCCAGGCCGGTCGTTCCTCCAATCACCACCGCAACCCTGCCGCGCAAATCGAAAAGTTCCAGTCCCTTCAACTCATCCTCCTGCAGGCTCTCATTGCCGTCCACCTGCTTGCGGCCTCGATGGCCGTTTCCGGCGCTTCGTCAACTCCGGCAAACACTCCTAGCGTAAACGATTCCGGCTGCCGCGGCGCTGCCGTGAGACCGCTCAATGACCATTCCTGCCCCTGTGCGCTACAGTAATGGTCAGACCATGAATCCACTCTCCATTCCCGATTCCAGCCGCCGCTGGGACGCGCTCAGCCTCGGCGAAGTCATGCTGCGCCTCGATCCCGGCGACATGCGCATCCACACCGCACGCCATTTCCAAGTCTGGGAGGGCGGTGGCGAATACAACGTCGCCCGCGGCCTCCGCCGCTGCTTCGGCCTGCGCGCCGCCGTCGCCACTGCGCTCGCCGATAATCCCGTCGGCCGTCTGGTCGAGGACTTCATCCTTCAGGGCGGCGTCGACACCTCGCTGATTCGCTGGGTTCCCTACGACGGCGTCGGCCGCACCGTGCGCAACGGCCTGAACTTTACCGAACGCGGATACGGCCTGCGCGCCGCGGTGGGCAGCTCTGACCGCGGCCACACAGCCATCAGCCAGGCGAAGCCGGGCGACTTTGATTGGGAATCGATCTTCGGCCCCGCGAACGGTTCACGCTGGCTGCACACCGGCGGCATCTTTGCCGCGCTCTCGGCCTCCACCGCCGAGGTCGCCGTCGAGGCTATGGATACCGCGCGCAAATATGGCACACCCATCAGCTACGACCTGAACTTCCGCGACTCGCTCTGGAAATCCATCGGCGGCAAGACCAAGGCGCAGGAGGTCAACCGCGCGATCGTCGGCAAGGTCGACGTACTGCTTGGCAACGAGGAGGATTTCTCCGCCATGCTCGGCATCGCCATCAAGGGAGTGAGCGAGAACTTCGACGAGTTGCCCATCGCCGGCTACGAAGAGATGCTGCGCGAGGTGGCCGCCGCCTACCCCAACGTGAAGCTGGTGGCCAGCACGCTGCGCACCGCGCAAACCGCCAGCCGCAACGCGTGGGGCGCCATCGCACTTTACGAAGACAAGATCGTCCACGTCCCCCAGCGCGACGTCGACATCTACGACCGCGTGGGCGGCGGCGACAGCTTCGCCTCCGGCCTCATCTACGGATTGTTAGCCGCCAAGGGGATCGACTGGGCCGTCAAATGCGGCGTGGCGCACGGCGCACTCGCCATGACCACCCCCGGCGACACCAGCATGGCCACGCTGGCCGAAGTCGAACGTATCATCAAAGGCGGCTCAGCCCGCATCGCACGGTAAGGGCAAGGCAAGCTGACTAGTCCACACGCTGTTTCTCCAGCTCCACTTTTCGAGGTGTTCCATGTCTGAAACTACGCAGCAAATCATCGAGCGCGTCGGCCTCATTCCCGTGCTTCGCGCCAAGAGCGTGGCCCAGGGGCGCGCCGTGGTCGACGCCATGATTGCAGGAGGCGTCACCGTCGTCGAAGTCACCATGACCGTCCCCGGCGCGATCGACTTGCTCAATGAACTCAGAAACCAGTACAGTCCGAAGGACCTCCTGCTCGGCTCCGGCACCGTCACCACCGCCGATCAGGCCCAGGCTACCATCGACGCCGGCGCGGAGTTAGTCGTCAGTCCAAGCCTTCACCCTGAAGTCATCGCCGTCACCAAGAAGAATGGCAGAATCTCCTGCCCCGGCGCGCTCACGCCCACTGAGGCCATCACCGCATGGAACTCGGGCGCCGACTACGTGAAGATCTTTCCCTGCTCCGCGGTGGGCGGTGCCGGCTACCTGAAGTCACTGCTTGCGCCCTTCCCGCATCTGAAGCTCATTCCCACCGGCGGCGTTACGCTCGCAACGGCCGAAAGCTTCATCAAGGCCGGAGCGCGCGCCCTCGGCGTGGGCAGCGACCTGGTCAACCTCGCCGCCGTCGAGGCAGGCCACCCCGAAACCATCACTGAAACCGCCCGCGCGTATCTGAAAGTGCTGGCCGACGCGCGTAAAAGCTAGAGGAACGTATGGAAAACCACTCTCTGCCATTCCGTCTCGATGGTCGCATCGCCCTCGTCACCGGCGCCGCCAGCGGCATCGGCGAAGCCACCGCCAAGGAACTCGCCCGCGCCGGTGCCTTCGTCTGGATCGCCGACATCAACCTGCCCGCCGCGGAGCCGCTCGCGAAGAGCCTCGGCAACGCCAAAGCGATTCATCTCGACGTCACCAGCCCCGGCTCCATCACCGCCGCCGTCGCCCAGATCGGCTCCCTGGACATCCTCGTCAACAACGCCGGCATCGGCCACGTAGGCTCTATCGAAACCACCGAGCCCGAAGACTTCGACCGCCTGATGAACGTCAATGTCCGCGCGGTCTATCTCGTCACACGCGCGTTTCTGCCGCTGCTTGTCGCCGCGCAGGAACGGCACGAGGCGCTCGGGACAGTCGTGAACGTGGCCTCGGTCTCCGGCCTCGTCGGCATCAGGCAGCGCTTTGCCTATTGCACCAGCAAGGGCGCCATCATCGCCATGACGCGCCAGCTCGCCACTGAGTACCCGAAAACTCTGCGTGTGAATGCCGTCTGTCCCGGCACCGTGCAAACGCCCTTTGTCGAGGCCTACCTCGATAAGTTCCACAAGGACAACAAAGAAGAGACGCGCGCCCAGCTCCGCGCTCGCCAGCCCGTCGGACGCCTCGGCACACCGGAAGAAGTTGCCTCGGCGATCCGTTATCTGGCGAGCGACGAGGCTGCATTTGTTACTGGCTCGCTGCTGACAATCGACGGTGGATGGACCGCAGCCTGACGCGCATCTGGCAGGCGGATCCAAGCGCAAGCCGCGACGCTCCGGCTCATACACTCCGCGCAGGCAACTCTTCCGGTTCAGGTTTCGACAGAAACCACGCGTAGAGGGCGACGCCGGCAAAACACAATGCGGGAACGATGTAGCCCGACGCCACAGTGGGTGCAATGCCCATGAGGGGAGTAAACGCGGCCCCACCGACAATGGCCATGACGATAAATGCCGATCCGCTCTTGGTGCGCTGCCCCAATCCCTTTACGCCAAGCGCAAAGATCGTGGGATACATGATCGACATGAAAAAGCTGACGGCGATCAGGCATCCGACGCCCAGCCAGCCAGGCCAAAGCACGGCAACGGTGCAGATGGTCGCGTTCAGCGCAGCGTAGACACCAAGAAGCATGGAACCCGAGACGAAGCGCAACAGCCAGGTAGAGACAAACCGGCCCGCGGTAAACGCCACAAGAACCCCGGTAAGCCAATACCCCGCCTGGCGCTGGGTTAGATCGGTATAGCGCATGGCATAGCCGATAAAGAAGCTCCAGGTTCCCACCTGCGCGCCTACATACAAGAACTGCGCGACCACGGCGAATGCAAAATGCTTGCGCTTCCAGAGCCCCTTGGATGTATCGTGCGTCCGGCTCTCGCGCGAGTAGTCCAGACCTGTATGCGGAAACGGCGTAAGTGCAATAAGGATGCCCCAGAACAGGACCACGCCGCCCAGCACCAGATAAGGATTGACCACACGCAGGGTCTCCGAACGGAGATAGGCCTGATAGGTGTGTTGCGCCTGCATGGAGGCAACCTGCGCTGGATTCAAATCGACGCCTGAAAAGATAAAGCGGCTGCCTGCAAGCACTGCCGTGATGCTGCCCAGCGGGTTGAATGCCTGCGAGAAATTGATGCGCTGCTCGGCCGAGGCCATATCTCCGATCTGGATGATGAATGGACTGGAAGCGGTCTCAAGAAACGACAATCCGCTGGCGATGACAAAGAGCGCGGTAAGGAAGAACCAATATTTGGCGACGAGCGCCGCCGGCCAAAAGAGCATGCAGCCCGTACCGTAAAGAACAAGTCCCACGAGGATGCCGGCCTTGTATCCCGCCCGGCGCATGAATTGCGCGGCGGGCATGGCCAGCAGAAAGTAGCCCATATAGAAGGCCGACTGCACAAGTCCAGCCTGCAGCCGGCTCATCTGAAACGACTTCATGAACTGGCTGATGAGAATGTCGTTGAGATTGTTGGGCACGCCCCACAGGAAGAAGAGCGCCGTTACGAGAACGAAGGGCAGTAGCATTCCCGCAGGAATCAGTGGAGCCTTCATTCCCTCTTGTCGCAATGAAGAGTTCTCTTGCTCGATCGGTCCCGCGGAAAAGCTCAAGGTCGTTTTCTCCTTCTTGACGTAGCCCTCTACGCAGGCGCCGTTCATTGGGGCGCTGTCTGTATTTTGGCCGCCGTGGTTGCCCTTGTGCACGGCATTCTTCTTTGTATCGAATCCGCCGCCACACTGGCAATATCGTAAGCGTTCTCGTTAACGTTACTCCTGAAGAAACTCGCTCATTTGTTCTCCGTACATTGCCGATCCCAACCTGCCCACGATCCCTTCCGTGCGCCTATAATTTCCGGTGTAGAGCCAGACCCCAGGCTGGTTGCTGTGCGCATTTCAAGAACTCGCTCCCTATGCACGACCCGATCGAATCCGCGCGCCGCCTCTTCGCCGAAGAGATTTGCCGCCTGAATCGCATCTCCTCGCCAGCCATTTGCGCCGCCTTCGCGACCGTGCCTCGCGAGCGATTCGTGGGTTCCGGCCCATGGATAATTCAAAGCGGCGGCACAAGCTGGTTTAGCGAGGACGCTGACCCCACTCACGTCTATCGCGACACCCTCATCGTGCTCGACGAAGCAAAGCACATCAACAACGGGCAGCCCAGCCTGTGGGCCGTTCACCTTGACCTCGTCCGCATCCGTCACGGCGACGAGATTCTCCATCTCGGCTGCGGCACCGGCTATTACACAGCCATCCTCGCCGAACTTACCGGCCCGAAAGGCAAAGTTACCGCTATCGAAATTGACAAAGGGCTGGCGTCTCGGGCCCGCGCGGCGCTTGAGCCCTGGCCGCGGGTCACCGTGATTCAGGCCGACGGCTCGCAAGGTTCGTTTGCGCCCGCCGACGCGATTATTGTCAGCGCAGGCGCCACGCACCCGCTCGCCCCGTGGCTCGCTGCCGTCAAACCCGCGGGAAAGCTTCTCTTTCCGCTCACCTCCGCGCACGGACCGGGAACCATGGCCCACCTGACGCGCGCCAGTGTCGATCGGTTTGCCGCCGCACTGGAAAGCTCGGTTTTCTTCGTCGACTTCGCGGGCGCGCGCGATCCGGCGGTCGACAGCGAGCTTGCTCGCGCATTGCAAAGCGATGGCGGCACCAGCGTGCGCTCTTTGCGTTGCGACGCGCACGCAAAGGGCGATACATGCTGGCTGCATGGAAATGGGTGGTGCTTTTCGCGCAAAATTATGATAGACTAGACCTGGTCTAGGGAGGATATCTCCATGAAAACAGTAAACATCTACCAGGCCAAGACGCAATTGTCCAAGCTGGTCGATGAAGCCGCTTCAGGTTCGGATATCGTGATCGCCCGCTCTGGAAAGCCCATCGCACGACTCACACGCATTACGGGTAAGAATAAAAGAATGATTGGTTTAGGTGCGCTTGAAGGGCAGGGTTGGATCGCCGACGACTTTGACGATCCCTTGCCAGATGAGATTCTGGCCGAGTTTGAGGGGCGATGATGCGTCTGCTGCTCGATACACATATCCTCTACTGGTGGTTCTACGAGCAGCGGAAGCTATCGCCCGCGGCATTCGCTGCGATCAAGGATGCCGAAGAGGTCTTCTTTTCTTCTGCTTCAATTTGGGAGATTGCAATCAAGGTCCGGCTGGGAAAGATGAACGCAGATCCCGCCAGAATCGTCCACTGGACAGAGCAGAACGACTTCCAGGAGCTACCAGTTTTCTCGAAGCACACGCTCCTGGTTGCTACCCTGCCCTTGCATCACACCGATCCCTTCGATCGCCTCTTGATTGCGCAGGCGATGAATGAGCCGTTGCATTTATTGACCGTGGATACAAAGCTGAAACCGTACAGCGAGTTGGTGGTTGTGGTGTAGGCGGTGGGGCGGTTGTGCGAAGATTACATGGCAAATAATCGCATGGCGTTACCTATCAATCATCCTCGTAGGTCGTTATTGGATGCCAATTGCTTGCGTGTCACGGACTCCAGAGTAATCCTGGCGGACATACATCCCTTGGGTGTAGCAGCTACGACCTTGTATTTGTAACCCAAACTCGCTGATTGCTCCCCGCGAGTCGGCTCTTCGCACCGCATTCGTCTTCCTGTTTACAGCACCCGTGCTAGCCACTTTCCCGTGTGCGAGTGCAGATTGGCGGCAATCTCCTCGGGCGTGCCTTCGGCGACGATGTTTCCGCCGCCCTCGCC
>JAJYFA010000210.1 GCA_021790995.1 Acidobacteriota bacterium
GGCAACGGCTGGACGGCGTTTCGGGTGTCCTTGCAGGTGGCCTTCGGCCACCTGCCCGGACTCTACGCCTTCCGCGGACTACTCGCCTCGGCGCTTCGCGCCTTCCCATAGCTCGCAGCGGACGAATAGAACCGCGTGCTCGAAAACGCAGGCCCAAGCCCTACCCCTGGCTGAAAATACCTCGTGCCGAGGCTCGTGAACGGGTACACAGATATGGACATTTGTAGTGCTACAGGCTTATGTAAGTGCCATTCGCCTTAACGTACGTAAAAATCCCTTTCTTGAGGTCACCCCTCTATCGCTGCGGCGTGTCGGCGACCAAGGCTTCGCTCCAGCCGCCGCCGAGTGCCTGGTAGAGACTGACCGCGGCCGCAAGACGGGCAAGCTGCGACTGCACTTCGGCGTTGCGAGCGGTAATCCAGGTGCGTTCGGTATCGAGCACCGTGAGGTAGTCGACGGTACCTTGGCGATACTGCAACTCGACGAGACGATACGCGCGGTCGGCTTGGACCACGGCTTGATGTTGGGCGTCGAGCGTCGACTGCGTGTTTGCCTGGGCCACCAGCGCGTTCTCGACATCGCCGAAAGCGCCGATCACGGCCTGCTGGTAGTTTTGCGCGAGCTCCTGATAGCGCGCCTTGGACGAGGCGAGTTCGCCTTGCAATTTGCCACCCTCGAAGAGCGGTGCGGTGAGGCCTCCCATCAAGCTGAATATCGCGCTGTAGGGATTGAAGAGCTGACTCAAGGCGACGCTGCTGTAGCCGCCCTGGGCCGTCAGGTCGATGCTGGGAAACAATGCAGCGGTGGCCGCGCGCACGTTCGCATTGGCTGCCTCGAGCGCGGCTTCGGCGCTCGCGATGTCAGGCCGCCGCTCGAGCAATGCGGACGGCAGGCCTGCGGGCGGTGTTGGCGGGACAATGCTCCCTATCGCCGCCGGTGTTATGTCGAAGTTCTCGGGTGCCCGACCCAAAAGGATTGCAAGAGCATCGCGAGCCTGAGTGCGTTGCGTGACAAGAGCGGGCAGCGACGCCTCGATGGTCGCGACTTGGCTCGCCTGCTGTGCGACCTGCAGCTCGGTCGCCATGCCAGCGCGATTCTGAGCGCGAATCAGGTCGAGCGTGTGTCGTGCAGAATCCAAGTCCTCGCGCGTGGCCTTGAGCTGAGCGTCGAAGGCCGAAAGCTCAAAATAGGTGCTCACGACCGCAGCGGCGACCCCAAGAGCAACGGTTTGGCGGTCGAATTGACTGCCTTTCAGGGCGGCGGCGGCGGCCAGCGCCTGGTCGCGGTTCTGGCCGAAGAGGTCGAGTTCGTAGCTCGCCGTCAATCCGAGTTGGAAGAAGTTTGAGACAGTGCTCGTCTGACTGTTGGAGGTTGCGCTACCGGTGGAATTTTTGCCGGAAGTCGCCTGGCTGCTATTGCTAGTGTTATTGCTGGAAGACTGCTGGCGTCCCGCTTGAGCATCGAAATCAAGGCTGGGATAGAGCGCGGCGCTCGCGACCTGGACGCCGGCGCGCGCCTCGGCCACTCGAGCCACCGCTGCGCTGAGATTGTGATTGTTGGCAAGTGCCTCGTTGACCAAGCGGTCGAGCGCAGGGTCGTGGAACTCCGTCCACCAGTCGAGGGTCGGCCAGCGATTGTCGGCCAGTGCTGCCGTCCAATTCTGCGGTGCGAGCACCTCGGGGCGCTGATAGCTTGGTCCGACGGCGCAGCCAGCCAACACCAAGGTGGTGACCAGCGAGCAGGAGAGGCATCGGCTCCATTGCATGTGCATGCTGCTACTCGGTGCTCAAGGCGACGACCGGGTCGAGCCCGGCAGCACGCTTCGCCGGCAGATAGCCGAACACCAAGCCGGTGATGAAGGCGCTGGCGAAGGCGAGCAAGACGGGGGGCAAGGTGAATACGACGGCGGTCCCGAGCAAGGCGGCTCCCCCTGCCACCAAAAGGCCGCCGGTCACGCCGATGATGCCGCCAAGGCCGCAAACCACGAGTGCTTCAGTCACGAACTGCAGCAGGATATGAAATTTGCGCGCGCCCACCGCCATGCGTACGCCGATCTCGCGCGTCCGCTCGGTCACCGAGACCAGCATAATGTTCATCACGCCGAAACCGCCCACGATCAGCGAGATCAGCGCGACCGCGCCGAGCATCAGGGTGAGCGTCTGCTGCGTGGCCGCCTGGTTCTGCAGAAGCGCCGTCATGTTCTGCACCTGAAAATCGAGTATCCGATGCCGCTTCAGCAGGAGCTCCCGAATGGCCGTCTGGGTCGCCTCGATCTGCGAGACATCGCGGACTTCAACCGTGATAAAGCGAAGCGAGGACGCTCCAATGATGCGCGCCTGCGCCGTGGTGATCGGGGTGACCACGACATCGTCCCGATCATTGCCGTTCTGATCCGCTCCCTTCGGGGACAGGACGCCAATGACGCGCAGCGGTGTGTTGTTGATGAGAATGAATTTTCCGATGGGATCAAGGCCGGCTGGGAACAGGGCGCGAGCCGTCGTCTGCCCAAGAACCGTCACCGGCGCATAGCTCTGCTCTTCCGCCGCAGTGAAGAAGGTGCCTTTGTCGACTGGCCAGTTCTCGGCAGCCGTAAACTGAGCGCTGGTACCGGTCAGGGTCGTGCTATAGGCAACATTTCCATAGCGGGCCGTGACCCCGCCGATTATCTGTGGCACGGCATAGAGGACGTTTGGCAGGTTCGCGATCGCGGTGGCATCGGCCGGAACCAGCGTGGTGATCTGGGAAGCGGCGCCGCGCACTCCGGGTGCGCCGGGTTTGACCAGCAGGAGGTTAGTGCCCAGCGACGCGATTTGTGCCAGCACTTCCTGGCGCGCGCCGTTGCCGAAGGCCAGCATTGCGACAACGGAACCGACGCCGATCATCACGCCGAGCAAGGTCAGGAAGGTGCGTACCGGGCTTGCCTGAAGCGCGCGCAAAGCGGTTCTGATCGATGACCTGATATCGAGGAGGAGGGGCGAAGCGGTCGTTGCGTCCCGCGATGCGTCGGTCGCCGGCTCGAGCCGCTGACGGGACGCTGCGGCCGGCCCGGGATTTTCGGTGATCCGCCCATCGGCGATGCGGACTAGGCGTTCGGCCTCCGCTGCAACCTTCGGATCATGCGTGATCAAGATGATCGTGTGGCCTTCCCGATGCAGCTCGTGCAGCAGCGCCATCACCTCTCCGCCGCTGGCGCTGTCCAAGGCCCCCGTGGGCTCGTCGGCCAGGATGACGCGACCCCCGTTCATCAGCGCCCGCGCGATCGAAACTCGCTGCTGCTGTCCGCCCGATAGGTGGCCCGGCCGATAATCGAAGTGATCGGCCAGCCCGAGCCGGGTCAGCAAGTCCCTGGCACGGCTCTGCCGCGGCTCCTTGGCGAGCCCTGTGTAGATAGCGGGAACCTCGACATTCTCGAGCGCGCTCGCGTTGCCGAGGAGGTTGTAGCGCTGAAAGATGAACCCGAACGTATCGCGCCGCAGCGCGGCGAGCGCATCGGCGTAAAGATGAGAGACATCGGCCCCCATCAACCGGTATTCGCCGCTAGTTGGCTGGGCCATACAACCGATGATGTTCATGAGCGTGGTTTTGCCTGAGCCCGAGGCACCCATAATTGCGACGAACTCGCCTTCGAGGATGGTCAGCGAGATATCGTGCAGCACTTCGACTGCGACACCGCCTTGGACAAAGCGCTTGGTGATGTCTCTCAACTCGATGAGGGGTGCGTCGGCACGCCATTCTTGAGCGGCGGCTCCGGACATTGCCTTGTTGGAGTCGATGTCGTCCATGATGTTCCTCAGCCGGTAGCGGCCGTGGCCTGCTTGCCTCCGCCGCCTCCACCGCCGCCGCCCTTTTTCGGCCCTGCCGGATTAGTGCCACCTGGCGTCAGCGTGGCGAGGCTATCTCCGTTGGAAAGGCCCGAACGAATCTCAGCCATGACGCCGTTGTTGATGCCCACGATGACTGGCTGCGGCCTGTAACCTTTGCCCTGCACCAAGAGCACGCAGTCGGCAGTACCCTGCTGGCCGGAGGGCGGGGCTGTCTTCGGACAAGCGGGGGCAGCGATACCATTCTGCCGCTGTACCGAGACCAGGGCAGCAACCGGAACTACCAGGGCGTTTTTGGCCTCGGCGACCACGAAGGTGACCAGCGCCGACATCTGCGGCAGGAGCGTGTGATCCGGGTTGGGCACGTCAAAGTCGGCGTCATAGAAAATCGCGCCATTGATCAATTCAGGTGTTATCTCGATCTTTGCGAGCGTGCTGGAGATCTTCCGATCCGGCTGGCCCAGCGTCGTGAAGGTGACAGGTATTCCGATTTTGAGCTTGGGAATGTCGGCTTCCGAAACTTGGGCGCGGACCACCATGGCATCGATGTTCTGAATACGCATCAGGATCGGCGCAGTCTGCTTGTTGTTTAGTATTTGGCCGAGATGCGCGATGTCCTGCTTGACCCATGTTGTGCCGTAGGGGCTGCTTGTGGGCGAACTCACGATGCCGGTAATGGGGGCAGTTATCCGCGTGTAACTCAGATTGGCCTGGTCGGATTTGAGGGCGTTTTCCACCTTCTCGACCTGTGCTTGGAGGGACGCGATCGTCGCCTGCGCGACCTTCATCGTGGCCAAGCTCTGCTCAAGCGCCTGCTGCGTGGCGCCGCCTTGCGGCGCCAGCGTCTTATTACGCGCGTAGGTCCATTCTGCGAGGTCGAGATTGGCCTGCGTCTGGTTGATCTGCGCTTTGAGATCGGCGATCTGCGCCTCATCTTCACCGACAAGGGCGGCGTACTCCGTGGGGTTAATCTCTGCGATGAGCTGGCCCTGTTTGACCGTGTCGCCCACACTGACCGGAAGCTTGATCAACTGACCTTCGACTTGTGCACCCACATCGACGTACGAAGATGGCTCCAGGACCCCGAGTGCCGAAACTTGCTCCTGGATATCTTGGCGGTCGACAGTTGTCACGGTAAACGACGGCGTCGCCTTGGCGATGCGCCAATAGAGATAGAGAGCGCTGGCACCTCCGGCGACCAAGAGCGTCGCGACCGGTATCACCAACTGCCATTTTCGCAGCTTTCTCAATGAAGCCTCGCGCCAGTGGAATTCGGCATGGTTGGACTGTTATCGGCTGCAATCCGCTGAGTCATGGATGGCTCTGGCGCTGGCGGTGAGTTGGCTGCGGGCGGCAAATGGATAAACCATGAGCGCACCTCAGTAGCGTCCCAACGTTGAACTGACTGACGCGTTTAAGTCATTGAACATGATGCATAAACCGCCATATTTTCTTGGTCTCGATTTGAACATCGATTCGGCCTCACGCACCGTGTCCGCGGTACGTGCGCAGAAATTGCCGCTCAGGCGTCGAGCTATGCGGCATGGTCGCCTGCACGAGCACCCGCGCCATGTAGCCGAGCATGCCCGCCTCTTGTGCCGACGT
>JAJYFA010000042.1 GCA_021790995.1 Acidobacteriota bacterium
CATGCCGAATTCGTAGGTAATCGAATAGGGCGTACGGAGGTGGTCGTCCACGCCTTCGTTGAAGGCCTGCCCGTTGGCGAGGCCGTAGGGCACGCCGCCGCTCACAAATGGCGTGAAGGGCGGCTTGATGGCGGTGGGGGCAGCCGGTGTGGGAGGCTGGCTGGCGGCTGCGAATCCGCCGAAACGAAGGTCGCCTGTGAGCGAAGTGCCGAAAGGCAAGTTAGCGTTGTTCTGGAAGAGATAGGAGTACTGGGAGGCCTGATACTGAATGGCATTGACGACGGTATGGTCGTAGATAATGCCGGCGCCTCCATTAAAGACTGTTTTGTTGTCGCTGGCAGGACTCCAGGCGAAGCCTATCCTGGGAGCGAAGTTATTGTACTGCGGTCCAAAATAACCGGCGGCGTTATTTGCCTTGCCGCCCAGGACATAGTCGATGCAAGGAACGCCTGACCCCAGAGTTGAGTTGCAGTCGGTGCCGGAGCCCCCGATTCCGGCCGCATTTTGGGCCTCGCGGTAGCCGAAGTATTTGCTGAAGCCCATGTTGGGCAGAGACTCAATGCCATTCACCTCATAGGGAACGCTGTAATTCTGCCAGCGCAGACCAAGGGTGAGTGTGAGCTGCGGGGTGAGCTTCCAGTCGTCGGTGAAGTAAAGTTCGGTTTCGTAGTAGCGATAGTGGGTGGACAAGCCTGAACCTTGCTTCACCACATTCCCTTTAGCGTCGTAGTTGTAAGTACTCGAGACACTGGCGAAGTGGCCGAGAAGATAGGTGTAGAGGGTGTCGTAGTTGTTCGTCGCGTTTGGATCGATATCGCTGGGCTCCTGCGCCGCGTTCAGGCTCGACAGACCACCGCCGAGACCGATAGCCGGAGAGTTATAGTCCAGAATGGTGTCGCCCTGAGGATTGACGTACTTGAAGGTACCGCCAAACTGGAAGTTGTGTCTTCCCTTGGTCCAGGTAAAGTCATCGCCGATAACAGGAATGGGATAGGTGCGCGCCTGAGCGTTAACGGCGCTGGCGTAAGGGCCAGAGATCACCGAGCCGCCCGACCCGTTAGTGCCCCAACCGTTCGTGTATTGGAACGCTCCGGTGGGATTGTAGGTGTTGGGAAAGTTGTAGTCGGTGACAGTTTCTCCATACCAGGCCTTGTTTGTCTTGTTGGCGCCGATGGCCCAGGTGTGGCTGACTACCCAGTGGTAGCTTTTGTTCTCAAAGGGAAACGTCTGTGGGTCGCCGGGGAACTGGATGGGGCTTTGCGTGGCAGTCTCCCGCGTGACGCCACCGATCACTGAAAGCTGCTGGTTCTCAGTGAGGTTGTAGTCGATGCGAGCGACATAGTTGTTCAAGACCAAAGGAAAAGGAGCGTTGAAGATGTAGCCGCCCGTGTTAATGCCGTCAGAGCAGATGCCGCCATCGCATGTGGATGCGGTGTTGGAATGAGGAAACCGGGAGGTGGCGATGCCCATGATCGAGGAGTTTTCCCCAACGCTGGACGGATCGTGGCTCTTGATATCGGCTGGAGAAAAGAAGTTCGTGGTTCCCGTGGACTGGTCTGTGTAATAGGTCAGGTTTCCTGAGCGCAGAGAGTCAAGGGGAACTACGCGGTGGGTCAGGTCCGTGAGCGTATCGCGACGGCTGTTCCAATCGAAGAAGAAGAATGCCTTGTCTTTGCCGCTGTAAACATGGGGAATGGTGATGGGACCGCCGATTGCTCCACCAAACTGGTTGCGGATGAGCGGCGGCCTGGGAACGCCGGCGTTGTTATTAAACCAGTCGTTCGCCTCGGTATCCGTGTCGCGGTGGTATTCGTTCAGGTCGCCATGGAATTGGTTGGTGCCGCTGTGCGTCACCAGGTTGTACTGGCCACCGCCACCTTCACCTGCGCTGGCGAGTTCACCTGCGGTTGTCCCGCGGAACTCCTGAACTGAATCAACAGGAGCGCCGGAGACGATGGCGCCGAACTGGCCGGTCGCCATGTCGTTCATGTCGAGGCCGTCAAGGGTGACGTTGCTCTGGTCGGTGCGCGCGCCAGTGACGGATCCGTCAAGGCTTACGCCGGGCTGCTGAGTGAAAAGGACGGCAGGGCTGTCGCGATTGGCGATCGGCAGGTCGTTGAGAAATGGAACCTGGAAGTTGTTGCCTACGGTGGCGTCTGTGGTATCGAGAGTCACAGTTTCAGACGCGGCGGAGACTTGAACCGTGGAGGCCTCGGAGCCAACCGAGAGGTGCACGTCCTGGGTACGCGTGCTGTTGATGTTCATGTAGAGGCCGGTAACCGTGACGGTCTTGAATCCACTGCGCGAGAACGTAACCTTATAGCCGGGGCCTGGGTTCACGTTCGAGATCAGATAGGATCCCACCGAATTGGTGGTTCCCTTGTAAATGACACCAGTGGCGGGATTCGTGAGCGTGACCGCGACACCGGGAATCACAGCTCCCGTCTGGTCGGTGACGACACCTGTAATGGATGCGACAACCTGCGCTCTCGCTGCGACACAAACGAGCAGAGCAAAGAAAAAGACCCCAAACGAACGAATGGTATTTCTCATAAAGCGCTCCCTTTGAAATGAGGTGAAGAGCCTATTTGTCCACAAGAACGGGCAAAACTGTCCTTCGGAAACAAGACATCCTTGTCTGTGCCACGTACGGTTGCGGATTTCTAAGCAAAGTTATGCCAGCACGCGCTGATTGAGCTCAATCGGCACCTTCTACGAATGAGCAGGGAAGACCAGCCTCGTGCTGTAAAAGACATAAACCGTAGAACTCATGAGGAGAACATCTAAACCCTCGCGTCCCGTAAATTCACAATGCAAAAGAGTATGCGGCAATTTGTCCCTAAGTGTAAAGAGTAGAAAAGTTCTCTTTATTAACCTGAATGTTGTACAGGCTGGTTCTAGCCAGGGATGAGGCTGGCGTATCATGAGATCTTTGCAGCCTGAGCGCAAGGATCGATATTTCCCATTTAATTTCAATCATTTGCAAGATATTCTAAACCTGCAACCGGCGAGTCCGCCACTGCTTCTGGAGGTTGATTGCGGCGTAAGATGCATCCGCTCTGCGCCCCCGCTATCGAAACACAGTGAACCGGGCCGGAACTTGCCGCGGACTGCCAGCGACTGGAAGACACAAAGCAAAGGACACTGTGAAGGCTCCCGTCAGATGCGCATCGGCATCAAGACGTAGCGGTAGCGGTACTCGGCATCCGGGTCCTCGGGACGCATCTGGCCAGCCGCTTGGGTATCCTTGAACTCCAGCCGTACCTCGCCCTGATTGTCGAGAGCTTTGAGGAAGTCGAGAATGTAGGTGGAGTTGAAGCCTACATTGATCGCTTCGCCAGAGTAGGGTGTTTCGATGGTGTCTTCGCTCTCGCCGGTCTCGCTGGAGTTTGCGCTGATCTTCAGCTCGTTGTCTTCGAGGCGCAGACGGATCGCTCCTGAGCGCTCATCGGCGAACTGTGCAACGCGCTGGATGGCCGCGGCAAGCTCGCTCGAACGGACGACGGCGAACTTCGTGTTGTCGCGTGGCATGACCGCTTCAAAGTTCGGGAACTGACCCGTGAGCTTGCGGCTTGAGAGCGTGCGATGGCCGACACGGAAAAACAGCGTGTGTTCGTCGTCGGCAAACTCTATTTTTTCGGCGTCGGTATTAGCCAGGAGCATTTGCAGCTCCTGCAGCGCCTTGCGCGGAACCAGTACGCGCTTCTCGCCGCTGATACCTTCGTGGTTCTCATTGGGCTTCTCGACAAACGAGAGCCGGTGGCCGTCGGTCGCAACCATCGCGAGCGACTCCGCCTTGAGAATCATCAACGCGCCATTGAGGGTGTAGCGGGATTCCTCGTTGGAGATGGAAAAAATGGTGCGCGAAATGAGTGTACGCAAAGCAACCGAAGAGATGCTGGTAGCGGCGATCGCCGGGAACTCTGGAATCTGCGGATAGTTGGCCCGCGCCATGCCGACCATCTTGGTTTTGGAACGTCCGCTGCGAATCTGCACCCAGTGGTTCTCAAGCAAGGTGATCGACATGTCGCCATCAGGCAAGAGCTTGATGTAGTCGTAAAGCTTGCGTGCGGGAATGGTGCAGGCGCCCGGCTTCTTCACCTTCACGGCGGTGCTGGTGCGAATAGCCTGATCGAGATCGGTCGCCGTAATGTTCAGGCGATCGCCCTCGGCCTCGATGAGGAAATTAGACAGAATCGGAATGGTGGTTTTGCGTTCGACCACGCTCTGCGTTGCTGTGAGTTCCTTCACCAGATCCTGGCGGCTTACGGTAATCTCCATCGCTGCCCCCTGAGCGGCCGGCTTCTCAACTTCAGTTTCGACACCTGGCATTTGATCCCCTCTGCACTCGAAGCCACATCCTATGCCCTCACTGTACAACAGCTTGCGAGCCTCTGGAAGCAGCTTTGATTCGTCACCCCGATTGTAGCGATATCGCATGATAAAACGCGCGTGGAAAACAGGGCGGTTTTCTGGATTCCAGGGGGAATTGCCCGGCATGGGCGGCACGGGAATAGGTCTGCGCAACAGCGACCAGGGAACATCCCAGTTTGGTCATGACGACCCGTTTGAGGTGGGTTGCGGGATGGGCGGTGCAGGGGTGAATAAGTATTTAGAAAGATAAAGAAAAAGCTAGTAGCCCCCGTAGTACGACTAGGAAAAGTGGGAATCCGGGTGAAATAGCGTCTACGAGCGGCTTTGAATAGGGTGCCGATTTTCTAAATCTCGGCTGTGGAGAAGAGGACAATTGGAAAACCAGTGCACAAGGGGTGAGATGCGACCGTGTTTTTCCATGACTCCCACAGGCAGCCGGTAAAGGGCTGTGGAATGCTGGCAGGTTGTGTGGGAGCTTCGGCCAAGATTCCTGCGATGAGCAGGTTACGGTTGACGGTTCCTCCACAGCAAGAGAAGGAATGGAGAAACCGCAAAGCTTGATGAGATAAGGGTATGAAGGCGCACTTATACTGAGGCTTGTCGTCTGAGATTCAGTGAACAACCCCCTTACCTTTTTATGTCCTATATAGCCGCTATCGATCAGTTGAATGCCATGGCGCCGGAGCTCTATGCACGCGCTGGGCACCCACGGCGAAAGTTCTCGCTCGACGAGGTACGGACGCTGCTTGCCGCGCTGGGGTGTCCGCAGGATCGCTTTCCCGCAGTGCTGATTGCGGGAACAAACGGAAAAGGCTCGACCGCGTCGACGCTGGCATCCATCCTGAGCGAAGCCGGGTTGCGTACAGGGCTCTATACCTCGCCGCATCTTGAAAAGCCCAATGAGCGCATCCGGGTGAATGGCCGCGAGATTGGCGACAGCGACTTTGCCCGGTTATTTTTCCTTGTTTCCGATACCGCCAACCAAATTCTGAAAGAGCAGAAGCTCCCGCAGCGGCCGAGCTACTTTGAAGCACTCACCGCGCTCGCGTTTCTCTACTTCGCTGAAAACAAGATAGAAATTGCGGTGCTGGAAGTGGGGATGGGTGGACGGCTCGACGCGACAAATGTTGTCGAGCCGCTGCTCTCGGTTGTCACCGACATCTCGCTCGACCACATGGAGTGGCTTGGCCCAACGATCGCCGCGATTGCGCGCGAGAAGGCGGGAATCCTGCGCAGTGGCGGAACGATGATTACATTGCCACAGCATCCAGAGGCGAACCGCGTGTTGGGCGAGGTGGCAGTCGAGCTGGGAGTCCGCGGGGTGAGCGCGGTTCCCTACATGCCGCCGGCTGAGACGGAGGGACCGTATACGGTCGACGTGCTGGGAGCGACAGTGACGGTCAATTCGCCGCTGGCGGGCGCGCATCAGCATCGCAACGTGGCCCTGGCGATAGCCGCAGCGGTGGAGCTGGCATCACGCCACGGATTCGCGGTAACGCCGGGAGCCATCGAGAGGGGAATTCGCGGGACACGCTGGCCGGGCCGGATGGAAGGGATGACGTTTGGCGGCATCGAGTGGGTGCTCGACGTGGCCCACAACCCGGCGGGCGCTTGGGCGCTGCGTGCGGGACTGCGCAGCCTTCTCGAACGGCGCGCACCGCGGGTGCTCATCTTTAGCTGCCTGCGCGACAAGCCGGCAGAAGAGATGGCGCAGATCTTGTTTCCTCTGTTCGAGCGAGTCATCCTGGCCCCGATTCACAGCACGCGCGCCACAGCGATGGAGGATCTGCTTGCCGCGGCAAAAGCAACAGGGACAAGGGCCGTCGCGGCAGATTCGGTAAGCGACGCCCTGCGCGCAGCCCGGGAGAGCGCAGCGGGAGGTGTCGTGGTGGTTTCGGGATCGGTCTACCTGGTCGGCGAGGCACGCGCTATGCTTCTGGCGGGAATGCGAGGTAGATCGTGAGCCGGCGGCCCAACCCTATGCCGCGGCTTGCTCGCTGGCGGTCGAATGCTCTGCAGGCGCCGGTCTTCCTGCTGGAAACAGTGCTCTGCGGGAGCACTGCGCTTCTGGTGTCTCTGGTGGAGAAGAGCGGCCGCGCGCAGCACAAAATCGCTCGGTTCTGGGCGCGCAATGCGGTGCGGATCACGCTTTCGCGGTTGAAGGTGGTGGGAGCCGAAAATCTGCGCAAGCATCCGGTCGCCGTCTATGCCGCGAACCACACCTCCTACATGGACATTCCGGTGATCTTTGCCGCGCTGCCTTTTCAGTTCCGCATCCTGGCCAAGAAGGAACTCTGGAAGTGGCCGTTCATCGGCTGGTATCTGGAGCGTTCCGGACAGATGCCAATCGACACCGCGAACCCGCACGCCTCGCTTACAAGTCTGGGCGGCGCGGTGAAGGCGCTCAAGCACGGGATGCCGCTGGTGGTGTTTCCTGAAGGCGGTCGCACGTTGACGGGCGAGTTAATGCCAATGCTTCCCGGCGCGGCCTACCTGGCGATTCGCGCCCAGGTTCCTCTGGTGCCCATCGCGCTCAAGGGGGTTTACGATCTGCTGCCAATGCACACACAGCACCTGTATCCGGGCGAGCTGACTGTGCATGTGGGCGAACCTATCGAGACGAAAGGAATGACGGTTCGCGAGAACGTCGAACTGACCGAGCGGCTGCGCTGCGCCATTGAGGCGATGCTCGACGAACCGGCGCGAAGCGAGGCGGAGATTGAAGTCGGCTCATAAGAGCCGGTTGACGGCACGATGGCGCGGTCACTCGATGATCGACCAATGGGCTGCTGCTGCCAAAAAGCCTAATGGTCTCGATAGTGCGCCGCACATCAAAGCCGCTGGTAAGGAATTCATCTCTTCTTCCCTTACAGCCTCCGCCTTCGGCATCCTGGCGGCCTTCATGAAACAGTCGGGCCGGTCGCCGAGAACACGGGTCAACGATATCTGGATAGCTGCTCAGGCAGTAAGTATCCTCCGGCAAAGCCGGAGGCTTTACGGTTGCTGGCCCCTCAAAGGGGCCTGATCGCAACCGGTGAAAGCAAAAGCAAGAACAAAAGCAAAGGCCACTCAGTGGCTATCTTCACTGCTACAGTACGGGCAGTTGTGGGAAAACATATTCCCGGAACTGTCAAACTTCTACTGCCACCCCGGCAAAGCCGGGGGTTCTCCCTTTGGTAATAGAAAACGACTATGCTCTGTTCACCGCGAACCTCAAGGATTTTGAGGGCCTCCCTGGTTTACGAGTATGTTGCCCGTGAAGACCGGGACAGCCTGCATCCCCGGTCCCCAAAAGCAAGGGACGGGGGCACCCTCAACTTGATAAAATGCTGTTTGAGACCAGGGCAGCCCGCCAGCGTTGAGCGCGTGAGGGACATTGAAAGGGCTTCGGGGCATTAGTGCGTTGTTACGGAGGCTTCAGTCCAGCGAGGTCGCGAATGCGTTGGTCTTTCTGGGGTTCGTCGTTAATGCGCTCCTCTTGGTCGCGACAGGAATACTCGCTTTTTATTCATTTCAGCAGTGGGTAGCCGTCAATAAGACTCTGCAGGAAGTGAAGAAACAAACTCCCGCAGTGCTACAGAGCGGCAAGGCTACCGAAGAATCCGCCAAAACAGCCGCACGAGAGGCAGCCTCCTCGGATGAGAGCACCCAGAAAGCTCTGGCGCAGATGAAACGGCAGTCTGATGCGGCGAACACACTTGCGGACGCGACAAAGGCGCTAGCATCGACCTCGGCCACGCAACTAGATCTGGCGGAGCGACCAATCTTGATGTTGTCTGACACAAAGGTCTCGTGGGTGACGGTGAATAAGGATGCAATCGTCGTTTACCAGATGCGCCTCAAAATAGACAATGACGGCAGGACCCCGGCGACAAACACTGCGGTACTCACTAGCTTGATTTTCTTGCCAAAAGGCGGATCCTTCGCACCGCAGAAGGAGATCAGCGAGACGTGTCACAAAGAGGACAAGGCTGGTCCATTAGCAGGGGTCTTGGTCCCGCCCGATACGAAGAATAGTGACCTTGAGACCACCCAATGGGGTTCTCTGAAAACTGCTCTGTCCGAAGCTGAGACCGAACCGCGGACAGGAGATCGCACCGTTTCTGGCAACCTGAGCGTCTGTCTTTTGTATCGCAGCCCCATCTCTCAGCGCGTACATCACACAGGACTTCTTTACATCGTCAGCCTCACATTTTCAGCTGACCAGGTACAGGCGTTCCTTTCCGGTAGGATGAGGCCCATCGACATGATAGAACTTCGCCCTGAACAGGTAGTGCTTCACAAAATGGACATTATGAACGGAATTTCAGACTGACGTCTGCGCTGGCGGGCCCCGGACCCGGTCGCATTTCAAGGCCAAGATGAGGGGTGGCCCCGGTCCCTCGCTTTTGAGAACCTGGGATTGGCTTCGGCGCTCGCGAGAATTGACCCGTTATGTTGTGCACTACTTAATGGGTCATTCTTCGTTAGCGCCAAAGGGGATGGACGACTCACATTACACTGCCGACGCCGGGGCAGCCTCAAACTTGATAAAACGCTGCATGAGACCAGGGATCCCCCGCCGGGTGACCCTTTACTCGTGTTCAAGCGCTTTTGGCCAACGAACGCATCAAAAATTCAGGGTCGGCGGCAGTGACGATAAGAAGCGCGCGCGCAGCGGCTTCCGGCTGGCGACGCCCAGACTCCCAATGACGAACTGCATCCACCGACAAACCGAAACTCTCAGCGAAGCGCCCTTGGCTCAGGCGCAGGCGCTTGCGGAGACCTCGCACGTCCACAGTCTCCGGCAGTGTGACCTTGTAACCCTTGCGTTCACCTTCCAAGTAGGCGCGGGCTTCCGCCGTTCCTTGTGCCATCTCTTCAAACAATTTGCTCATCGCTTCCCCTTGTAATCGGCAAAGAGGCAAGCCAGAGACTGCGCCTATTGGGACGTACCCCTCAAGCATCCGCATTACACTGGCACTATGCCCGTCCGCATCGCAATTCCCGAGCCCACCAGCAGCGATCCTGAGTACAACCAGCGTGCCTTGCCGCAGTACATCGCGGCGCTGCAGGCCGCGGGAGCCGAGCCGGTGGTGCTGCCTTTGAGCGAACCGCAGGAGCGCGTGGCGCGGATGCTGACGGGCGTTGAGGGAGTCCTGTTGCCGGGCAGCCGGTTCGACATTGACCCACAGAGGTACGGCGAGACACGGCTGCCCGAGTGCGCGGCCGACGACCCCGCGCGCACCGCGGCCGACGAGCTGCTTCTGCAGGATGCGTTCAGTCTGCACAAGCCGATCCTTGCCATCTGCCAAGGCGTGCAGAACCTGAACGTGTGGTGCGGAGGCTCACTGATTCAGGATCTGAAGACCGCAGTGAACCACAGGCCCGGGCGCGAGGTGCTGAGGGCGCATCCGGTCGAGATTACCGAGGGATCGCGGCTGAGCGAGATCCTGCCAGCGGAAGAAGCCGGCGACGTGCAGGTAAACTCAAGCCACCACCAGGCTGTTCGCACGCTGGGCGATAATCTCCGCATCACCGCGATTTCGCCGGTCGATGGGGTGATTGAGGCGGTCGAGCTCGATGCTCGGGACCACTTCGTTGTCGGGTTGCAATGGCATCCGGAGCGGAGCTACGGCCAGAGCGAATTTTCGCGGGCGATCTTTGCCGCGTTTGTGCAGGCAGCTCGAAGCTGGCGTCCGCCGCAGATCGGCGGTTGCGGCGACGGCGCAGCGGCAGTAGGAACTGAGCGATGGACCCAAACGAGGTGAGTGCGCGGCTGACGGAGCTCCTGGCGGCGGCTGGGCAGGTGCCGCTGGATGGCGAGACGGCAAAGAAGTTTGCAGAGTATGTTTCGCTATTTATTCGCTGGAATCAGCACCTCAATTTGAGCGCAATTCGCGACGAAGAGGGTATTATCTCTCGTCATCTTATTGAATCTATTATAGTTGCAATGATATTGCCGGACGGTGTGTCGACCCTCCTCGACTTTGGATCGGGTGGGGGCCTGCCGGGGATTCCGATTGCCCTCTGTCGGCCCGGGATTGCGGTCACATTGGCAGAGTCGCAGGGCAAGAAGGCAGCCTTTTTGCAGGAGGCTATTCGTGTGCTGGGGCTATCGGCAAAGATCCACTCTGGCCGCGCCGAGACCCTCCAGCAGACCTTCGATTGTGTCATTTTGAGGGCCGTCGACAAGATGCCGAAGGCCGTTGGCCAGGCGGCGCGCCTCGTCGCCCAAGGGGGATGGCTTGCGCTGATGACCACTCAGGGGGATCTTCCTCAGCTCGAAGCAGCAGCCGGCGAAGGGTTTAGCTTCGCCGCAAGCCGCACCCTGCCGGGCAGTATGGAGCGCGTTCTGGCGCTCGCCCAGCGCATGAGATAGCTGCCGATCGGGAACAAGAGCAAGGCCGGCTACTATGCAACCTGAATGAGAACGGCGCTGAGATAAGGCACGTAACAGGTGAGCTGCGTCCCGCCTGGATTGAGGATATAGGCCTGTCCTGGCGAAAATGATCCATTGGGGCTGACGGTGGTGCCCTGGACGGTGACTCCCGAAGTTGCGCTGAGATTGGGCCCCGAAGCGCCGGAAGAGAGTTGTGTCATCTCAAGCAGCGTGGCGGAGTTGGCGGTCTGCGGGAGCTGAACGGAGAGCTGTAGATTCTGCGTGCTGTCCTTGTTCGCAACGATCACGTTGAGGCCGCCCGACGAAGTCTTGACGGCGTAGGCGGTGACGTTGAGGCTACCGATGCCGGAGAGGGTTGTCGTGTAGAGTGTGCCCTGACCGGCAAGTGTGAAGAGCAGAATGCCGTAGTATTCCGGGCGTGCGTCAATGACGGTGCCTCCCGAATCCGCAATGGGAGTGTACCCGCTCCCGGAGCCTCCGCCGTGAAAGTTGGCGCCCACAGCGCCGTTGAGGGCGCAGTCGAAGAGGAAGTCGATGATCCAGAGAGAGGAGCAGTAGGCGTCGCTCACACCACTTGCGCCGCCGTTGTAGTAGGAATTGCACTCGGCGAGTCGATAGGGGACGCCGATGGCTTTTGCGCCAGCATCGAGCGTCCTGAGGTCGTTCAGGAGCGTGGCATCGGGCGTGACGAGGTTGGCGGCGGTGGATGTAGGGGACATTCCGTTGCCGCGGTAGTAGTGCTGGGTGAGAAGAGAGATCTCCTTTTTGGTTGCGTATTGTCCGAAGGGGATGGTCCAGGAGGATTCGCCACCCGCGTCGGCTGGTCCGGTGCAGAGAGGTGCGGCGGTCGGGGTCTGCGCCACGATTGCGTCCCTGAACTCGGTCCAGAGCGACTCGAAAGTCGAGATATTCCAGGTAGCTCCACTGAAATAGGAGCTGCCATAGAGGTCGCATTCGTTGCCGATCTCGAAGCCGAGGAGGGACGATCCGAAGGCTTGGCAGGCGTAGGCGATCTCCTGGGCGGCGAGCGTGGGCGTGGTTGCGGCAACAATCGAGCCGTTTGTGTAGGGGTGTGGACCGGCGCCGCCCAGATTAATTCCATAGAGGCACTGCCAGCCGGCGGCTTTGACGAAGGCAGCGAGGGCATCGACGTCGCTGGGAGCGATCTGCCCCGGCGTTTGCCCCGCGCCTTTTGGAGTCCATACATTGTGGTCGACCGAGTTGCCGCCGACGCGCAGCACGCTGGGGCCGATGAGCTTGAAGAGGGCGAGGAGATTGGCATTGTTGCCGGTGAAGAGATAGGGATTTTGGATGAGGGATCCCTTTTCGTAGGAGAGTCCGGCGAAAGCTGAGCCGATGGCCCCGGCCGAGTTTGCTGAGACATTGAGCGAGGCTGGGGTAATGGAGCCGGATGGTGTGGGCTGGGTGTTGCTATTTGAGGGCCCGCCTGGTGAGCTGATCGATGAAGACGATCCGCAGCAAGGCAGCAGGGAGGACGCGGTGAAGGCGAACGTGCCTTGAAGAGCTTGGCGGCGCGTGAGGTAGGACATCCACTTGTGAGAAGGTTGCTGAGAGTTCATATGTTTGGCGCTCTGAGCCGTATGGGAGCGCATGATAGCAGCGCAGCAAGGGGGCAGGCAAACGATGGCGGCTCACGGCGAGGCGATGGCGCATCAAGGGAAGGCGGACTGACCCTGGGAGGGTGGGTGCAGGCGCAGGCCCAACAATGTTCCACGTGGAACAGTGGAGTGAGGATGAGCGTCCAGGGATAGACGATCTCGACCCATGTTCCACGTGGAACATTAGCAAGTTTGGACCAGATTGGACCCAATCACAAAACGGAAGTACTGAGATCAGACAACAAAAAATCACCTCACAGTACAGATGTTTTCCACCGTTCGAGCCCTCTTCACCCTCCCCAATCGAGGCCCCTTACCACTACCCAAAAACTCTTTCTGAACAAGCATTTACTCGATGCGGATAGGTCCCTCTTTCAGGCGCTTTCCACAGCCGGGTCAAGTTTCCCACAACGCAAGTCGCTAGGCTCTCCGCTACCTCTCGCTTTAGTCTGGAATGCCATGGGGAAAATCGTCGGAATCGTCAACCAGAAGGGCGGTGTGGGCAAGACCACCACGGCCATCAACCTTGCCGCCTGCCTTGCTCTGGAGGGGATGAAAACCCTCCTCATCGACTGCGATCCCCAGGCTAACGCCTCTTCGGGGCTGGGTTTTCAGAGAGACGACAATCGCCACTCGATCTACGACGTCCTTGTTGGAGACAGTCCCGCAGAGCAGGTGATTCTTCCTACTGAGGTGGACCGGCTTTGGCTGCTTCCCGGCTCAAAGAACCTGACCGGCGCAAATATCGAGCTGGCCGGCGCGGAGGATCGCTCCCTGCGTCTGCGGAGCGCTCTCGACCCGATCCGTGACAACTTTGATCTGATTTTTCTCGATTGCCCTCCGGCTCTCGATCTTCTTACTCTCAACGTTCTTTGCGCGGCGGAAAGCCTTATTGTCCCCTTGCAGGCGGAGTATTTCGCCCTGGAAGGGATCTCGGAGCTCATTTCAACGCTCGAACGCGTACGCGCGGCATTCAACCAGGATCTGGCCATCGAGGGTGTGCTGCTGACGATGTATGACGATCGGACCAACCTGGCGCAGCAGGTGACCGAGACTCTTCGCGAGTACTTCCGCGAGATTCTCTACCGCACCGTGATTCCGCGGAACGTGCGTCTTGCCGAAGCGCCGAGCCACGGCAAGCCGGTTGCGATCTACGATCCGCGTTCGCGCGGCGCGGAGGCTTACTTCGAGATGACGGGCGAGTTCCTGGCGCGCAATCAGATTGAGAGCCCACGCGCAGCCGAGCGCAAAGCCGCACCTCCGGCGCGCCCAAATGCCAAAGTTACCTTCTGGCCCTATTCATAAACGGCTGCGTGAATAGCTCCAAGCTGGAACACAAATTGATTTCAGCCTGCTCAAATTGAGGATTCTCCATGACCAACGTTGCTGTTTCCGATCCCAAGCGCCGCGCCCTCGGCAAAGGCCTCGACTCCCTGCTTCCTCGCCCGACAATTGCCCCCGCAGGTGAGCCCGAAGGCGGAAAGCCGCGCGAGATTCCCGTCGAACAGATCGATCCCAACCCTTTTCAGACCCGCTCTCACGTGAACGAGGAGCAGCTCGCAGAGCTGGCGGCTTCCATTACTGCGAACGGAGTCGTGCAGCCGATCCTGGTGCGGCCACTGGCCGGGGGGCGTTTCCAATTGATTGCGGGTGAACGTCGCTGGCGCGCCTCGAAACAGGCCGGCAAAGCCACCGTTCCCGCCATTCTCCGCCAGGTCTCCGATGAGCAGGCGATGGAGATTACCATCGTTGAAAACCTGCAACGGGCCGACCTGAACCCGATGGAGCAGGCGCGCGCCTTCGAGCGTCTTGCGCGCGAGTTCCACATGACGCAGGAGCAGATGGCGCAGCGCACCGGAAAAGACCGTGCAACAGTCTCTAACTTCCTGCGTTTATTGAAGTTACCATTGAATGTGCAAGCACGTGTTGAGAATGGAGCACTCACCTTTGGCCACGCTCGCGCCCTGCTGGCTCTGGAACACGCCGAGGAGATCGAGAAGGCTGCCCAACGCATAGCGGCGCTTTCGATGTCTGTTCGCCAGACTGAAAATTACGTTCAGGGCCTCATCGACCCCAGTCGCAAGGCCAAAAAGGAGCCTAAAGAGGCGCCACCGGTTGATCCCAACGTGCGCGATGCGCAGGAGCAACTGCAGCGCGCCCTCGGTTTGAAGGTGACAATCGACGACCACAACGGCCGCGGGAAGGTGGTCATCGAGTACGCACGCCTGGAGGACTTCGACGCGCTGATGGAGAGGCTCATCGAGAAGTAGTTGTTAACTTATTATTTATCAATATGTTAAGTTTACATAGCTAGAAAGGAAAGGCGATGTGAACCCCCGTCTGCGGACCGCTTGCAAGATCACAGGCCAGAGATTGTGCCCGTGCGATCCGATCCTTGAGGCAGCGGTGCGGGTCGGCAAGCCGGTAAGGTGAAAACGATGCGCAAGATTACCGTTATCCTCATGTTTGCCGCGGCGCTCCAGGTCGCCGGTCAATCGTCCGCACCGGGTCTCGTGTCGATCCAAGTGGATCTTTCGCGGGCGGTGGGCAGCTACAAGCCGATTACGGACTGGTTTGGCTACGACGAGTCTAACTACACGACGATGCCGTTTGGCAAGCAACTGCTCGCCGAGTTGCATGACCTGAGCCCGACGCCGGTCACCATTCGCGCCCACCACCTCCTGACCTCGGGCAACGGCTTACCAGAGCTCAAGTGGAGCTCGTCGAACGTCTTCAGCCTCGATCGGAACGGCAAGCCGGCCTACGATTTCACCATCACCGACCGTACCTTTGACGAGTTTGCGAAGGCTGGAGTGCGGCCCATGGTGGAGCTGGGCTTTATGCCCAAAGACCTGGCGGCCGTGGTGCCGGGGATCAGCGCCTACCAACTGCACTATCCAGCGCACACCATGGGAGGCGCTTCAAACAATCCGCCCAAGGATTACAAGATGTGGGGCGAGCTGGTGCGCAGGTACACGGAACACCTGGTGCATCGCTACGGCCGGGAACGCGTGAGCACCTGGTACTTCGAGGTGTGGAACGAGCCGGATATCGAGTACTGGCACGGAACGCCGGCTGAGTACTTCAAGCTCTACGATTATGCGGCCGCGGGCGTTCGCGCTGCACTGCCCGGCGCCAGGGTTGGCGGACCGGCGAGTACGGGGCCCGGCAACGCGAGGGCAAGCGCGTTCCTTGAGAGCTTCATCGAGCATTGTCTGCGCGGCAAGAGCGCGGCAAATGGCAAACCGGTTCCACTCGATTTCATCTCGTTTCATCCCAAGGGCCGGCCGGCCGTGGTGGATGGCCGCGTGCAAATGGGACTCGCCAACGAGTTGCGCGCCGCCCGAACAGGTTTCCAGATTGTGTCCAGGCATCCAGAGCTCAGGCATCTGCCGATCATTCTCAGCGAAGCCGATCCCGAGGGATGCGCTGCGTGTTCGGCAAAAGAAAACCCGGCCAACGGGTATCGCAATGAGCCACTTTACGCGGCCTATACGGCGACGGCGGTAAAGGCTCTGTTCGATCTACAGGACAAGATTGACGTGAACCTGATTGCGATGCTCTCGTGGTCCTTCGAGTTTGAGAACGCAGGCTACTTCGATGGGTATCGAACGCTGGCCACGCGCGGCATCGACAAGCCGATTCTGAATCTCTTTCGCATGACGGGGATGATGACAGGCGAACGGGTGATGACGTCGAGCACGGGCGCAGTTCCGCTCGATGTGCTGGTGAAGACCGGGGTGCGCCAGTCGCCCGACGTGGACGCTCTGGCCACCAAGTCTGCGCACGATGCGGCAGTAATGGTCTGGAACTATCACGACAGCGATATGCCCGCGCCGGACGCCAACGTTCGCGTGACGATTGCGGGAATTCCGCCCGGTGTGAAGAGGGTGTTGCTCGAACACTACCGGATCGACGAGACACATAGCGACGCTTACACGGTGTGGGTCAAAATGGGTTCGCCGCAAGCGCCAACTGCCGAGCAATACGCGCGATTGAAGGCGGCTGGGCAACTTGAATTGCTCACATCGCCTATTTGGCTCGATGTTGCCGCGGGCAAGCTGACGATCGAGACAACACTGCCGCGGCAGGCAGTTTCATTGCTGCGGCTGGAGTGGTAGTGCGGCCCAAACGACCAGTCCCACGCGGTTGCTTTGGCCAGGTGGCCGATTTATTCTTCTTCTTCTGACGGCCTTATCGCGCCGGCGGTGTCTCCGACTCGCTGCTTGTGCAATGTGGCCGCCACCGCGGTGGATCCAGCTGTGCTCACACCGCCAGCTCCGCTGAATGTTTCCAAGTACGGCTCCTCTCGACGGCGGAGGGGCCAGTCTTTTTTGTTGAGTTCAATGATTGAGTTCTATTGTGGAGACAGACTCATGGCCCTCCAACCCATCACGTCAGTGAACGGCGCGGGAAACCGCGGCGCGCACTCTGTTGAGCCTATCCCAGTGGTTCTGCACGGGCGCGCGCTCGAAGCCAACCGGCGTATTCCCCTGAACCTTGACTGGATCGACCAGGTGCGCGTGAACACGAGCGCCGTCGAGCGGCGCACGGCGACGCATGTGGCGCGGCGCACGGTGAAGAAAGATACGCAGGCGGCGTGGCTCGTGCGCGCGATTGCGTGCATGGACCTGACGACGCTGAGCGGGGACGACTCGGTCGAGCGCGTCAAGCGGTTGTGTGCGAAGGCGCGGAATCCGCTCGAACAGCACCTGGTGGAGGGACTCGGCATTGAGGATCTGCACCTGACGGTGGGCGCGGTCTGTGTCTATCACGCGTTTGTGGAGACGGCTGTGAAAGCGCTCGAAGGCTCAGGGATTCCTGTGGCTGCGGTGTCCGCCGGATTTCCAGCGGGATTGAATCCTCTGGCCGAGCGCGTGGCCGAGATTCACCGCTCGGTCGAAGCCGGCGCGCGGGAGATCGACATTGTCATCACGCGGGCCCATGTTTTTGGCGGCGAGTGGCAGGCGCTCTACGACGAGATTGCGGCGTTCAAAGATGCCTGCGGACCCAACGTGCACATGAAGGCGATTCTGGGTACAGGCGACCTGATGACGCTGCGTAATGTGGCGCGGGCCAGTTGGGTGGCGATGATGGCGGGCGCGGACTTTATCAAGACGTCGACGGGCAAAGAGAGCGTGAACGCGACGCTGCCGGTTTCGCTGGTGATGGTGCGGTGCATTCGCGACTATGCAGAGCGGACGGGCATGGCTGTTGGATTCAAGCCAGCCGGCGGGATTCGCACAGCCAAGCAGGCGCTCGACTGGCTGTCGTTGATGAAAGACGAGCTGGGCCGGCCGTGGCTGGAGCCGTCACTCTTCCGCTTCGGCGCCAGCGGAATGCTGGGTGACATCGAGCGGCAGTTGGAGCATCATTTGACGGGACATTATTCGGCGACGTATCGGCACCCGGTTGCGTAGGCCGAAGGGAGTCGAGCTCAAGACCCATGAACGATGTTGAAATCCAGGGATGGTTTGACCTCTTCGAGAAAATTGGGGGGGTATATTACCGCACGATACTGCTGCCGCAATGGGAGATTTACGAGGGATGTAAGGAGCCGTGGCAAGCAATTGCATTCTTCCTTGAGAGATACGCCTTCGAGCGGCAAGGCACAAATCCCGGCTTTGCTCATGCGGCCGCGGACGTTGTGAAGGAAAGCCGGTTGTGCAGCAACTGTACTCGCGTTGAACAAGAAGTATGGGAAAAGTACAAGCAGAGACTCAATGACAGAGGCATCAACGAAAAGCTATGCCCGCTGAATCCCGATGAGTCGGGAGAACGGAGGTCGATTTTCGCGCGTCTCCGAGAGGCAGAGACTACCGATCTGATCCAATACTGTACTCGCCTCCTGCAAAGCGATGTGCGTAGCGCCCACAATTTCATAAAATCAATCAGAGGAATAGGGCCTAAAATCGCTTCCTATTTCCTCCGCGACCTCAAAGAAGTCGCTTCGGTAACTACGAACAATTTGCGATTCCTTCTTCAGCCTATTGATATCTGGATTTGGCGCACCGTTCATATTATGCAAGACATTGAGGACTTTCCTCGCCTCGGACAAGTTAGCGAGCAGGAAATTGAGAAGACAGCTCAATTCGTCGTGAATCGCGCGTTCAATCACAATCCAGAACGAGTCAATATGGGTATGTGGTATTTCGCGGCAATGGTATGCGAGAGCGAATACCGCCATGGCACTCTCATGCGTGATTTGGAAGCTGCCCAAATTGCATGGAATGACTTTGTCGTGTACCGGCAAAAGGAAATGGAGCAGATTGGGCTATTAAGATTCCAGTCTTAGACTTAAGGCTGAGAGAGGATAGGAGACGCTGTGAGCATTGCGGAGAAGTTCTACACCATGGAGTACGGAGCTGCGCCGGAAGACCCGAAGGAAGCGGTCGCCTGGCTGGAGCGGCATCATCGCCGGTTCGAGGAGTTTACCGGCGGCGCATGGGTCAAGCCCCTCAGCGGCGAGTACCAGACCGCGAGCGATCCGTCGACGGGCGAAGTGATTGCTGAAGTCGCCAAGGGCAATCGCGACGACGTGGAGGCCGCCGTCGAAGCGGCGCGCAGAGCGCAGCCCGCGTGGCAGGCGCTGAGCGGTCATGAGCGAGCGCGCTATCTCTACGCTCTCGCGCGTCAGGTGCAGAAGCACGCGCGGCGGCTCGCTGTTCTCGAGACCATGAACAACGGCAAGCCGATTCGCGAGAGCCGCGACATCGACATTCCATTGGTGGCTCGGCACTTCTATCACCATGCCGGCTGGGCACAGCTTCTCGATCGGGAGTTTCCGCAGTATACGGCCTGCGGCGTGGCAGGCCAGGTGATTCCGTGGAACTTTCCGCTGCTGATGTTTGCCTGGAAGGTGGCTCCGGCGCTGGCAGCCGGCAATACGGTCGTCATCAAACCGGCCCGGTACACGCCACTGACAGCGCTGGCCTTTGCCGAGCTGGCCATGGAAGTGGGCCTGCCGCCGGGCGTGCTCAATGTGCTCACCTGCGATGCAAAAACAGGCGAGGCGCTCATCGCGCATCCCGGCATTGATAAGGTTGCATTCACCGGTTCCACGGAGGTGGGCCGTACGATCCGCAAGGTCACGGCGAACTCGGCCAGGAAGCTGTCGCTGGAGCTGGGCGGCAAGTCGCCGTTCATCGTCTTCGACGACGCCGATCTCGATTCGGCGGTGGAGGGTGTTGTCGACGCCATCTGGTTCAACCAGGGACAGGTCTGCTGCGCGGGTTCCCGTCTGCTGGTGCAGGAGCGCGTGGCGGAGACCTTCTATGCCAAGCTGCGCGCGCGCATGGAGACGCTGCGCGTCGGTCCTCCGCTCGACAAGTCGATTGATATCGGCGCGATTGTCTCGCCCGTACAACTTGAAACCATCCGCAGGATGGTGGAAGACGGCGTGGCCGAGGGAGCACGCTGCTGGCAGCCCCGGAATCCGCTGCCGGCGAAGGGCAGTTTCTATCCGCCGACGCTGCTTACCGACGTGCATCCGGCGGCGAAGGTGGTGCAGGAGGAGATCTTCGGTCCGGTACTGGTGGCGATGACCTTCCGCACGCCGGCCGAGGCCGCGGAACTGGCGAACAACACGATTTATGGCCTCGCCGCGAGCATCTGGAGCGAGAATATCAACGTGGCGCTCGATCTGGCCGCGCAGGTGAAGGCAGGCGTGGTGTGGATCAACTCGACCAACCAGTTCGATGCGGCGTGCGGATTCGGAGGCTATCGCGAATCCGGCTACGGGCGCGAGGGCGGACGCGAGGGAATGCTCGAGTACCTCACGCCGAAGTGGCTGCGTTCGCTGCCTGCCGCGCCGGAAAGGGCCGTGAAGATCGAGACGCCGGATGAGGCGGAGGGATTCACTTCCGCTGGCTTGCCGGCCCATGCCACGATTGACCGCACCGTGAAGCAATACATCGGCGGCAAGCAGGCGCGGCCCGACTCGGGCTACTCGTTCCCGGTGTACAGCCGCGAGGGCGAGCTGCTGGGTGAGGCGCCGCTCGGCAACCGCAAAGACATTCGCAACGCCGTTGAAGCCGCCCGCAATGCGACCGGATGGGCAAAGACCGCTGCCCACAATCGCGCGCAGGTGATCTACTATCTTGCCGAAAACATGATCCAGCGCAGCGATGAGATCGCCGCGCGGCTCGCGCGCGCAGTGGGCGCGGCGCAGGCAGCCGTCGAGGTCGATCTTTCGATCCAGCGCATCTTCAGCTACGCGGCCTGGGCCGACAAGTACGACGGACAGGTACACAATCCGCCGGGACGTAACATCGCCATTGCCATGAATGAGCCGGTGGGCGCCGTCGGCATTCTCGCGCCGTCTGAAGCGCCGCTGCTGGGCCTGCTCTCGCTGGTGCTGCCGGCGATTGCAGTCGGCAATACCGTCGTCGCCGTGCCCTCGGAGCGATACCCGCTCGTGATCGGCGATCTCTATCAACTGCTCGACACGAGCGACATGCCCGGCGGCGTGGTGAATCTGGTGGCCGGGCATCCGGTGGAGCTGGCGAAGACCCTGGCCGAGCACGATGGCATCGAGGCCATCTGGTGTTTCCGCAGCAACGAGGAAGCGAACTTTGTGCGCGCCGCGTCTACGGGCAACATGAAGCAGGTGTGGACCAACGACGGCCACGAATACGACTGGTTCAACCCGGCGCAGGCCGAGGGCCGCTGGTTCCTGCAGCACGCTACACAGGTCAAAAATATCTGGGCGCCCTACGGGGAGTAGCTCGACGATGACAGGACCGGGGAACTTTGCAGGCGCCTCTGCGGAACCGTGATTTTCAGTCCGCGTATACTGACTCGTCCACCTTCACCGGCACGCTGAGCCGCTCAGGATAGTACGCGTTGCGCGTGTACTGCTTCACCATGCGATTGGTGTTGAAGTACGAGCCATTGAACGCCAGCGTCGTCTTCATCAGCCTGGTCCACCTGTCCTTGGCGTCACGGTAGAGCGGAACCACGGCCGTCTCCAGCTTCGTATAGAGCGAGATCGCCTCGGCGGCATCGTCTGCGCCGTCTTCGATCGCCCACCCTGTTGCGCCTTCGATGCAGCCCTCGATCCACCATCCGTCCAGAATCGAGAGGCTGGGCACGCCATTCATGGCCGCCTTCATGCCGCTTGTGCCGGAGGCTTCGTAGGGCCGCCGCGGTGTGTTTACCCACACATCCACGCCGGCAGTCAGCAGCGCGCCCAGATCCCACGCGTAATTTTCAAGGTAGATAATGCGCAGGTTGTTGTCCGAGAGCCTGGCCGCTTCCGCCACCACATGCTGGATCAGCGCCTTGCCCGGCTCATCTTGCGGATGCGCCTTGCCGGCGTAGAGAATCTGCAATCCACCCGCTTTGGCGGCAATCTCCTTCAGCCGCTCGGGATCGCTGAACAGCAACGTCGCCCGCTTGTACGTCGCCGCGCGCCGTGCAAAGCCCAGGGTCAGCACATTCGGGTCCAGCACATGCCCCGTCCGTGCTCCCACCTCGGCCAGCAGATCTTCCTTGGCTCTGGCATGCGCTTTCTGCATCACCGCATCGGGCACATCGATGGTATTGCGCAGGTACAGGTTGTCGCGCCGCCAGGCCGGAATGTGCTCGTCCAGCATTTGCGCCACCGGCGCGCTCATCCATGTCGGGGCGTGTACGCCGTTGGTGATCGAGTCGATCTTGAACTCGGGAAACATCTGGCGCGAGACCTTGCCGTGCTGCATGGCCACGCCGTTCGCGTAGCGCGAGAAGCACAGCGCCAGCAGCGTCATGTTCAGCAGTCCATCGCGGAAGCAGCCGAGCTTTTCAAGCCGCGCCGTCCGTTCGCTGCCCAGAATGCGAATTACCTGCTCGGTTGAGAACCGGTCGTGCCCCGCCGGCACTGGCGTGTGCGTGGTAAAGACGCATTTCCGCCGTACCTGTTCAATGTCCGCTTCAGTGGCCCCGTTCTGCGGCCCGCCGCCCAGTTGACTTTCCAGCAGTGCCAGCGTCAGCAGCGCCGCATGGCCCTCGTTCATGTGATAAACATTGACGCGCAGGCCAAGCGCATGAGCCATGCGCACGCCCCCCATGCCGAGAACAATCTCCTGCTGCAAGCGGTAGTTCGTATCGCCGCCGTACAGATGGTCTGTCAGGCCCCGGTCCCATCCGGAGTTCTCATCGAGGTCAGTATCCAGAAGGTAGATCGGCACCACATGGCCGGCGAGTCCTTTCAGGTCGTATCGCCACGCCCGCACCACCACTACCCGGTTTTCAATCTGCACCGTGACCCGCGAGGCTTCCTCGGTGCAGAAACTCGCCGGATCCCACGGCTGAGTCGTCTCGCTCTGCACGCCCTCGGCGGTCAAATGCTGCTCGAAGTACCCCTTGCGGTGCAACAGCGTAAATGCCGCCAGCGGCACGCCCAGGTCGGCTGCCGAGCGCAGTGTATCCCCGGCCAGTACGCCCAGGCCGCCAGAATAGGTCGGCATCGATGGCTCAATTGCGATCTCCATCGAAAAATAGGCCACTTGGCCTGCGTCGGGAATTGTCTCGTAAGAAAAAGAGTTTGATTCAGTTGATCCCATATCCATCTTCTGTTTCGCACGCATCAGCATGCCAGACCTCCAGCCCGGCGGGCTGCCGTACAGGATCCCTCGAAGTCTTCATCGGGGCAAATACTTCCCAAGTTTATCAAGGTTTCCCCTCCCGGCAAGACAACCACCTGTGTAAGGAATGGACATTTCAGGGGACAAATAACCGGCAAATACGGGAGCGCCCAGGTCTTTGAATCGGAACCTGGACGCCACAAACCCAATAGAACGAATCGTTCAGGATAGAAACCCCGTGCTCGCCCCTGGTCTCGACTCTGAGGATGGGGCCACCTCTAAAGAAGTTGAAGCAGAACCCCTGCGGTCAGGGATCTGCTTCCCTGGCCGCTATACCCTGATCGTCTCTTCGCCCTTGTGCCAGTTACACGGAACCAGCTCTCCGCTCTGCAATCCATCCAGCAATCGCAAAACTTCCTCCGGATTGCGCCCCACCGCCAGATCGTTGACCGAGACGTGCCGAATGATTCCCTCGGGATCGACGATGAACGTCGCCCGCAGGCAGACGCCCGCCTTCAGATCCAGAATGCCCAATTGCTCCGAGAGGTCGTGCTTGATGTCGGAAAGCATTGGGAAGGGCAGGTTCTTGAGGCCCGGGTGTTGATTGCGCCAGGCCAGATGCACAAACTCCGAGTCCGTGCTTCCGCCCAGCACTTGCGCCCCGCGCTCCTCAAACTGCTTGTTGATCGCGCCAAACGCCTCAATCTCCGTCGGGCATACAAAGGTGAAGTCCTTGGGCCAGAAGAAGTAAACCTTCCACTTGCCCGCAAAGCTCTCGTCTGTGATGGTTTCAAACGCCTTGTGCACATCCAGATCGACCGTAGCCGTCAACTCAAACGAAGGGAACTTCTCCCCAACTGTTAGCATGAATAGCTCCTTCCAAAAGAAACTGTGATCTCAACCGGCCTCTCGACACACCGTCGCCAGCGCCCGCTCAACAGCAGAATGCTTCATTGGCTGGGCGGCGTGAGCCGCAATGTCCGGTATAGTCAGATTGCCATTTTGGGCTGCAAAAGTCCAAATTTGCAGCAGGAAAGACAGGCGCGCCGGCGACATGCAACACGAGTTTTTGGGCCGGGGCAGAATCGCCGCGGCCCATGCGCCGGCTCGTTGCCTCGCCGTCTTATTCCAGCCTATGCGCCCCATCCGAGGCGTGGCAAACGTGCATCTGGGGCACAATTCCCGTTTGCTCGGCATAGCGCGCGCCCAGCGCCTCGGCAAACGCCAGGGCTTCGGCCTGTTCAACAAGGTTGATGGTGCAGCCGCCAAAGCCGCCGCCTGTCAGCCGCGCGCCAATGAGTCCCGGCAGATCCTGAGCCAGCGCCACCATGGCGTCGGCCTCCACGCAACTGCCCTCGAAGTCCTGGCTATAGCTGCGGTGCGCCTCAGCCATCAACCTCCCCAGTTCCTTCATGTCGCCGCGGAGCAGCGCTTCGCAGGCTGCCACGGTGCGCAGGTTCTCGCCGATCACGTGTTTCGCCCGCAGGTAGCTCTTGGGCTCCATTTCGCCGCCCCATTTTTCCAGATCCTCGAGCGTGCAATCGCGCAGGAACCTGACCCCGGACCTGTGGCTCGCGATCACCGCGCAGGCCGCCTCCGACTCGCGCCGCCGCGTGGGATAATCGCCACCCGCCACCGAGTGCTTCACCATGGTATTGGCAATCACCAGCGCCACGTGGCCGGGAATCGGCGCCAGCTTAAAGCTTAGATCGCGGCAATCGAGCAGCAGTGCATGATCTTTCTGGGCGTTGATGCTGATGAACTGGTCCATAATGCCGCAGTTCGCGCCTACAAACTCGTTCTCCGCCCGCTGACAGAGCCGCGCCAGTTGCGGGCCGGGGTAGCTCGCGCCGGCCAGTGACAAGACAGCCAGCGCCGTCGCCACTTCGAGCGCCGCCGAACTGGACAGGCCCGAGGACAGCGGCACATCGCTCCAGATCGTCAGGTTGAACCCCGGTATCTTGTGGCCCTCCGCGGCGAGAATCGCCGTCACGCCCATCGGGTAGTCGGTCCAGTGCTGGCTCCGCGTGGCCTGCACTCCATCGAACACCTTTTCCTCGCCCTGATTTTCGGAGTAGATCGCAATCTTGCCGTCCGTGCGCGGCGAAATCCCCGCCAGGGTCGCAAAGTTGATCGCCGCAGGCATCACAAAGCCTTCGGCGTAGTCGGTGTGTTCGCCAATCAGGTTCACGCGTCCTGGCCCCACGAAGATCGCCGGCTCGGCCTTGAACCGTTCCCTGTGCATCTCACGAAATGCCTTCGCATCCTGCATAACCCATCAACCTCTTCTTGTAATCAAGCCTGTAACTCAAACTTCAACTGCTACGCCTCGCCCTGCCCGTTGGCGTTGCTATCCGGCTGGCTCAACCTTTCTTGAGAACGTTTTCTTTTTCTTCCAGATTTTACCCTGCCGGGTGCGCTTTAAGCACTTAAAATCTCCGCACAGGAGGTGCTGAGCCGTTCCCAGATCTCGCTCATCCACGCTTCGTGCTCCGGCTTCATGAGCACGCTGCGGAGGCATTTGATGGCACCGGAGGATTTTGCATCGCCATCCCGCGGCCAAAACCAGGACTCCGGCAACTGGACAAGCGCCAGATGGAGACCGCGGGTAGCGCACGCATCAAAGACCTGCTGCGCGCGCAGCGTAGCCTGCTGAGCGCTGGGGTCACGCACGGCCCAAACAACAATATCGAGTTCAGGCTTGCCGGCTGCCAGCGCCACAAATCTCTCGTCGGCCCGGAGCCTGCGGTCGAGCTCGAGCGCCGCCCGCCGCCCACGCCTCAACCCTTCGGCAAAGACTCCGTCGCTGGTGAGCGGCAGCAGCCGCTGCGTGGCCCACAAAGCCACTGCCGCCGCGCCGGCGCGCGAGCACTCCAGGCTGATCTCGCCCAAATGGACGGGG
>JAJYFA010000211.1 GCA_021790995.1 Acidobacteriota bacterium
GCGCACGGTGCTCGCAAAGCCAGGCATTGCCCTCGTCAACCACGGCTCCAGCGGCAGCTCGGAGATCGTCTCCGGCAAGATCTACGACGACGATCCGAACTACGCCAAGCTCGTCTTCAATACGCACTTTCCGTGGGAGGATCGCGACCCCGAGGGCGGCACGGCGCAGGAGTACACCTTCCGCTCGCTTGACCCGCGCGACCTCGGCGGCGTGGACATCAACTTCTATCTCACCGGCCGCGCCGTCGATAACCAGGCCGCGAAAGACGCCGGCTTCACGGGCGCGCAAAGCACTCTCTTCAACGGCGAGCGCGACGGTGTCCTCTACCGGCAACTGATCCTGCGCAAGCCGCCGAACAACGGCGTGGGCTACATCATCGATCTGGCCGAAATCACCATTCCTGGTGGCGTCGTGCGCGTCGACCGTTGCCGGCTCGCCTACGAGTATGAGCTCACCCTCGGCCACTTCGGCCTGCCACACATGCGCGGCCAGAGAGCCGTCACACGCGCCTTCGAGTCCACGGGGGGACAAGGCATCGCGGCCTCGATTCCCTGCCGCCAGGTGGCGCTCATTTCTTATTCGGGCTGGGACGCCATCGCAAGCAAGGTACATCGCGGCTTCAACGCCGAGGCCGACGAAAGTACAGTCCTTTACGTCTACCGCAAGCGCATGGCGAAAAATCCGGCGATGGAGCTGATGATCACGGCCATGCTCCACAAAACCGACGACTCCGCTTGGACGCCGGAGGAACTGAGCCCGGTCAGGAACTTCCGCATCCTCGACGTCATGCCCTCGGGCTCGGTCCTCGGCGCCGAGATCGTGCTCGCCAATGGCACACTCCGCGTCGTCGATTTCAAGGACGTGGACGGCCTGCGTAGCTGCTGACCGGCGATATCGACATCATCCGCGTATTTCCTGGATCGATTCCGCGGCGTCGCGGGGGCGGTTCATGCCGGCGCGGCTTCTGTCTTCCGTGGCATGTGTTCGCGCGCCACATGCGGCACGAAGTCAGCTTTTCCGAAGAGAACCTTGCGCAGAACCATGGCCGCCGCGCCGCGCAGCCGTGCGACATCGCCATCCATGGCCGCCACCACGCTCGGTGTGTGCGGCGTAAACGATTTGGCGATCAACTGGCTTTCGATCAACGGCCGGATCCGCGGCCATAGCGCCGTGCAGTCGCCCACGACGATGATCACCTCGGGCGACAGCCCGGCAACCAGCATGGACAATCCCCGCGCCAGATAACTGATCATCTTGTCGATCGAGCGCAGCGCCCGCAGGTCGCCGGCCTTGGCCCGATCGAGCAGCTCCTGAAACGTGGTGATCGTGCTCTCCGGCGCCAGCTCATGGTAATAACGCAGGCCGGCGCGATTGGATGCGAAGACCTCCCAGCAGCCCGAATTTCCGCAACCGCACTTTGGGCCCGACTCATCCAGCGTCATGTGGCCGAACTCTCCCGCCATGTCGTCGTGCCCACGCGCCACACGCCCGTCGATCAGCAGTCCCGCGCCAATACCTTCCGAAATCGACACCACCAGGATATTCGAGGCGTCGCGGAAGTCTCCAAACCATCGCTCCGAAAACAGACACGCGGTGGCGGCGTTCTCCATCTCGATGGGATCCTCAAAAAACTTCTGCAGCTCCCCGTACAAGTCGATACGGCTCCACTGCACATTGGGCGAGAAGATCAGGCGGTGCGTCTTCCTGTTGACGCGGCCAGAGACGCTCACGCCTAAACCATGAAAAACGCGATCCGCAAAAGCTGCCTTCAGCGAACGCGCCGTCTGCGCAATCTGCGCGATAACGATCTTTGCCTCCTCTACCGACAATCCAGCGCTTAGTTCGTAATCGATGGTCTTCCGGGCCAGAATCTTGCCGTTGATGTCGACCAGCGCCAAGTTCGCTTTACCCGGACGCATATCAATGGCCAGCGTCACATGCTGGTCGTTGAGCATCATAAAAGTCGGCCGCCGCCCACGCGGCAACCGTCCCATGGCGCCTGGCGTTACCCATCCCTCGTCGATGAGCTGCTCCGTGATCGCCGAAACCGTGCTGGGCTGCAGGCCGGTGAGCCGAGCCAGGTCAGCCCGGCTTACCGGTTGGCTCCGATGGATGGTGCGCAGAAGAATATCGCGATTCAGCGCGCGCGCTGTTTGGCTGGTGGCTACTGAGCGGCGAGACCGGCTTGCTTGATCGGTTGCATGCATGGTTGAACGTGGTTCCTCGAATATGGACGGCTTCCTTCAAATTTGGTCTGCGGATGGACCATCCCGGTATGCCTCTTACCGGCTCTCTGTTGCTGGCTATCACTATATCCAACCGAAAGCGGTTGCGAACGAAGTTTTTGAGCCGAGATGCCGGGGATGGCCTGGCTCGGCTGGGAATCGATCCAATCATGCAGAATCGATCAAGTCATTCATCCTATTAACCGGTTCCGTCATGACTAGGGGGCGTCACTTCTGCCAGTGCTCCGCGGCGAATTGTGATATATATAATTCTAGTCGACAAATAAATCAAGGTTCCGTCCTATCTCAACCAGGAGCTCCGCCATGTTTGCTATTCCCGGCCGCGTCTCTCTGTTTGCCCTTTTGCCGCTCCTTGCCGCTCTTGGTGGTTTGACAATGGCGGAACGCGTCACACGCGCTGAGACCCCGCGTGTCGTCATCAGCGGCTCCATCTCCAGGATTGTTGTCGCTCCGCAGGAGCCTGCTCCCGTGCTCCGCGCCGCACGCGATCTCGCGAGCGACTTCGCGAAGGTATTCGGGCGAGGGCCGGCCATCGGGAACAGCTTTCAGGGTGCGGACCCGGTAGAGATTCTCATCGCCGAGAACGGCCACCTTCCTGCGGGCGTGGAATGTACGAAAGCCACAGGCGCCGAAGCGTTCGCGTTTTCCGTTGCCGGCGCAGGCTTCGCGCACCGCCAGGTCGTCTGCCTGGTGGGCGCAGACATGCGCGGGACCATCTACGCGATCTACGAGTTCTCGCAGAAGGTGCTGGGCGTGGATCCGATGTACCTGTGGACCGACAAGCTGCCGGCCAAACGCACGTCGATCGTGCTCCCCGCCGGCTTTGCGCGCGTCTATCCCAGCCCCGTCTTCAGGTACCGCGGGTTTTTTATCAACGACGAAGACCTTCTGACCGGATGGGTGACGCCGAAGAAAGGCGAACAAACCGGAATTGCGCTCTCCACCTGGGATATGGTTTTCGAGACCATCCTGCGACTGAAGGGAAACATGGTGGTTCCGGGCACGTGGATCTTCCCCGGCGACGCGCAGGTGCATGCGGCCGCGGAGCGGGGGCTCATCGTGAACCAGCATCACGCCATTCCGCTGGGCGTGAATGTCGCGCGCTGGCCCGAGAATGTGCCCTACAACTATTCGACGCATCCTGAGATTCTGCGGCGCGCCTGGGCCAGCGCGGTGAATGAGTACAAACCGGACGAGGAGATTTTGTGGAGTGTGGGCCTGCGCGGCTTGTCCGACTCGAGTTACAGCACCCTCGATCCCAGCGTGCGCAATAACGACCCGCTGCTCGGCAGGAGGGTCAGCGATGCAATCGCCGATCAAATCAAGATCGTTCGCTCCCGCTATCCCCATGCGCAGTTTGTGACCGACCTCTGGCAGGAGGGCGCGCGGCTCATGCAGGAGGGCTACCTGAAGATTCCGCCGGAGGTCAAGCTGGTTTGGGCCGACACCGGCTACGGCGACATGCAGGACGGCGGCAAGGTCGCCGCCGGCCAGGGCATGTACTTCCATGTGGCCATGATGAACGGGCAGGCCAATCAACTCTCGGAGATGGTTTCGGTCAAGGTCATCCAGTCGGAAATCGGCCGCTACATCAAGGCCGGGGCGACATCCTACTTTCTGGTAAACACGAGCGACATCCGCCCGGTGGCGATGACGGCCCGCGCAGTCATGGAGATGGCCTGGGGCGGTGTGCCGGCAACCACTGGCGGCTCGCCGGGCGACGAGGACGCGGCCTATTACCGCAAGTGGGCCAGCGAAGAGTTTGGCGCAAAGCCGGCCGAGGCGTTAACCAAAGTCTACCGGGAGTACTTTGCCGCGCCATCCCTGCGCGCGCCCTTCGGTCCGCCACATCTGACCTCGGCCGGCGAAGCGCCGCCGCGTCCACCCCGCTATCGTGACGTTCCACTGGTCGACGGCGATCAACATTATCACAGCGAGGCGCGGCGGATTATTCTTGATGATCTCAGCGGCCATCAGGTGATCTATGTTCCCAGTCAGTCACCCAAATGGACGCAGCCGCGGGTGGGCATTACGCTCACCGGGCAGCAGCGCGCGGCGCTCCTCGAGCGCGACATCCAGGACGCAACCGGCGCCCAGCCGCGCTGGGATGCGGTATGGAAGGATGCCGTAGCGGCCGAAAGCCTGATCGATCCCACGCGGCGCAACTACTATCAGGAAGCGGTTCTAACCATGATTACCATCAACCGCGAGAGCAATCGGATGCTGCTGGACGTGGCGCAATCGATGAAGGACGAGAACGCAGGAAACACTGCGAAGGCGCAGGCCGAAGCGGCCGCTGCGCTGAAGTCGCTCGACGCCGTGCTGGCGTCGATGCACGCGGCGGAGTACGGCAAGTGGAAGGACTGGTATCGCGGCGACTGGCTTACAGGCGTCTACCGCACCCGGGAGCTGGTGCAGGCGTACTCCGACCATCTGAAGAACCCCATGGCGAAGTTGCCGGCGCCTGTTTCATGGAGCGGATGGGAGGCATATTTTCACATCATGCAGTACGAAGATGACCGTTCCGTGGACTTGCAGGCACGGTAATAGGAGCGGCCGCATCGGGAATACCGGTGAGTGCTGAGTTCCCTCTGTCTCATACGGCAATCCCCGGCGGAGCTTCCTTTTGGAAGAAGGCGTCCATTCGCCTGCAACAACGCCGGGGCCAAGTATCCGGCCCCGGCGCTTGCGAAGCAGCCAGCTACGGCATTTAATTCTGAGAATCGATGTAGTGACCCACTAAAACAGGGTTACCATTCATCGGATTCTTGAGCAGGACTCCGACCACGCGCACCTTGGAGCCGTCTGCAATATCTTCAATGCCTGTGAAGCCATCGCGGTACTCGGCATAACCGCCAATGTACACTTTCGATCCTGTAGCAGAAAGCACTGAGAGACCTGGTTTTCAATCGACACCCATTCCGACAGGTCAAGTGACCCGAATGAAAAGCCCTGACATTCAGGCACGAGCCTCATTCCGCATCGACAGCGAAACAGAAGCGCCGAAAAGAGCAGGCAATAGCGGACCCCTCACTTTCACCAGGAATACCCGGCAGTAAACTCGACCACAACGTTTACTCAGGGCAATCGCATGAACGGTTTGTACTGGTGTCGCTGTTGACGAACA
>JAJYFA010000212.1 GCA_021790995.1 Acidobacteriota bacterium
CAGAGAATTCTTTATTCTCTGGCTGCGCGCCGGTGTAGCTCAGTTGGTAGAGCAACTGATTCGTAATCAGTAGGTCCGCAGTTCGAGTCTGCGCACCGGCACCATTGAAATCAATGGGTTATCGCCGGATCTACCCCGGCTTCTTGCCATAGTTCAACTATGGCAGAAGACCCATGGCGACCTTCCGTAAGCGCCCAGGTCCACAAGGCCGGACCGTCTGGCAGGCCCAAATCATCCGCATCGGCGAGCGCCCCAAGTACGCCACCTTCGACACCAAGCTTGCAGCCCAGGAATGGGCTCGGCAGGTCGAAAACTTGATGGACCGGCGCGAATGGGTGGATCGAACCGAAGGCGACCGCACGTTGCTCAGTATGGCGCTCGAACGCTACGAGCGCGAAATTCTGCCGGGTAAGGCGGCTTCAGCCCAGGTTGCGGAGCGGAATCGGCTTCGGGCGCTATCCGGTCGTCGCATAGCCCGGGTTGCCTTGACCAAGATCGGCGGCGCGGACGTCGCGGAATTTCTTCGGGAGCGTCAGAATGAGGGGGTATCCGCAAATACCATCCGTTTGGATCTCGCCTCGATATCTCACGTTTACACCGTGGCGCGCACCGCGTGGGGCATGCCGTATCTAACCAACCCCGTGCCGCTCGCGAAAACTGCGCGCCCCCGGCTTCCTGCCGGTCGCGATCGGCGCTTACAGGATGGTGAAGAACCGCGGTTGATCGCCGCCGCCGGCAGGGGATTTGGAGCGATCATCCGCTTTGCGCTCGCAACTGCAATGCGTAGAAGTGAGATTGCTGGGCTCACTTGGGATCGCGTGGATCTCAAACAGCGTGCTGCACACCTGCCCACCACCAAGAACGGGACGGCCCGCAGTGTGCCGCTATCACGTGACGCAATCGCGGTGCTGAAATCCGTCAAGGGCCAGCAGGATGACGACGAGAAAGAAGGTAGTGTCTTTGGTTTGAGCGAAAATGCGATCAGCATGGCATGGAAACGCGTGATCCGCGCCACTCGGATCGAGGGCCTTACGTTCCATGATCTGCGGCATGAAGCGATCAGCCGGCTGTTTGAGCGCACCGATCTGGATGCAATGGAGATCGCCCGGATTAGCGGGCATCGAACGCTGTCGATGCTGTCACGATACACACACTTGCGAGCACACCACCTGGCCGAGCGAATGGATGGTGCCCCCCGCGGCCACAGGCGAAAGCGGCGGCCCGCGGGGTCGCGCGGGGTTGCCACGACTAAAGCAGCCCACGGTCGGCAAAACTAGTGACGTTATCGCCGATGACCAGGTGGTCGAGCACCCGGACCTCAACGAGGGCAAGCGCTTCCTTGAGACGTTGGGTGAGAACCTCATCAGCGCGCGACGGCTCAGCGCAGCCGGAAGGATGATTATGCGCGAAGATGACGGCGGCCGCGTTACGCGTCAGTGCGGCCCGGACGACCTCACGCGGATAGACGGCAGTGCCATTAATGGTCCCGCGGAACAGTTCTTCGAAGGCCAGCACGCGGTGGCGGTTATCGAGGAAGAGGCAACTGAAGACTTCATAATCGAGCTTGCCGATCCGCGTGCGCAGGAACTCGCCGGCGTCCCGGGGAGTAGTGAGCGGTTCGCCAACCAGCCGGCGGCCAAGCAGGTCGGCGGCGGTGGAAAGAATCTCGGGCTCCTGGGCTGGCCGATACCGCCGGCTGCCGGGGTCGCGGATGAAGAGTGTCGCCATGTTGTTTCTCCCGTTTTGGTGGCGGCCCTCGCCGCCTTCGGGGAATGGGCGCGCGGGCGCGCAGGCCGCATGACGGGTTCCGCGTCTCGTGCGGGTTCCGGCGGGCGACGTGCGAAGCGATGTGGCGTGCGGGCCAGGCGGCGATGGCAGCAGGGAGAAACCGGCTGAACTTCTCCGGATTACGGACAGTGCGGCAGGGATAGCGGCTTTAGACGGTGTCGGGCGGGAAAGTCATAGGCTGCGCCAACTTGAAGGGCTGGGGAATACGCCGTAAATTTGTTTTACTCAGGTAGGTGCCACGCGGGTTTGCTGATATATCTGAGTCGGCACCTTATCCAGTGGGTGCTTATCGAATAGACTGGATCATAGGCTACCAGGGGTGGCCTTTGACATTTCGCCTGTTCGACCAGCGACTGGGACCGGGGGACGAGACGCAATGCGGCTCGATGCGAGGTACGAGAGCACGGCACCGGAGGCGGGCCGCTAACAGGGAGCGACTGCATGCTTGTCGATACTTGCTTGATACTTTTCTCTTTCGCATTCATTCTTATCTATCAATTACTACGACGGCGACGACTTATGTCATTGCCGACCTTCGATGAATACAAACGAAAGTTTCCAGATGCAACCTCGGAGAAATTCGGTGTCAGGTGTCGCAAATGCAAATCGACAAATATCTATCTTAGGTGGCTAAATGGACCGCGAAGTGGTGATGGGCCAAAAAAGCACATTTGTCGAACTTGCGGAACGGTCTTATATCGAAGTTGGGCCTGTGCGAGGGTACGTTCTGGACGAGTTGGTTTTCCCCCGACTTCACTAGGCAAGGGATAAAAGCAATTGAACGCCGTTGCGAACGACAACGCCATCCACAACGACCGAAATGTCTACATTCTTGGGGCAGGATTCTCCGCCGATGCCGGTCTGCCTCTTGTCGCGGGCTTCATGAACACCATGCGGGATGCTGTGATGTGGCTAAAGGAGCAGGGTCCCGATAGGACGCCGGAGATTGAGGCCATCGAGTCGGTCTTCGCGTTTCGCCGCAGCGCCGCCGCCGCGGCGCTGCGCACTCACATCGACGTTGAGAACATCGAGGAATTGTTCAGTCTGGCCGCCGCTTACCGGCAAGGGCGCCACGAGGCCGACGAGAGTAAGGTGGCGCGAGCCATCGCCGCGACACTCGATTATGCGGCAAACCGAGTCAAGGATGTACCGAAAGTGAAGGTTAGTTTTAACGAGCCGCCCGGCTGGAGTCGGCCGTCAGGGTGGATGGATCCTGAAGGTTGGAAAAAAGGTATTTATGAGTGCCCGATCTATGATCTGCAGCTCGGCGTGATGACGGGTTACTTTAGCCATTCGAATCCGACGCGCAATACGCTCATTACGTTCAACTACGACACCGTCGTCGAAGAGGCGCTGAGCCGACTGGGATTCGCCTACGATTATGGCCTTCCTGAAGGAGCAGTTCGCTGGGTATCAGGGCGGCCCAATGGGCGCGGTGAACCCATCCCGATTCTCAAACTCCATGGGTCGGTGAACTGGGGAGTCAATCTTTCAGCCCCGTCCCATCAGAAAATAGAGATCTTTCCGGACTACACGCTATTGCGCGCCAGCGAGGCCAAACACGAGTTGATTTTGGCGCCGCCGACCTGGCGCAAGGGTTGGGGGCCTAGCCATGTCATGACCGCCGTGTGGGATGAGGCCATCGATGCTCTGAGCAATGCAACCCGAATTATCATCATTGGTTATTCTCTTCCGGCGACCGACAGTCACTTCAAATACCTCATGTCGGCGGGCTTGCGAGATAACATTTCGCTTCGAAAAATCCTGTTCGTTAATGGCAGGGAGCAGCCCAGGTTTGTCCCACTACCCGAGACCGGCGGTCATCCTCAGCAGAGTGCTGAGCAGCTGCAGTTGCAGAGTCGGCTTTTCCAGGTATTGCGCCCCGAACTTTTGGAGCGTGGAATCGCAGAGATGTTGTTTGTACGGGCGATGGACTTCTTCCGGGACATCGGCACGTTGGGTAGCGCCCTTGCGCGCGAGCACCTTGCGCCGGATTTGAAAAGCGTTCAAGGATAATTGGGTGTTCGGGTACTTGTGAACTCTCGGCTACAGAGGGGAGTGTGATGGAAAAGCGATTTCAAGTGTTCGTCAGTTCCACCTATCAGGACTTGGTGTCGGAGCGGCAGGAGGTCATGCACGCGTTGTTGGAATTGGATTGCATCCCGGCAGGAATGGAGCTATTCCCTGCCGCGAACCAAGACCAATGGTCATTGATAAAAAAAGTCATTGACGAAAGCGATTTCTACCTTGTTATTTCTGCTGGTCGCTACGGAACCGTGGGGCCGGACGGTCACAGCTATACAGAAATGGAATACAGGCATGCACTAGATACAGGAAAGCCTGTCCTCGCCTTCCTGCACAAGGATCTACAGCAGCTACCGGCTGGTCAAGTGGAGCCGTCCGACAGTGGGCGCGCGAAATTGAACGCATTCCGTGATCTTCTCCAAAAAAGAATGTGTAAATTCTGGAAGACACCCGATGAGCTTGGCTCTGTCGTAAGTAGAAGCCTTGTCCGGCTTATCAATACGACGCCCGCTATCGGGTGGATAAGGGCCGATCAGATTACCGAGGACCTCGTCGCAGGGGAAGTCCTCAAGTTAAAGAAGACAATTGAAGATCTCGAAGGGCGCTTGGAACAGGCTCGCGTTTCGGCACCCTCAGGAAGCGAGTCGCTTGCGCAGGGCGCGGACATCTTTCGTGTGCATTTCAAGTTTGAGACGGAGGACCGCAAAGGCCAATCATCGGAGTGGCCTTATACGATGGACATTTCGTGGAATCAGATATTCTACGATATTGGACCACTGATGCTAAATGAAGCGAACGATCGCGAGATCCGCCTCGCGCTGAACAAGATGGTTCGAAAGCGATCACAAATCCCGCGCAGCAACGATCAAAAACTGAACGGGCAGAAGCGCTTTCACAGCTTTAACATTTCAGACGATGATTTTCAAACGATAAAGGTCCAATTGCGGGCCGTTGGCCTGATAGCAAAAAGTCAGCGAACTCGAAGCGTAAAGGACGCACAGACATACTGGACGTTGACCCCATACGGGGATCAAGTGCTAACAACTCTTCGGGCTATCCCCAAAAAACCAATTCCAGAAGAATCTGATGTCGAGACCGACACCATGGAAGCTGCCGAGGGATCGGAATTAGATTAGTTCACGGTGTGGATTGTGGTCTGTATTGAAGTGTCTGTCATGGGAGAAGAAGTTCTTGCGCTGTGGTCACACGCAAGTATCGGTGCGTTGCCGGAGCTGCGCTGGGAGAAGGTCTCAGGGCAAAGCAGGGCGCGGGTAGCGTCAACAATCTTTCGCACTTTCATTAGCGGTGGCATCTGGTTTCAGGCAGCACTCACTTCTTCGGTTAAAGGTTGCGTCAGCGCTTCCATGGCAAGATAACGCCGGGTTCCCCAGTGGGTTGTGGCGATGTGCCGAAGCCTGGCCGCGACCAGCATGAGTGCCGACTGCCCGTCGGGGAAGGCGCCGACCACCCGGGTGCGCCGTCGGATCTCGCGCATGAGTCGCTCCAGGGGGTTGTTGGTCCGCA
>JAJYFA010000213.1 GCA_021790995.1 Acidobacteriota bacterium
CCCCATCGGCACGGCATCGGCGACCTACCCGCTGCACCGTCGCCGCGAAGATCCCAACTACGCCACGCAATCGCACGCCGACCAGATGACCGCTCTCGCCGCGGCGACAAAGGATGCGCTCAAATCTACGGGGATCGACGGCGCAGAGGTTGCCGCCATCGCGCTCGACACCACCGGTTCGAGCGTAGTACCGGCCGGCGAGGGTCTGGAGCCGCTCGACGAGTACTATCTCTGGTGCGACCATCGCGCCTTCGCCGAAGCCGAGGAGATCACCCACAAAGCACACCAGCTTGGCTTTGAAGGCATCGAGTGGTGCGGCGGCGTCTACTCGCACGAGTGGGGTTTCGCAAAACTCTTGCATTGGCTGCGTCACCACCCTGAGAAGCGCGATCGTTTTGTGACCGCGCTCGAACACTGCGACATGGTTGCGGCGACGCTCTCGGGTGTCACCGAGGTGAGCGCGCTCAAACGCAGCGTCTGCGCCATGGGCCACAAATGGATGTGGAATCCCAAGTGGGGCGGCCTTCCGCCGGAAGAGTTTCTTACCGCCGTCGACCCGCTGCTGTCCGGCGTGCGCGACAGGATGGGCGGCGAGTACCTGACCAGCGACCACATCGCCGGCCACCTTTCGGCAAAGTGGGCCGCGGAACTCGGCCTGCGCGCAGGAATTCCCATTCCCGTCGGCGCCTTCGACGCGCATTGGGACGCGATTGGCTCGAACATTCGCGAGGGCGACGTGGTCAACGTGGTCGGCACCTCGACGTGCATCATCGCCATCGCGCAAAAGGCGGAACTGATTCCCGGCGTCTGCGGCGTCGTGCCGGGCAGCGTGCATCCGCAGTACACGGGCATCGAAGCGGGGCTCTCGGCGGTTGGCGACATCTTCGACGCTATTGCGAAACGCGCCAGCACAACGGTGACTACGCTCTCCGAAGGTCTCGACGCATGGAAGGCCGGTCAGACCGGATTGCTGCGCCTGAGCTGGGACAACGGCGATCGCACGGTTCTTGTGAACCCCGAGCTGGGTGGCGTGACGCTGGGCTGGAATCTGGTGCACACCGCGCAGGACGATCTCTTTGCCGCCATCGAAGGCACGGCATTCCATACGCGGATTATTCTCGAACGCATGGCCGAACACGGCGTGCGCATCGATCGCGTGATCAACGCGGGCGGAATTCCGCAGAAGAACGAGATCCTCAATCGCGTCTACGCGAACGTGCTCAACAAGCCGGTGCTGGTGCCCGCGGGCATTCCCACGAGCCTTGGATCGGGCATCTTCGCGCTGCTCGCCGCGGGAGCGTACAAAACTATCGAAGAGGCGCAGGCCGCAGTTTGCCTGCCTTTCCGCACTGTCGCGCCGGACGCGCAGGCCGCCGCTGTCTACGAGCAGCTTTACCCGCTCTATCGCGAGGTCTACTTTGCGCTCGGCAAGCGCAATGCCGCTCCAGCCGCGCTGGGCAAGGTGCTGCCCGAACTGCGGAAGATCGCAGCGCAGGTGCAGCGGGCCGGCTGAAAGTCCACTCGTTACAAAGGCGACGGCTGCCGATGGCCTCTGTGGAGTTCCAGCCGGGGTTCGAGTGGCCGCGCATCGAGCGCCGCTCCGCGGAGGCCTACATATTGCGGCGGTATTGGCCGCCGACGGCGAAGAGAGCCTCAGTAATCTGGCCCAGAGAGCAGACGCGAACGGCTTCCATGAGCTTGGCGAAGACGTTTTCGCTACGGATGACGGCCTGCTGCAGCGCGGCCAGCATGGGGCCGCTTTCAGCCGCGTGACGCCGGTGAAAGTCAGCCAGCCGCTTGAGCTGCGACTGCTTTTCCTCTTCGGTTGAACGGGCGAGTTCAATGTGCGTCGGCGCGTTTGCAGCGTCCTTGCCCAGAAACGTGTTGACGCCGATAATGGGCAGCGTGCCATCGTGCTTGCGCATTTCGTAGAGCATCGATTCATCCTGGATGCGCCCGCGCTGGTAGCCGGTTTCCATCGCGCCCAGCACGCCGCCGCGCTCGGAGATGCGGTCGAACTCGGCAAGCACAGCTTCTTCGACCAGGCCTGTCAGCTTTTCCAGAATGAAGCTTCCTTGATTGGGGTTTTCGTTTTTGGCCACGCCCCACTCGCGATTGATGATGAGTTGAATGGCGAGTGCGCGGCGCACGGATTCCTCGGTTGGCGTGGTGATCGCTTCGTCGTAGGCATTGGTGTGCAGCGAGTTGCAGTTATCGTAGATGGCGATGAGCGCCTGCAGTGTGGTGCGGATGTCGTTGAAGGCGATCTCCTGCGCGTGCAGCGAGCGGCCGGAGGTCTGGATGTGATATTTCAGCTTCTGGGAACGCTCGCTGGCGCCGTATTTCCGCTTCATGGCAACGGCCCAGATGCGACGCGCCACGCGGCCCAGCACCGCGTACTCCGGGTCCATGCCGTTTGAGAAAAAGAAGGAGAGGTTGGGCGCGAAATCGTCAATCTTCATGCCCCGCGCGAGATACGCTTCGACATATGTGAAGCCGTTGGCCAGTGTAAAGGCCAGTTGCGAGATGGGGTTCGCGCCGGCTTCGGCGATGTGATAGCCGGAGATGGAAACCGAGTAGAAGTTGCGCACATGGTTGGCGATGAAATACTCCTCGATGTCGCCCATGACCTTGAGCGAAAATTCAGTCGAGAAGATGCAGGTGTTCTGCCCCTGGTCCTCTTTCAGGATGTCGGCCTGCACGGTGCCGCGCATGTTTTCAAGAACCATCGACCGGATGCGCGCGGCCTCGCCTGCGCCGGGCTCGCGCTGGTGTTCGGCGCGAAATTTATCCATCTGCTGATCGATGGCCGTGTTCATGAACATGGCCAGAATCGTAGGCGCGGGGCCGTTGATGGTCATCGAGACCGAGGTCGCCGGGTCGCACAGATCGAAGCCGCTGTAGAGGACTTTCATGTCGTCGAGCGTGGCGATGGAGACGCCCGAATTCCCAACCTTTCCGTAGATGTCGGGACGAATCGCCGGGTCGGAGCCGTAGAGCGTGACCGAATCGAAGGCCGTCGAAAGACGCTTTGCCGCCATGCCCTCCGAGAGCATCTTGAAACGGCGATTGGTGCGGAAGGGATCGCCCTCGCCGGCAAACATGCGCGTGGGGTCTTCGTTTTCGCGCTTGAAGGGGAAGACGCCGGCGGTGAAAGGAAACGATCCGGGCACATTTTCTTCCATCAGGAAGCGCAGCCTCTCGCCGTGATCCTGATAGCGCGGCAGCGTTACCTTGGGAATCCGCGTGCCCGAGAGTGTGGTGGAGATCAACGGCGTACGCAACTCCCGATCGCGTACTTTGACGACGAAGTCTTCACCCGCGTAGGCTGCATCGAGCGCGTGCCACGAGTCGAGGAGCTTTTTCGCTGCCGGGTCAAGCCGCGCTTCGCGCTCGCCAATCAGTTGGTCGAGGTCTGCGCTCTTGCCTGCATCGCGTGCCATGCGTTTTGCTTCTTCCAGTTGCTGAAGCTCGCGCGCCTGCTTCACCTGTTCATCGACATGGCTGTGATAGCCTCGCACCGTCTCGGCGATCTCGGCCAGATAGCGCACGCGCGAGGTGGGCACGATGGCGCTCTTGCTGGAGGACGACTTTACGCTGACGGGGGCCAGCTTGCCGGGCTTGACGGGAAGGCCCAGCGCGGCGAGCACGGGCAGCAATCCCTGATAGAGCGCGGTGAGACCGTCGTCGTTGAAGCGGGATGCCTGGGTGCCGTAGACAGGCATCTCTTCCGGCTTCGCCGTGAAAAGTTCGCGATTGTGCTGCACCTGTTTTCTGACATCGCGCAACGCATCCTCAGCGCCCTTGCGGTCGAATTTATTGATCGCGACAAAGTCGGCAAAATCCAGCATGCCGATTTTCTCAAGCTGCGAGGCAGCGCCGAACTCCGGGGTCATGACGTAAAGGCTGCAATCGACGTGCGGCACGATTGCCGCATTGCCCTGGCCGATGCCGGAGGTTTCCACCAGAACCAGATCGAAGCCGGAGAGCTTGCAGGCGGCGATCACCTCGGGCAGCGCGGCGGAGATCTCGGAGCTGGCCTCGCGGGTAGCCAGAGATCGCATATAGACCCGTTCCTGGCCGTTCCATGCGCCGATGGCGTTCATGCGGATGCGATCGCCCAGAAGCGCGCCGCCGGTTTTTCGCCGCGTGGGATCAATGGAGATGAAAGCGATTTCGACTGCGTCGTCCTGATCGAAACGGATGCGGCGGATCAGCTCATCGATCAGCGACGATTTGCCGGCGCCGCCAATGCCGGTGATTCCCAGCATGGGAACCTTGACTTCTTTTGACTCCTCCTTGAGTGCAGTCCTCAGATCCGCGCTGGCACGCCCGTTTTCAAGCGCGGTAATCAATTGCGCGAGCTTGCGCCGGCGCTCGCTCTTTGTGCCGGAGCGGAGCGCATGGAGCGAGGCCGGCGCAAAGACAGAAAGATCGACGTCGCAGAGTTCGATCATCGAAGCGATCATGCCGGCGAGGCCCATGCGCTGGCCGTCCTCCGGGCTGAAGATGCGCGCGACGCCGTAAGCCTGCAACTCGGCAATCTCGCCGGGCACGATGACGCCGCCACCGCCTCCGAAGACCTTGATCTGCTCTCCGCCGCGCTCGCGCAAGAGGTCGATCATGTACTTGAAGTACTCAACATGCCCGCCCTGGTAACTTGAGACAGCGATTCCCTGCACGTCCTCCTGCAAAGCTGCCGTTACGATCTCGTCAACCGAGCGGTTGTGGCCCAGGTGAATCACCTCCACGCCCCGCGCCATGAGAATGCGGCGGATGATGTTGATCGAGGCGTCGTGACCATCAAAGAGCGAGGCGGCAGTGACGAATCGGACTTTGTTTTTGGGCTTTGACGAAGTGGCGGGATCCGAAACGGAAGGATGACTCATAACTTCCTCGTGCGGTTCAAACCAAATCAAGATATAGATACGCTGCTGCCTTTGTCCAACCGCAGGGGCGCTTCGCAAACATTCCATCCTCAAAAAAGAGTCTCTCGCGATTGGCCGTTGAGAGAAGCCAAGGCATCCAAGAAAGGGGTGGATGTCTGGCCTGTTCCGCGATGGATCTGTGACGGGACGCAAGCTGCAAACCGGCCGCTTGTGAGCAGGGAAACATGTGGGTCTGCCGGCGTATGATTGCGGAATCGACAACGGGCGTTGCGAAGAAGCCGTTCGCGGCAGGAGATGCCGTGGACCATATGCGGGGGTGATTCATTGCCGGCAGACATGAAAGCGGGGATGGCGAACAATCTCAAATTTAACAACCGGCTGTGTTCGGCGATCGACCCGAAGTCGCCGCGCGCAAGGGCGAATCGCGACGCGCTTTTGAAGCTG
>JAJYFA010000043.1 GCA_021790995.1 Acidobacteriota bacterium
CTGCCTCGCGCCTTTACGGATCAATCTTGCTGCCCGTATCCGAACAAAGAAGCTGACAGCTAAAAGCTAGGAGCTGGAAGCTGTCTTTATTACGTCTGCCACCACCTGGTCCGGCGTCCACTCATTGCCGGAATAAAACTGCGCCACCTTGCCGCGCGCGTCGATCAACGCGGTGGAAAGCGTGTGCGTAATCGTGTCGTTGGCGCCGTGCGTAATGCCTACATCGAAAAACTTCGCCATCTCCAGAAGTTCCCGCTGCGAAGGCACGGCAAAATCCCAGTGCGCGAACGCACTCTTGGAGTCGCTGCCAATGTACTGCGCACCGTAGGCGCGCAACCGCGCCGGCGTATCGTGCTCCGGATCGAAGCTCACGCACAGCAGATGGGTCCTGGCGTAAAGCGCCGGATTGGCCGCCAACTGCTTGTCGATCACGGCAAAATTGTGCGTCACAAGCGGGCAGAAGTTCGGCAGTGGACAGCGCGTGTAAATAAAGGTGAGCAGCAATGTTTTGCCGCGAAACTGGTCGAGATGAATGGCGCGCCCATCCTGATTGCGCAGCTTGAAGTCGGGAACCGCATCGCCCAGCGCCGGCACGTGATAGAACACGGCGGGCTTGTAATCCGGCTTGCCCTGCGCGATCACGACGATGTGGTCGAGCAGCACGTCCACATTCGGATTCTCAGAAACAAGCACATCGGCGGTGATGGTATCTCCAGGATGCAGTTCGCTCAGAATGTTGGGATTCTTGAGCTTGTAAGGCATGATCATCGCGTCCATGAAGCCGGGGATGGCATCATGGTTCACCGTCACTTCGCCGGTTGCGGGATTGGTGGCAACCACCTTTCCCCGCAGCTTGTACACCTTATAGGCCTGCGCAGCGGAGTTTTGAGACTCGGGCTTCGGACTGGAATGGCATCCGGCCACAATGGCAACGGCAAGCAGTGTACTGGCAAGGAGAATGCGCATCCCTCCTAGTGTACAACCAGTGGACTGACCACTGGAAATAGCAGCCTGTTCAGGCCAGCAGGCTCGTCGCGAGCCAGCATTTTCATACCATCAGACCTTCCGGCGCAGGACATCCTTGTACCGCCGGTCTTCTGCCGGAGGCAGTGCGGACAGCCTCGCCCGCACGCATCCTTCAGCGATGACAAAATCGCGCGCTCAACGCACTACTTGCAACTCGCGTTGTCCGCCTTGGGAAATGCCAGGAACGTAATGCTCTCCGGCGCAATAGTCAACTTCCTGCCGCGCACTTCCGCCCCGGCGAGAACCGGCAGCGCATCGTCTGTCCCCAGTTCGAGTTGCTTGCCATTCAGATCCACCGTGGGCGCAGTCAACGAAGCCGAAGTCATGGTATAGCGTTCGGATCCCGCGGGAATCCGCAGTGTCTGCCTCGCGCCTTTATCCGCATTGATCGCAAGCAGCGCAACTCCGCCAGGCTGGTTGCGCAGACAATGCGCGTAGAGATGCAAATTTACCGACGGCGACGGTCCCGGATCGAGCACCGTGGTTCCCATCAGCTTTCGCCACAGCAGCGCAGCCCAGTAGTCCGGCCGCGGCTCATACGTCTTTTCGTCCAAAAGGCCATAATCGCTGGCGTTGAGCGTGTTGTGCATCTGCACTTGAACGCCCGCTCGCGCCAGGCTGCCCAACTGATTCAGGTAGCGAAACGTGTCAATAAACGTCGCAGCCCAGCGATCGCCGCCACAGGCCGCCTGGCCGGTCTCAGTGTTCCACATGGGCTTGCCAGGCTCGAAGCGGTCGCGCAAGGCGGCGTAGAAAGCTTCGGCGCTCACTGCACGCGAAAGCCAGTCTGCCGACAACGCCGCATCCTCGGTGGTTCCCATGGCAGGGCCCATCGCCGCTGCGCACCGCTGCGAAACGGTTCCGTAGGAGTGATAGCTAAAGATGTCGAAGACCGGGCCGGTCGCTTTAAGGATGTCCTCAGAACTCAGCAGGTGCATGAACGCAGGTGCAAGTGCCGTTCCTTCGCCGACTCCGCCCGGCCCCAGAATCTTCATCTCCGGCGCATTCGCCTTGACCCACGCATGAAACACTGCAAAGTCACGCGCGTAGGCCTGCCCGTCGTAGCCCTTGGGCGCTCCGCCCATCTCGGCGAAAGTTGGCTCATTCATAAACTCAGCCGCAGCAATGCTTCCGCCAGCTGACTTTGTGTAGCCCATGAAGTTCTGCGCCACCTTCGGCGTCCACACTCCGTCTGCATCGCGCGTTCCCGAGCTGATCGCAAACGACGTCACGATCTCCGCATTCACGGCGTGCGCGAAATCGATCACGCCCTTCCACTCGGCGCGCGTCAAGACACTGTTGAATCCGGCTGGCGGTTTCGCCGGAGCGGGCTCGTCCGAATCCTGAAAATACGTCGAGTTCATCCACGTGCCGCTCACACGCACGTACGCCGGCCCCAGCGCTGCAGCCAGCTTGCGCAAGCGGGGATTGCTCAAATCGATTGGCGGACGGTATTCGAAGAGCGCTGGGTTTATCCCCCCTGGAGTATTTGCAGCTTGCTTCGGGGTTGCAGCCGGTACGACCTTCGAGGCATACGGCCGCCAGAATCGCCCGCCCGTCACTTCGACGGTTTCAATATTGTAAGACTGGAAACGATCGCTCACCGATCCCACCCGGGCCATGGCGCCCGGCGTAATGGTAGCCGTCTGGGTCTGCGCAAAACTCACTGCGCATAGCGATCCCGCCATCCACACGACTTCCAATGTCCAGCTCGAAAACTTCTTCGCGAACCTCATACGACCGCCGCCTTTCTCGCAATCGGTTGCTCGATTGTGATTTGGGCATCAGTATAGGCCATTTCCGCTGCCGCGAGCTACGATCCACATGCGCCGGTTGGCGCAACACCTACCCCACAGCGTATAACGCTGCCATGGAGACAACGTCCGCGGTAGGGATCGATGCGTGGCTGCGCAAGGGCGGACTTGTGGTCACCGCCAGCGAACGCGCCTCACGATCGCTCACAGCGCGGTATCATCGAGCACGCCGCGCCGGGGGGCTCACCGCCTGGCTCACGCCCAACATTCACGACTGGAAAACCTTCGTTCGCACCGTCTGGGATGAGCGCGCACTCAACGGCCGCATGGTGCTCAATCCGATTCAGGAGCAGGCGCTATGGGCAGGGATCGTGGCGAAGGCCGCGCCCGACGCCATGCAGCTCGCAGGCACTGCGGATCGGCTGGCCAGGCTTGCCATCGACGCGCACCAACTGCTCTGCAATTACGCCCCGCAGCTTCTCCAGAACAAAGCTCGCGTCGGTTGGGATCGGGATGCGGGAGCATTCAGCAACTGGCTTTCGGAGTTCAACGAAATCTGCCGCGATGGCAACTACCTGAGCGCCGCGCGTCTTCCGCTTGAGCTCGCCGACATGCTTGCGCAAGACTCCGCCGAGCGCCCGCCGCTCCTGCTGGTCGGCTTCGACCGCATCCTGCCTGCGCAGAAAAATCTCTTCTCCACATGGGGCGATCAGGATGCTATGCGCGAGCTTCCGCTCGGGAAATTCGCTGCCCACTTCGAATTTCACGCCGCCCCTGACCTGTCGGCGGAACTCACCGCCTGCGCGCTGTGGTCGAAGGCCCAACTCGCAGCCAATCCCCAGGTGCGCCTGCTCGTGATTACGCAGGATGCACACGCACGGCGCGGCGAAATCGAACGCGCGTTCCTTCGTCATGCAAGCGCCGGCGACAATCAGCCAACCGCAGCGAATCTGCTCGAGTTTTCGCTTGGCATTCCGCTTGGGCAAGTACCCATTGCGCGAGGCGCGCAACTGCTGTTGCGCTGGCTCACAGGGGCCATCGCGGAAAACGAACTCGATTGGCTTTTCTCGACCAATCAGATTGCCGCCTCGCCCGACGAGTCACGAATCCTTCTCGCTTTCATGCGCGCTCTGCGCCAAAAGGGCTTTCAGCGCCCGCAGTGGACTCTGACAGAATTCCTGCGCCAGCATCCACGCGCCGATCTGCCTGCGGTGTGGGTGGCGCGCATGACTCAAGCGCGGCAGATGCTTCAGGAATTTCCAAACCGCAAACAAGCTCCGCTCGCCTGGGCTGAGTTTTTGCCGCGGCTGCTCGAAACTGCGGGTTGGCCCGGCGCGCGTCCGCTCACAAGCCCTGAGTTTCAGGCCGTGCGCCGCTGGCAGCAAACCGTCGACAACTGCGCATCGCTTGGCTTCGATGGCTGCCGCATTGAGTGGCGCGAATTTCTCGCCGTGCTCGATCGCGCGATGAGCGATACGCTCTTCGCGCCGGAGTCCGCCGACGCACCCATCCTGATTGCCGGACCCACCGAGTCCGCGGGCCTCACCGCCGACGCCATCTGGTTTCTCGGCGCCAGCGAAGACTTATGGCCAGCGCCCGGCGCCACGCATCCGCTGCTTCCGCTCACCGTACAGCGCCAGGCCGAAATGCCGCACGCCACGGCAAAACTCGATTGGGAGCTTGCCGATGCTGTCACGCGCCGCCTGCTGGCTTCCGCGCCGGAAGCGCACTTCAGCTACGCGCGCCAAAATGAAGACGCCGAAGCTCGCCCCTCGCGGATCGTCGCGCAGCTCGCCGGCCCTCCGCGGGAGCTGCCACCGCAACTCATCGCTTCCCTCGCTCTCGAACCACTCACCGTCGCATTCGACGATGCCACACAAATCCCATACGCACTCAACGCGGTCGCCGGCGGAGCCTATGTGCTCACCTCGCAATCGCGCTGTCCCTTCCAGGCATTCGCGAATGCGCGCCTCAACGCGCAGGAGTGGGATGCTGCGGAAGCCGGGCTCACCGCGCCGGAGCGCGGCCTTCTGCTCCATGAAGTCCTGCACTCCATCTGGGCTGGCCCTCCCAACGGAATCCGCAGCCACGCAGAACTCATCGAGCGGTCAGCTCATCTTGAATCGTTTGTAGAAAGCCACGTGCAACGCATCGTCAAGGGGAAAATGCCTGCGCGCGCACGCGAGTGTATGCCGCAACGGTATCTCGAACTCGAAGCCATCCGGCTCATCGTGCTCGTCACCGAATGGCTCCACTACGAAGCCGCGCGCGTACCGTTCACAGTATCCGCGACCGAGGTCGACGCGCGGCCAACGATCGCCGGCCTCACACTCAAACTGCGCCTCGACCGTGTTGACCAACTGCGCGACGGTTCCCTGCTCGTCATCGACTACAAATCGGGCCAGGTCTCGCCAAGCGCCTGGGATCTGCCACGGCCCGACGACGTGCAACTGCCGCTCTATGCCAGCTTCGCGATCGAGGACAACACCAAGAACACAGGGGGCCTGGTCTTTGCGCAGATTCGCGCCGGCAAGAACAAGGAGTTTTCGGGGCGCATGAAAAACGCCAAAGAAACCTTGATGAGCAGCCTGAGCCCTCAAACCAACATCGTAAAAAAGCCTCTCACCAACGAACAGATGCGGGATTGGCGCGATGCCATCGAGAACTTGGCGCGCGATTTTTTCGCCGGCCGCGCCGAAGCCAACCCACGCGACTACCCCGAGACATGCGAGCGATGCGGCTTGCAGGCGCTCTGCCGCATCCAGGAAAACCCGCCGGAGGCAGAAGACGAGAACGGCGGCGAAGAGGAAGCAACCGATGCCTGACGCGCGGAAAACACCACCTCCCGATCAGGCCCAGCGCCTGCGCGCGCTCGACACCAGCCGTTCCGTCCTGGTGCGCGCACCCGCAGGCTCGGGCAAAACCAACCTGCTCACGCGCCGCTTTCTGCGTCTGCTGGGCGAGGTCGACGATCCCGGCGAAATTGTCGCCATCACCTTCACCAAGGCCGCCGCGGCCGAGATGCGTCAGCGCATTCTCGGCGAACTGGAAAAGGCTGCCGACGCAGCCGCTCCCCCGGCCGCCGATGATAGCTTCTCGATGGAATCGCTGGCGCAGCGCGCGCTTGCCCGCTCGCGCACCCTCGGTTGGGACCTGCTGAACCTTCCCGCGCAACTGCGCATCTCCACAATCGATTCCTTCTGCCGCGAACTTGCTCTGCAGCAGCCCATTCTCTCCGGCCTCGGCGGAACCCTCGATGTTCACGAGCAGCCCAAAGAACTTTATCGCCGCGCCGCGCGACGCACCCTCGATCAGATTGGAAAGAACCATGCAGAGCTGAGCGCTGCCATTGAGATGCTGCTCCTGTGGCGCGACAACAGTTGGCGGGATCTTGAAAACCAACTGGCCGCCATGCTCGCCCGGCGCGACCAGTGGATGCACAACTTCGTTCTCGACCGCGCCCCGAACTGGGACGCTTTGCGCGAACAGTTAGAACGCCCCTTTGCGCGCGAAATTCGAGTGCTTCTGACCGGTCTCGATCTGCTCTTTGCGCAAACTCCCGGCGCGCTCGAAGAGGCGCACAACCTGGCGCGATTCGCCTGCGCGCAAAGCGGCGGCGCGCTTTATCGCGAACTTGCCGAGCTGGCCGATTTCCCGGCTTCTCCCTACGCGACCGCAGACGAACTGCAGGAAGCGCACCGCGCCTACCTTTGCCTTGCCGAACTGCTTCTTACCAGCAGCGGCTTCAGGCAGAGAGTCGACAAACGGCACGGTTTCCCCGCGGAGGCCAGGGAGGAAAAAGCCCGTCTCGCCGCGCTGATTGCAACGCTCAAAAACGAGCCTGCATTCGAGATTGCATTTGCCGCTCTTGGCGACCTTCCCCCGGCCCGTTACCCTGAAGAGGACTGGGCCATCGTTCGCGCCTGTTTTGCTCTCCTGCGCCACGCTGCCGCAGAGCTGCGCGTGGTCTTTGCCGAGAACGCCGCAGCCGACTTTGTCGAAGTCGCGCAGATCGCGCTGCGCGCCCTGCGGGGCGAAGATGGCCTTCCGAACGACACGGCCCAGGCCGTTGCCGACGACATCCGCCACCTGCTGATCGATGAATTTCAGGACACCAGCCGTCGCCAGCACCAGTTGCTCGCGCATCTCATCGCCGCATGGTCAGGGCGCGACGACCGCACCTGCTTCGTGGTTGGCGATCCCATGCAGTCCATCTACTTTTTCCGCGACGCCGACGCAGAACTCTTTCCGCGAACCGAACAGCTCGGTCTCGAAGTCCCCGGCGACCTGCCGCTGCGCTTCGATCCCGTACTGCTCACCGCCAACTTCCGCACCGCACCGACGCTTGTCGACCAGCTCAACCGCACGTTCGCGCGGATTTTCACCGGCGAAGACGGCATCACCTTCGTCAAAGCCGAGACCGCTCGCGATTCTTCGCGCGAATGCGGACCGCACCTGGTCTCCGGCGAACCGCCGCGTCTCCAGCTTCATTGCGCCTTCATGCCAAGCTCGCGCAGCGGCTCGCGCGGCCTGAGCCCCGACGAGAAGCAAGCGATCGAAGCACAGCGCGACTCTGCCCTCCTCAAACAAACAGAGGAAATCGCCGCCTGTGTCCGCGGCCATTTGGAGAAGATGGATGAGGCCCGCGCTCGTGGCGAAAAATACCGCGTCGCCGTAATCGGCCGCGCTCGTAAATCGCTCACGCCAGTAGCGCAAGCTCTGCGCAATGCCCGAATTCCCTTCCGCGCCGTCGAACTCGAAGAGTTGCAAAACCAGCCGGAGATTATCGATGCGCTCGCGCTCGCCCGCGCCCTGCTCAATCCTGAAGATCGCGTGGCGTGGCTGGGCGTTTTGCGCGCGCCGTGGTGCGGCCTTTCGCTCGCCGATCTTCACACTCTCACAAGCGCCGACGACGAAACGATCAAGTCGCGCCCAATCCCTGATCTGCTCGTCGAACGCACGCACCTCTTGAGCGAAAACGGCCAGTCGGCCGCCGCGCGCCTGCTCGATACTGTTGCCTTTGCCGGGCGCTTGCGCTCCTCGCAGCTGGCGGCCGCTTTGGGCACGTGGCTTGAGCAGGTATGGCTCCATCTCGGCGGAGCGCAATGCGTCGATGCCGCCGCTCGCACCAATCTTGACCTGTTGTGGACTACGCTCGACGCTCTTCCGCAGGGCGAGCCGGACCTGCTCGGGCCCGCGCTCGGCATAGCTCTCGACGATCTCAAGGCCCTGCCCGATCCTGCCGCGGACAGCGACTATGGCGTCCAACTCATGACCATCCACGGCGCCAAGGGCCTCGAATTCGAAGTCGTTATCGTGCCCGACCTGCAAGCCGGCGCCGCCAACAACAAGTCGGGAATGCTTTCATGGCTTGAGCGCGGCCTGCCTCCCGATGCTGATGCTGAAGATCCGGACGAGATCACGGAGTTTCTCGTTGCTCCGCTGCAGCCGAAGGGAAACGATCGCGGCGCAATGAAGAAGTGGGTCGACAAAGTGCGCAGCGAACGCGAGCGGCTGGAATCGCGCCGCCTCCTCTACGTGGCTGCGACACGCGCTCGCGAAGAGTTGCATCTGTTCGCCCGGCCCGAGTTCAAAGCCGAGGAGGACGGCTCGCTCTCGCTCCTCGATCCCGGCGAAAGCCTGCTCAAGACCGCATGGCCGGCGTTGCGCGGCGAAGTGCAGCAAAAGCTCGAAGAGTGGCACGCGGAAGCATCCTCGCCCGCCAGCGATTCGCACATCGTTCAATCCCTTGCAGCGTCCGCGGGGAACGTGCTCGCGATGTCTGCACCACAGGATGCGGCGGATCTCAAGCCCATCCGCCTTCGCCGCTTGCCGTCAAACTTCCAGCCTCGGCCTATCGCGTTCTCGTCCACTATCGATGAGCCTAATACAGGCGCAGGTCAGCTCTACGAGCGGCACGAAGGCGGCCTGGTCGCGCGCGCGCTGGGCAAGGCCGTCCACGAGCTTTTTCAGCGTCTTGCGCAGCTTCTTACAATCGATACCATCGATACGGCACGCAACTCGCTCGCGCAACTCAACCCGCGCATCGAAGCCAACCTTCGCGCCGCCGGCATCGACGCCGCTCAGTCCCGCCGCATCGCCGCGCAATCGCTAGCCATTGTTCTCAACGCCGCCAGCGACCCCAATGCGCAATGGATTCTCGCTCCTCACGCCGGAGCCGCGAGCGAGGCGCGCTGGACCGGAGTGGTCGAGGGCAGCCTGCGCACCGTGCAGATCGATCGCGTCTTTCGCGCAGGCTCCACGCCGCAATCCACAGACAGCAGTTCAACCTGGTGGATCGTCGATTACAAAACTGCGCACGAGGAAGGACTTAATCCAACAGACGCGCTACCCTCTCTGCGCCGCATCTTTGCGCCGCAGATTGATGCCTACGCGAAGGTTCTGCGCAACCTGCACGGCGCAGACGTGGCCCTGCGAGGCGGTTTGTATTATCCGCGCATGAGGGCGCTGGATTGGTGGGAGTTGTAGCATTCGCTGCCAGATGGCAGCACGGCGGAATTTCCGCTCCTGCGCAAGGCTTTCCGACGACACTTGTTCTACGTCTTGCAGAGTTCCTCCGCGATCACGTCACGGTAGGCAAGAACAAGCCGCTCAGCGTTCTTGAGCAGCAGCGCATACGCGGCTACCGCGGCCACGGCAAGCGGGCCAAACACGAATGCTCCCAGCCACGGCTTGCCCAAGTAATGCGACGCCATGCCCACCGGGACCATCAGCATCGCGCTTCCAAACAGCATTGCAAGAGCCAGCAGCGCGCTGCTGCGATTGTTCGGCGTGGCTCTCAACGCCCGACCTTGCCCAGGCACGAAGCGACGTGGCGCCTGAATCGATCGCAGCGTGCCAATCGCCAGGTTTGTAGCCACCAGAAAGATCGTCCACAACGCCGTAGAAACTTGCGCCGAAAAAGGAATGGACGTTCGCGCCAGTGCGCAGACAATCGTCCAGGCCGCGCCCACCTCAGCGCCAATCAGCGCCATGCTCATCAGGTTCTTTGCCACCACAACGTCGCGAATGCGGATGGGCGCGAGCAGATACAACTGCGCGCCGCTGCCATCAGCGCCAAACACGTTATAGAACGAGCTGAGAACCGTGGCGGAAGCATAGGCAATCGCAGCAGGCAGCATGTATCGCGAAGAGATTCCAAAAATGCTTTGATTCATGCTGAAGATCGCCAGAAACATCAGTGGCATCAGCAGCGCGATCAGTTGCGCTCCATTGCTGCGCAGGATCAGCCAATCCTTGCGCAGGCACGCCGCCACTACAGGTGAAATGATCGTGCTTGCGGCCTCCGCAGCCGCGAACACCGCAGGCTGCGGCGTCGGCTTCTTCACACGCGCAGATGCCTGCAAAGACGCGCGCCGGCCTACGCCCTCACTCAAATACTCACCAAGAAACTGCTTCTTGAGCCGGACGGCAAACACTGCCGCGAACAGCACAGTCACCGCCAGCAATCCTGCAAAATTAGCGACCGCCTCAAGGCGATGCCGAACCAGCAGTATTGCCTTCGCTGCAAATCCAGATGGAAGCCAATCCAGATAGGAACCGGAACTGTGCACAAGGCTCATCAGCCAGCTGCCGCCTTCATCGTGCGTGTGCTCCGGAACCTGCCGCAGATTCAGGAACTGGAAGCCGACAGCAAACAGCGCCATTAAAATGCTGAATATCTCCCTGAAGCGGCGATTGGCCAGCCATCGCTCCATCCACGCGCCAATCATGCGCGTCAGATAAATGTTCATCAACGCGTAAACGGCCATCACCGCCAGCGCCGGCAACGCCAATGACGAATCCGCCACGCCAATGCCCACCGCAGCCGCGAGCAGCGCAAGACTGCCGATGATCGTGCTGGCCGTCAGCAATCCGAGAAGCGAGCGCAGCACAAAATAGCGGCCGAAGCGCAGAGGAAAGCGCACCAGCGACGCAGGATCAAAGCTCGGAACGGTCGCGGCAATGCTCAGCCCGTTGATGCTCACAAACTGCCAGAGCAATGTGATTCCCAAAAACAGTGGCGCAAGACTGTGCCGATGGCCCTCAGAGATTGCCGTCCATGCCAGGAATCCGCTGCCCACAACCGGGCCGACCGCCAGCAGCGCCATTGCGGGCCATGTGACCAGACGGAGCACAACGTTGAAAACCAGCCCGGCAATCTGGCTCTTGCTCTTCGTCCGTTTGCGAAACACGCTGTTCGCAAATATGCGCCAGCGAAGCCACGCAACCGCCAACAGTTGCGTGCTCGCCGGAATTGCCGGCAAGGCTTCCGGAACATATTCACGGCCCATCAGCTCAGCCATGAGAGTTCCTGTTCAACCGATGTTGCGGCGGGGTTGCCCTCGCGATCGGCGCCAACGATTTCGAGGAAGATCTGCTCCAGGCTTTTTTTCTCCCCACCCGGCTGCGCAGCGCTCGTTGTGCTGCCTGACTGACCGGCACGCCCCGCGCCGGCCCGCAGCTCATCGAGCGATCCCTGAGCCACCAGTTGCCCGCGGTGAATAATGGCGACGTGCGAACACAGCCGTTCCACGATTTCCAACACGTGCGAGGTGAGAAAGATCGTCGCGCCACGCGCAATCATGCGCTGCAGCATGGCTTTCAGTGTTCCCGCAGCGACCGCATCCACGCCCTCGAAAGGCTCATCGAGAAACAGCACCTTCGGCCCGTGAATCACCGCAGCCGCAAGCGCAAGTTTCTTCTGCATGCCGTGCGAAAAATCGGCGATCAACTTCTTCTCTTCGCCGGCCAATTGCATGAAGTCAAGCAGTTCCTGCGTGCGCCGCAGCGTGGTGGCGCGATCGAGACCATACATGCGCCCTACAAATCTCAGATACTCACTTGCGGTGAGACGGCCGAAGAGCGCCATGCCTTCCGGCACCACGCCGATCTGGCGCTTGATCTGCGCCGGTCTGGCTTCAAAGTCCTCGCCCAGAATGCGAATGCTGCCGGAGGTGGGCGCCAGCAGCCCGGTGAGCATCTTGATCGTGGTCGACTTGCCTGCCCCGTTGGGACCGAGAAATCCCAAAAACTGTCCGGCGTCGACACGCAGATTCAGGTGATCGACAGCCGTAAAGTCATCAAAACGGCGGGTCAGTGCGGTGGTATCGATCGCAGGGGGCGTCATCGCGTTTTCAGCTCTTCACCACAATACAAGGCGTTCCCACCTCTTCGCATGAACAAATTTCGTTCCCGCGGCCGCTCGCCAACCAAGCCGCGGCTCGGAGTCACGCAACTGGTTGCCTCAGGCAAGTTCGAGCGAGGAGCGAATTCAACGAGAAGGGCTGCTTTCGCACCGCGAAGGATTCGCCTCTTAGGAACCAAGCAGAGTTTGACACTACAACCTGAACGGCTGCATTTCATGCGCCGAGGGTCGGCGGCGTCAGGGAGGGACTGGAAAGCCTCCTCAACTTGCATCGGCACGCGCTGTTGCCCGCAATCGCCTCGTTCCCAAAAAGAACAAAGCGCCCGTCCGGAATGGACAAGCGCTTCGTTCGTTTCCCGCTATCGATCGAACCGCTTACTGCAGTTCCGCCATCAGCTTCTCGAGCGCCGACTTCGATGGGCGCGTCATCGACTCCGGCAGCGTGGCCAGCGGTTCATCCACCATATTCAACTGATCGATGAACGTCGGCTTCTGCGTGTCGATGTAGAAGATTCCCGTGAGAATCTCGTCCTTTTCGTGCGCTTCCATCAGCGTGCGCACCGCATTGGCTTTGTCGGTGGGGTCGTAGTCCTCGAGCAGTTTGCGCAGACGGAGTTGCGATCCGTCGTGCATCTTCACGTCGTAGACCTGACCCGAATCGTAGTCCACTTCGATGTCGTCAAAGCTCGCGATGAATCCGATCTCGTTGATCGGATCGTCGTGGCCCTGTAGGAACTTGTAGCTCTTGGTCGAACCCTCGTGATCGTTGAACGTGACGCAGGGGCTGATCACATCGAGCATCACCGTGCCCTTGTGCGCAATCGCAGCCTTGAGCATCGCGAGCAACTGCTTCTTGTCGCCCGAGAACGAACGGCCCACAAACGTCGCGCCCAACTGGATGGCGAGAGCGCAGGTGTCGATCGGCGGCAGATCGTTGATCACGCCCGTCTTGAGCTTGGATCCGATGTCTGCTGTGGCCGAGAACTGGCCCTTGGTCAATCCGTACACGCCGTTGTCCTCGATGATGTAAATCATCGGCAGGTTGCGGCGCATCAGATGCACAAATTGTCCGATGCCGATCGAAGCCGTATCGCCGTCGCCGGAAACGCCCAGAGCCTTCATCGTCCGGTTCGCCAGAACGGCCCCTGACGTCACGCTCGGCATGCGCCCGTGCACACTATTGAAGCTGAACGAGCGGCTCATAAAGTACGCGGGGCTCTTCGACGAGCAGCCGATGCCGCTCATCTTCATCACGCGCTCCGGCTCCACGCCCATCTCGAACATGGCGTCGACAATGCGTTCCGAGATCGCGTTGTGACCGCAGCCGGCACACAACGTCGACTTGCCGCCACGATACTCAATGATCGGCAGTCCAATACGATTCAGCTTTGGGCCCGCGGCCCCACTGGTCGTTGCGGTAGCCATTACAAGCCCTCCTTGGTTCTGAATTCATCGGTAATCGACTGCGCGTCAATGGGCAAGCCGTTGTAGTGCAGAATGCTGCGCAGCTTGACCACCTGATCCGCGGGAAGATCCAGCTTGAGCAGGCTCGCCATCTGCGCATCGCGGTTCTGTTCCACAACGTAGACCCGCTCGTGGCTGGCCACAAAGTCGCGGATCTCGCGCGTAAACGGGAAGGAGCGAATGCGCATGTAGTCCACACTGAGTCCGTTTTCCTTCTCGATCTGGTCGAGGCTCTCACGCATCGCAAAATCGGTGGTGCCGAAAGCCAGGAAACCAATCTTCGATTTTCCGTTGCGGTACACAACCGGAGCCGGAACCAGGGCTCGCGCAGTCTCAAACTTCCGCGCCAGCCTGTCCATCACGGCCTGGTACTCGTTCGGCCGCTCCGTATATCCTGCCGCGTCGTTGTGTCCCGAGCCGCGCGTAAAGTACGCCGCCTTGGGATGCATCGTGCCCGGAATCGTGCGCCAGCCAATGGCGTCGCCATCTACATCGCGGTAACGTGCGAAGCTGCCCAGCTTGTCAAGCTCCTCCGCGGTAAGCACCTTGCCGCGATCGATCGGCTTCTCCGGATAGTCGAACGGATCCGACATCCAGTTATTCATGCCCAGATCGAGGTCAGTAAACACGAATACCGGCGTCTGCAGCCGCTCGGCCAGATCGAAGGCTGCGCAGCCAAACTCAAAGCACTCTTTCACGTTGCCGGGCAGCAGAATCGGATGCTTCGTATCGCCGTGCGAGAGAAACGCCGTCGACAGCAAGTCGGCCTGCTGCGTGCGCGTTGGCATGCCCGTTGAAGGTCCGCTGCGCTCCACATCGAAGATCACGCCGGGAAGCTCGGCATAGTAGCCCAGCCCGGTAAACTCCGCCATCAGCGAAATGCCCGGTCCCGACGTTGACGTCATCGACCGTGCGCCGGCCCAGCCCGCGCCCAGCACCATGCCGATGGCCGCCAGTTCGTCCTCGGCCTGCACCACAGCAAACGTGGCCTTGCCCTCCGGCGTTACGCGCAGTTCCTTGAGCATCTCCGTCGTCGACTCAATCACCGAGGTCGAAGGCGTAATCGGGTACCACGCCACCACCGTGACGCCGCCAAAAACTGCGCCCATAGCGCATGCCGCGTTCCCATCGATAATGATCTTGCCTGCGGTCTTGTTCATCCGCTCGACGAAGAAGGGATCCTGCTTGGTGAAGGTCGTTTGCGCATAATCCCAGCCGGCCTTCGCGGCGCCAAAGTTCAGGTCGAAAACCTTCCGCTTGTGGGAGAACTGCTTCTGTACGCTGCGCTCCACCTCCGCAATGTCGATCGCGAGCAGCTGCGCCACCACACCCACGTACACCATGTTCTTGACCAGCTTGCGCAGCTTGGCCTCGGGGCAGATGGCGTTGGTGATCTTGTCGAACGGCACCGGATAGCTGACCACATCGTCGCGGTACTGCTTCAGGTTCAGGTTCTCTTCATAGATGGCCACGCCGCCCTTCGGCAAAGCCAGAATGTCTTCGCGCGCCGTTTCGGGATTGAGCGCCACCAGCACCTCTGATTGCCGCTTGCGCGCCACATAACCATCCTTGCTGGCGCGGATCGTAAACCAGGTGGGTAGCCCGGAGATGTTCGACGGAAACAGGTTCTTCCCACTAACGGGAACACCCATTCCGAAGATGCTTTTAAGCAGTACGCTGTTCGCGGACTGTGACCCCGAACCGTTTACTGTGGCTACGATGATGCTGAAATCATTGACGATGCGCGAGTGCGCATTACTTTCGCCCTGCTCTTGCCCCAGGGCCAGGCTTCCAGTCGCCATGTGGCGGGATTCCCTTCCGACAGATTCTAGAGCGATCTATGTAGAGCCTCTTGCCGTCACCCGATTACACTCAACTAAGAGACGGGACTCGCTCCATTGGTGATTATAGACACTTCAGAGCGCCACAGTCCAAAACCGCCGATGCTTTCGTAGGTCCACGCCAGCCATGACAAGGCGGCTGGCGAATGTGTGGCGCAAGCAATGCCATGTTAACCGGTGAATGCCTGCTTCCTATTGGGCACGGAATCACCCGCGACGACCTGATCAAATACAGGCCCAGCCTTTGCGAATCGACCCGCCAAAAACTCCATCACCGACAGCTATACGGATATCGTAGAGAGCTTGCTTTCGATGTAACGGGGCAGTCGAACCGTCATCAATGTCGAAAGCAGATATGGATCTGTCGATACGGTAGCACCGATGTTCAGGGTGGCCGGACCGCTCAAGGTCTTGTGCGCCTTGTCAACCGAGGCCAGCAACTCGATGTCGGCCCACGTGTAGCGTTCGGGAAAACGGCGCCGCCGGTAGACGGCAGGCCGCACCCGGCCGGTGGCCACGTAGCGCGCGATCAGCCGCGTCAGCCGCGAACGGCTCATCCCGGTCATCTTCTTGACGTAACGCCGCGCCAGGCCACGGGCAGCCTTGCCCTGTTGCGCGTACTCCTGCTGGACCAGATTCAGCCTTCAGGCTCATCTTGCATTGGAAAAGAGTTTGGCTGACCGCAGTGCAGCGTTTATGCGATACTGAGATGGTTCCGAACGAAAGTGCCACAAAAACTGCCACCGCTGCTTTTCCGAGCGAATTGGTAGTGCAGCAGGGATAGCATAAGTAGTTAAATTAGATGCACTTGCAGTGCAGAGCCGGGATGGCGGAACTGGCAGACGCAGCGGACTCAAAATCCGCCGACCCTTGCGGTCATGGGGGTTCGACCCCCCCTCCCGGCACCATAGATAACTCCATTTAAATCAATCTGTTCCGAGACATCGAATTTCAGTGTGCCCAAAAGTGTGCCCAGAGTGTGCCCATTTCCCCCTCACCGGCACCAAAAATCTTGCGGTAGCGACATCTTTCGCGGTCGGTTCGCATTCTTTTTTCGGCACACGTGAGGCACATCCTTTGATGCACAGAATTCCTGCGCTCGCGGTCAATCCGCCAGCGTGAACTGATGCCAGATCAGCAATCCATTCAGTTCACAGCAGGGGTACCCACAAAAGTCCCCACAGTCGGGCATTTTTGAGGCTCATCGAGGAGTTGGTAGGGGGCGTAAGTCGTTGAAACGAATTGGCTCCTCAGGTAGGACTCGAACCTACAACCCTTCGGTTAACAGAGGCGTCGTAAGCCTCGGAGTACGTTTGTTATCAACGGAGTAGAGTGACAATTCTCGCCAAATTCGGAGCCCTTTCGGCGCTCTTTTTGGCGAAGGATTTGGCGAAGAAATAAGTATTCGGCCGGTTACCGCAGGGTAGAAACTGGCCCCCAACCGCTTCTGGAAGCCTGGTCGTGGACAGAACGGTTTTGCGGCTTCCAAGATCGATTGGTAAGACGGGTTGAAATCTCCGGAAAGAATTTCTTGCTTGGCTGCCAGTTTTCATCTAAACTTTAGATGAGGTGGCGGGTATGCAGACGGTTCAGCTCAAACTTCGGGAGGCGAGCACGGTGCTCGGCGTCTCGCCCAAGGATCTGCAGAATCTGGTCCAGTTCGGCGTTTTGCAGCCGCAGCGGAAGGATCGGTTCTTTGTCTTTGATCGGGCGCTGCTTCTGGAGGCGAAGGTCGCCTTTTATCTCAAGGAATCGCTGGGAACGTCGGTGCCGCTGCTGGCGCGGTTTACCAGGGAGATTTTCAAGGACGCGGAGCGGGCGAAGCCGGGCCGCGTTGCCAACATTTCGATTCTCTCGCGGCCGGCCAGGGGGAAAGAAGTGGTCAAGATCGAAATCCCACTCCAGGCGTTAGCCAAGGAACTGGAAGCCCAGCTTCCGGCTGCCGAATCACTCGGCAAGGAAGCGAACGGGCGAAAGCGGGAGACGTGGAAGGCGGAGATTACTCGCGCTTTTGAAGTGGCGGCAAGCGATCTGGAAGGCACGACCGAACGCGACATCCTGGATGAGATCAAACGGTATCGTGCCGAGCGAAAGAAAACACCGGAGATCAGCGTCATTGCCCTACCCCAGGAAAAGACGGCCTAGAGGCGTTGTCGATACCTCGGTGCTCGTGGCGGGAATCGCCGCCTTCAGGCAGCTTGGCGCTCAGCCTACGGTGCCGAGCGCCAGGTTTCTCCGAGACTGGATCGAAAACGATACCTTCCTCTGGCTCATCAACGAAGTGATTGTGGATGAGTACAAGGAGATTCTTGCGCGCCGCGGCGTTCGCCCGCACCATATAGGCACCGCCCTCAATCTAATCCGCGCACAGGCAGAGGAAATTCCGGACACTGCCGGCGACGACATTTCTCCAGACCCGGATGATGAACCGTTCTGCGCCTGCGCAGAAGTCGGAAAGGCCGACTTTATCGTCACGCTGAACCCTGACGATTTTCCTCAACTGCGCCTTCGCGCCCACGTCATTCATCCCAGCGAACCGATTCCTACTACAGCTCGAATGCGGCCACGTTGACCGCATACCCGAAGAAGAAATCATGCAGGCTCGATTGGTCTCTTTGTCAATATAGTTCCATAGTGGAACTATATTGACTTCATCCATTACCGCTCCAAACCTCACCCGACTCATCATTTTCAGGCAATCCTGTTGAGTTTTCCCTTGCGGATGAAACCGGTCTGTGCTGTCTGCCCCACTGTGCCAGGGCATCGATCAGACGCGTCGCAGAAAGACCAAGCGGCGTCGCCAATGAATACTCCACATGGCGCACCTTCGTGCTGTGGTCCGAGCGCACGATAAGGCCGTCCTCTTCCATTTCGCGCAAACGTTGCGTCAGCATCTTCTTCGACGCGCCGGGCAGCATCCTGCGGAGCTGGCTCAAGCGAAGCGGCCCGTGCTTCAGGCGAGTGAGAATGCCGATCTTCCATTTCCCATGAATGAGTGCGATTGCGGTCTGAATCGATTCGTCCTCAGCTTCCTGATCGTGCTGCCATTTTTCCGAAGGTTCCATTCCCCTTCTCCGCTCCATCAAAGGCGTGCTTACACTTACTAAAGGCACGTGAAGAGCTGATTTGGGGCAGGCCAGCAGGAAAATCTGGCCCTACGGTAAAGGTTGTAGGTGGCGGCGTGCAGGAAGAGGGCTTTGGAAGAAGCGGGGAAGAAATTTGTTTTCGGACAGAGACGGGAACCTGCGCAGGATACCAATTCTTCAGTTACAGCCTCAGCAGGTCGAAGCACACACTTTGAAACGCACATCTGGTAGAACTTTACCGTTCATCCAGGAATCGTGAGGCATATCTGCAATTTCATCGCTCCACTGTTGTCGCGTCCTCTACCTTGATCGGCATGTTGTTCTCCCTTGATCACCACTTTTGCGGCTTGCGGATGCCCATCAGGATGTCGCAGACATGGTTGTTGTAGTTCTCGTGAGGCAGCCGATATGTCTTCGTGCCCATCTCGAACGCGCCGCCATTCTCCTGCACAATCGCGTCCAGGTGGTCAAACTCGGCGTTGCAGAAGCAGTGCTCGAACGCATAGCCCGCCTGTCCCCAGTTAATCTCCCGCGTGGTCGGCGTCTGCGCTGGCCTGCGGTTTGCTACTGCAGGAAGCAGGTGCAGGCAAGCGGTCGGCGACATAGGTAGCGCAACCTCGACGTTCGGTTCGTGGAAGCCCATGCCGTAATCCAGCTTTCCATCGACGGCGCGTGCGAACGTGATGACCGGCGAGTCGCCGAGCATGAACGGGTCATCCGGCGTTGTACGGACCCAGCGCCATTCACTAGCCAGAAGCAGTGGATCAACGTGGGACATCTGGTCCTTTATGCCCTCGACATAGCTGCGCTGGAGAGCGTCGGGCGTGTCGTGCACACGCATCATGCGCTTCACTCCTTCAGCCACACGCTCCGGCGTGATCGGTCCGTCGCTGAATCTACGCCCCTGGGCCATTGCTTCCATGTTCCAATGTGCCGCAACCGTTGCAAGCTGTTTAGGGTTGTTCAGGAAGGCGGTAAAGGCGTGAGCACGCACCGCCATCATCGGCCCCTGGCCGGAGCGCCGAGCCTGCGAGCGCTGGAACAGCATGAAAATATAACGGGTGAGCGCCAGCTTCTGCTCGTCAGTCAGTACGAACGCTGGATCGCAGACCTCATCCATGAAGTCATTGACCGGCTGCTCGATCTCCTGCGCCAGCCGCGTCTCGACATCGACCTCGATCGCTGAGTCGTTTGGATCGGCGTAGAAGCCGTCGACGCGTGTCGCCGACGTGGGTGACTTCTTGCCGTTGGGCTTCTTTCCTTTGCTGTACTGCCACAGCCAATCGGACTGCTCAACGGGGTGCTTATAAGAAAACTGTTTTAGTAGCCTCTTCGGAGTGGTGTGTGACTTCATCGCAATTTCCTTCGCGGGTGCCGATGCCTGACTCCCCACTGCCATTTATATTCGTATTATGTTCGCCTAGATGGTGGCGAAAGTCAATGTACGACACACAGCCAGTTGGCGGGTACGGCACCTGACTCACGTGGCCGCCGTCTATACTGACAGCATCTGGTGGACAATCCCCCCTCGGGCAGGCGCTCGCGTATGCCACCTACTAGACGTGTCGGGCAGGAGCGGAAGTGGAGTTCCGTCTATCCGACCGGGAATGCCGCTTCCGATGAAAAATTGGAAGCCGCAGGACAGGCATCCTGGTCGTATGCTTCCCTCTGTGCCTGGACCTACCTGAACGACGGCGACACGGCGCACGACCTGATGGACCACGCAATCGAAAACGCATCCCACTACATTGCGCGCCATCCGGAACGATCGGCGGACAGGCTGACGGCGCGAATCAAGAGCGTTATTCGCCGACGGGCAAAACAGCTTGCGGCGAAAAACGGACGCGAGCTTCCATCCGGGCTTCTTGTTGATCTTGAACACTTTCTTGTCGCCCAGCCGGACGCGGAGCAAAAAGCATATGTGAATGAACTGCTTAGGCGCCTTTCGCCGTTCGCATCATCAGTTCTCAAATGGCGCTGGCTTGGGTATTCATGGCGGGAAATTGCAAAACAATTAGCGATGGACCACACCGCCGTCCGTCGTGCATACTTCCGAGAGATTGAGTCGTTGCATCACCGCCTCCCCCGGTCCGGAGATCTGCACCAATGCGATTGAACTGGCGACATTCTTCACGTTCCCAGGATCGCCTTGAAAAGACAATCGCACAGCAGCACGAGAAGCGAGTGCTGGCTGGCGACGTTGTCCCGGTAGGCCCATGTCCAGACGAGGATTTCCTTCGGATGCTAGCGCGGAGGTCTTCCCGGATCGCGCTGACGGACTCTAGGGTCGATCATGCAGCGAGTTGTCCGGTGTGCATGGAGCGGCTGATTTCGTTGCGTTGGGACTATCGCCGGCGGCGCAGGATATGGATCATTGCCTGTATAGCCTTCATCTGCCTCGTCCTTGCGACTATGATTGCAATCGTCACACATCACGACTTTCGCTGGCACCGCGAATAGATAGCGAGTCGATTCACTCTTTATGACGCACAATACGAGCAAGCAATTTCCATCACCGCCAAGGAAGTTATACGGCAGTTTTGCCGGTGCCTCTTTGTGGTCTTCCCAAAACAAACCAGCGTTCTAAGACTTTGAATACCTCATCCTGAGTATCAGGGTCCGATGTACGGCTCTTGACCAATTCTCTCAGTCGCGCTGATGCGTTTTCATGCCGTTGGTCTAGCTTTTCCAGTAGATTCTTTGCAGCCTTATCTTCAACGGGTAGGACTTGCTGACCGGAAACGCCAAGAATCGCCATTCGCGCGAGAAGTTCGGCAGTTCCGCGCGACGGGCACACCACATGCTCCTGTCGTTTCTTGCCAAAGTAAACTGTCTCGTGGTCAAACATGCTGTTGACTGCCAAATCAACGGGGCGTTCCTCGGGAATCGCAATTTCTCGCACTGGATCACTTGCATGGTTGCGAACCCAGTCCGCGAGTGGCGCCATGTCATTAATATCCATGGCGTCCCAAGCGTCCGCAGCCTGTTCAGCTGCTGTAAACTGTTGCCCACCCCCATGCGCCCGATCTTCCATCTTTTGAATCTCGGTCACTCGGATCGCGCGGAAATGTGCTGCTGTTTCTGAATGGAGGCGGTCCACAAGGATCTTTCTCTTCGTGGCGCTCTCAACCCCAAGCAACTCGAACACCGCGTCGTCTAGCTTTCGCCGATCGGGTTGACGCAATTCGTCAGAAAGTTCAATTGGACGCGCGGCCAAATCCAACGCGCGTCGATAAGAATGGCATTCCATCAGAGGTTCCTCGACCAACCTTCCAACCGCGCGCTTTTGCATCGAATGCAAGGCCTCGATGAGATGATCCGCAATTTTGTCGTCAACGCCGCGCGGATCGGGTATATCGATTAGATTTACATCAAGAACCTCTGTTTTGAGGTTTCCCTCAGTACCTGCGAATCTGCCATAGAAAGTCTTAAAGAGTCCGATCAGGGTACTGTTGAGTATGGCTACAAGAACTTGTTGCTCTTTCTTGGTTAATTGCTCACACGATAAATCAAACAGATTATGATTGCAGATTAAGCGATCTGGATTGTCTGGAATTATATGTCTATATTGCTGCGCCATCGGCCAAAGTGCGATGCCAGGTTTAACTAGATTTGTAAGGTCGTACCATGGATTTCGAGCAGCACATGTTGATCGCAGCGGAGTAGGAACGGCCTTCGATTTTTTGGACGCATAGGCTGTGGCTTCTCCATGCCTGATGTAGCGGTAGGCATGAGTCCCGCGAAGCTCCGAAAGAGAACCGCTCACCATTAGCACTACTCGATCAAAGTCTGCCGCTTTAACTACGGGACGGCTCACCTTCATCAGACTATGAACTTCTGGTTTTACGTATTTCGATTCGATCGGGTGTAACGTACCCGCGCCATCTTTGATGATCGTGATTTTGCCGCACGCAACAGTCTCTCGCGGTACTCCGGTGAGCTGCTTGAATTCCTTATCAGTTTTGCTCGTAGCCAGCACGTTTTTTGTAACGTCCAGCGGCATAAAGAACTTGTCGCAACCAGTTTTCACGCCAAAGCGGGGCTTGGCAATCGCTCCCAGTGGCACAAATCGATCTCGATACCGCGTCATGATTTCGAAATATAAGTCTGGGGCTCGCAAGTAGCGTCCCCACTTTCCGGCAATATAATCCTCTTTAGCCGCGTGGCCAGCTAGCCAACCTTGCACGTCTCCAGAATCCTCAAATTGCTCTTCAGAATCCTCCTCCTCTTCTTCTTCATCACCTGCGTTTGATTCCTCAAGTACAGCCGTTTTCAAAACTTCTCCTGCCCGTACCCCCTCATCCCATAATTCGGCTTGACCCTTCAGAAGAACACGCCACCGGTCATCGTGCATCGGTTGTGTGAGTTGCTCAATCTGATCACGAATAGCATCAACTGCAGCTTGCCGCGACATTTCAGCTACTTCTGCTTCTTTTCCAACACCGCCAGTAGCTAACACGCCGATGATTTCCGACAAGGGTTTCTCAAAACGAACGAAGCGAACAACGTTGGTGCGCCGTTTTTCGGGGTCGGAGCATCGTTGCAAAATCGTAATACAGGTCTTGACGCGGGCGTCCGGAAACCACCTCTCGGTCGCACTTTCAAGGATGGCAACAATCCGGAAGTTCGAAAGAATCCAGCGTTGCAAAGCGAAACCGTAATCAACATCGAGCCACTGCCCGCTGGTAAGAAATCCGAAATATCCTCCTTCCTTCAGGAACCGGCAGGCGTGTGGCCAAAAATAGCAATGCAGGTCTGCACGGCCGCGGAGTACCGTCCCAGGGAAGGCTTCCTCAACACGCCTGGAGAGTTTTTCCTTCTCATCTTTCCCGACTTTCTCTTGCCGGACATAGGGCGGGTTGCCCACGATAGCATCAAGTGGCGACAACATAACGGAACGATGCCGGTGTGGACCACCATCAGGGAGTTCACAGAATGACTTGTCGGGCACTACATCGAAGAAGTCGGTGCGTGCTATACGAGGATAGTTCGCCTCATCGTTGATCTCACGCGCCGCCAGGTTAAGAGTTGCTAGGTGAGCCGGGTATAGTCCGATATCCGCGCCAAACAATTCATGCAGCAATTGAGAATGAGGACGATTATCATTCATCGCGTGCTTTCGGTAGTAAGCGCGCACCAAAAAGCTGCCACTTCCGCAGGCAGGGTCCAACACAACAGAATCTGCTCTACGGATACAAAACGAATTGATGAGGTCAACAGGGTCAGGGCCAGTAAAGTGCTGGCCGAGACGGTGGCGTTCTTCAGGGCTGATGAGTTTTTGGAAAATTAGCCCAACTACATCGGCGGACACATCACGAAAATCGACTGCTTCGATTCCGCGCAGAAACCCGCGCCAGGCGTCAACGGCACCATCAGGGGAAAACACTTGGTCATTTGCCCAGTCGTGCTCCTCTGGAAACAGCAGCGTCTCGTAATCGCCGCTTTCCTCTGCCGCCCTCGTGAAGATCTCGTTGATTCGTCGAATCGCCTGGATTGCTGTTTTGATGCTAGGCCCAAGCTCCAATTTTGGAAGTTGGGGAAACCTGGATTTCAGCGCCTTGTAGAAAATAAACCTGTTGGTCCAAACGTAGGCGAGCGTACGTGCCGCATTATCAACAGCGCTGTGCCATTCCTCAGGCTGGTTTCGCAGGAATTGCCGCCCCTGTTTTGTCATCCACTCCTGCAGCTTCAGATCGAATTTCCGATCAGTGCCCGAAGTCTGATAAAGGTATTGGCGCAACAAAGCGACTGGCCAATCGAGGTGACTCTCCAGCGATCTGAGGAAAACTTCATCCGGCGGAAGCGACCAATCGCGACGCACACCCGTCAGAATGTCGGACAGGTCAGCGATAAGGTCTGGCAGAAACTTACTCGTGATAATGCCCAGGGTCTCGACACGCGCAACTTCTTGCGGCGACGCCAGGTTTAGCCGAAGATGCCAAACCTTTATACGCCGGTCGAGGAGGGGCTTGTTCTGCTGGTAACGATCCCAGAGAACAAATGTGTTCACATCCCAGGTGAAGAAGAACTGAACGTTTGCATCGTCAGCTTTCTGCTGAGCGTCCACAATGAGCTTGCTGTCGAATGCAGATATGCCACCTGGCAATTTGACTTCGCCCGTCAGCAGAATCTTATTGTTAGCGCCGTAGAATCGGAGGTCTTTTCGTTTTGTCTTGCCGGCAGTCGAACCCATGCCTTCAATACGGGCCTCGACAAATGGGCACCGATCTACGAGTCGGGTAAAGATGGGTCCGGCTTCTGCGGCGATCTTGGCGCAGAAATCGACCTCGTTAATGGTTTCTCTGGCGACTGGTGGCATGACCTTTCAAGGATAAACTGTGCGAGCAGTTTGGGGACGATTTTCAAGCCAACTCGCTCGAAAAAGAAGGGATAGTCGCTCCTGCCGAGTAGGCGCTGAGCCAGAGCAGGCTGGAGTCAGCGCGAAAATGGGTGATGGAGGTCGATCGGGGTAGTTAAGCGGAGAGCCATGTGCGCAGAGAAACTCTTCCGCCGCTGTGATATGGATTCGTCGTTGCCCGTCGGGTGGGGGAAAATGGCCTCCCGCGGAAGCGGGAGCACAGATGAGGGCGGGTAGACGGGCGCCGGGCAGAAAAATGCGGAGCCGTTTGCCGGCTCCGCGTTGGGGTTTGGTTGGTCGATGGTTACGCGGCGGCGGCCTTTTGGGTGCGTTTGGGTGCCGACTTGGGCGCGGCCCTCTTCGTCTCCTTGGCTTTGTCTTTCGCCGCGAACTCCTGCTTGACCTTGCTCGTGATTGCGGCCACGTCAACCTTGTAGAACTCGGCGGCATCGTGGAGGGTCTTGGCGGCGTCGGTCTGCGAGTGGGCCGACTGGAGGACGGCAACTTCGACCAAAACCCGGCCGAGCGTTCCCTCATCTGCTTTGCGGAGAAAGGATGCAAACAGCTTGGCCGGGGCGTCGGCGGTGCCGTTGGCCTTGCCGACGCCGTGAATGCGCAGCAGGATTGCGATGCGGCGCTCGTCCAGCGCGGCGGCGAGGCGCTCGGCGGTAAAGAGCAGGTCGCGCTTCATCAGGCGAATCGGAACCGCATCGCCGATGGCTTTGAGGACGCGAAGGCCGGTCGCCTGCGCGATGGCCTCCTCGCGGCGGCGCTTCTCCTGCTCGGCCTTGAATGCCGCATCGTTCGCGGGCCGCTGCTTGCGGGCGTGGTGAATCGGGCAATCGGGA
>JAJYFA010000214.1 GCA_021790995.1 Acidobacteriota bacterium
CGTCGAGATCGCCGCGTCTTCCGCGCGCTTGCGCGCTTCGTCATTCACCGCGCTCGTGGGAATCTTCATCCATCCTGCGGTTATGGCCGGGCTGGTGCTCATCACTCACCAGACGCAGGCAGCCGGGGAAATGCTCGTGCTTGCCCTGCCTCGCACCGGAGAGCGCTTTCGGCCGGATTGAACCGCCCCGCGTTTGTGGCGGGCTCCAAGGCTATTTGGCAAGCAGCTTCTCGGCCGCGATCTGGCCTGCCGCGCCTTCTTTATCGGTATCGCGCACCTTGGCCCAAAGCGCGCGCGCCTTGTCCTGCTTGCCTTCCGAGGCGTAGAGATCGGCAAGATCCAGTTGCGCCACGGAGGTGGAAACCGTGGTCGACGGCTTCTGGGCAATCTGGTTATAGAGATCGATGGCTTCGTCGTCACGGGCTGTCTGGTGGTACAAGCCTGCCAGCGCGAGTTTGGCCAGGTTGGCCACGTTACGGTCCCAGGAGTGTGACGCAGCGGTCAGCTCCTTTTCGGCCGATCCATTCTCACCCATCTCTTCGTCGGTGATGCCGGCAAAGTAGCGAGCCCTGGCGGCCTCGGGCAGCCAACTGAAGTCGTGGGCCACGGCCACAAACTGGCGGTTTGCCTCTTTGGCGCGGTCGGATGCGGTCGAATAGATCCCGGGCTCAGGCGGCGCCCCGGGAATGGCCAGAGGCGACGTGTACACATCCATGGCCGCTCCCAGAGCAGCTTTGGCAGCCGATGAGCGCCAGATCCAAAATGCCAACGCGCCGGCGACGAATACAATCGCCACTCCTGCCGTGATCGACCAGCGCGCCACGCTGGATTTGTGCTCACCGATCCAACTGGCGCTCGATGCGGCGGCCTGGGCAAACTTGTCTTTCTTCAGGGCGTGACGGGTTTGTGTGTCCACGGGCTTCTTTGTGTCCTTCGCTGATTGACTTGCAGGCGGGTGCGAACAGGTGAGGGCAGCGCCACTGCAACCCAAGTAGTTTATCAGTGTGGTTTGTGCAGGGGCAAACGCCCGAGTCGTCGCGTGAGAGCGGCTAAGGTTCTCCGCGACGCCGCGCGCGCCTACAAGGTGGATGTGGACGCCATCTACGCATCGGTCAAACAGGAATTCGCGGCAAAGGAGAAGGGCAAAGCTTCGAAAAAGGCAGCGCCTAAGCCAACCGCCAAGCAACTGCTGAAAGCAGCGAAGAACTCGGTCGCAGCGTAACCCTCAATCCACAGGCAGGCTCAGCGGAGCACGCGAGACCGGCGCGCCGCGTTACTTCTCGGGCGGAACGTACTCCGAGGGCAGGGACGAGCCGGAGCCGAAGAAGAACTGCTCCATCTGTTCGACAAGGAACTGCTGCGCCTGGGGCAGCCAAGGCTGCAGGCGGTACTCGTTCAGCAGCATCTTCTGATGGTTGAGCCACTCGTCCCATGCTGTCCTGGAGACGTTTTTGTAGATTTTCTGTCCAAACTCGGAGTCGAAAGGAGGCTCGTCGAGCCCCTCCATCTCCTTCTTATAACGAACGCAAAAGACCGTGTGCGCCATGCGATCAAATACTCCCTTTTCCATTGTATGGGATGTGGGGCGAAGGGATGGGGAGCGGGAATTCGGCACGCAGAATTTTTAGCGCCGGCCTCGGCGTTTCGGCGGTTTCTGGCGGCGTTGTGCCGCTTCTCTTTTGGCGCGCTTCTTCGATTTGGAGGAAGGCTTGGGCGGTTTGCGGCCCGTGAGCGGGAGATCCTCTTCGACCAGCGCGAATTGCAGTTTGCGCTCCAGGGCGAGGATGCGATCCAGAATCACCTGCACGCGGTCGCCGGCGCGGAAGCGGCGGCCGGTGCGCTCGCCCACGATCTCGTGTGTGTTTTCGCGCCAGGTGTAGCGGTCGCCGCGCAGCGTGTCGATGGGGACAAGTCCTTCGACGAAGAGATCAGTGAGTTCGACGAAGAGGCCGTATTTGGCGGGGTTCAGCACGAGCGCGGAGAACTCGTCGCCAACCTTGTCTTCCATGAAGCGAACCTTCTTCCACTCGACGAGTTCGCGCTCGGCATCGGCGGCGCGGCGCTCGGCGGTGCTGGATTCATCGGCGATGGCTGCGAGCTCGGACTCGGGGATGGGACAAGGAAGCGAAGCGATCGGAGTTCGCGGAGCGAGAGACGGCGGAGTCCGAGGCGCGGCCGCTCCCGCGCAGCCCTCGTTCGGATGCGCCCAGGGCGAGTCCATGCGCGACGGCGTGACGACGCGGTGGCCCGAAACACCGGCTCGGAGCAGCGCCTTCGTAATGCGATGCACGATGAGATCGGGATAGCGGCGGATGGGCGAGGTGAAGTGCGTGTAGGTGGGCGCGGCCAGCGCAAAGTGGCCCGCATTTGTCTCGGAGTAGCGTGCCTGGCTGAGCGATCGCAGCATCAGGTAACTGAGAATGCGCTCCTCAGGTTTACCCTCGATGCGCGCGGCAAGCTTCTGATACATGCGTGGCGTGACGGCGATGTCCTCAGGAACGTCGTGCTGCCGCGGGTTGCGTCCGCGTCCATACGACTCGCGGCGCTCGGCGCGGAGTTGCACGCGCTTTACGGGCAGGGCTCCGAGACCTAGAGAATAGCCAAAACTGGCAGCGAGCTCTTCGAACTGCACCACGCGGCGCGGTTCGGGTTTCTCGTGGATGCGATAGAGCGACGGAACGCCGAGATCCTCAAGCCAGACGGCCACGCACTCGTTGGCCGCGAGCATGAACTCTTCGATAAGGCGATTGGCCCACGTACGCTCGGCGGGGGTGATGCCGCGCATCTGGCCGTTGTCGTCGAACTCGATGACCGGCTCGGGCAGATCGAAATCAATCGAGCCGCGCTCTTCGCGGCGACGGTTCATCAGCACGGCGAGGCGCTTCATACGCTCGAAGTTCTCGACCAACGGCGCATAGAGATCCCGCACTTCCGGGTTTTGCTCCAGAATCGCGGTGACCGCTGTGTACGTCATGCGCGCGGCGGAGCGAATGACGCCTTCGACAATCTCGAAGCTCTCGATGCGGCCCTCGGCGTCGAGTTGCATGATGCAGCTCAGGACTAGGCGGTCTTCATCGGGGCGCAGGCTGCAGATGTCGGTCGAAAGCTCCTGCGGCAGCATGGGGATGGCGCGGTCGGGGAAGTAGACGCTTGTGCCGCGCAGTCTGGCTTCGCCGTCGAGTGCGGAGTTGGGGCACACATACTCGGCCACGTCGGCGATATGAACCTGCAGCTCGTAGCCGCCGCCGGCGCGATCGGTGACAAGAACGGCATCGTCGAAATCGCGGGCAGTTTCGCCGTCGATGGTGACGATGGGCAGAGCGCGGAAGTCGGCGCGCCGGGCGGCAATCCCGGGATCGAAGCGGGCAACGGCTCGCGCCTCGGCGAGTGCGGATTCAGGAAAGATGCGCGGTAACTGATGCTTGCGAATCATCATCTCGACGTCGACGCCGAAGTCTTCGGGTGAGCCTAGAACTTCAATGACGCGGCCAATGGGCGACCGCGTTGGCGTAGGCCAACTGGTGATTTCGACATCGACAATGAGGCCGTCCAGGCTTTCATGACCGGTTGCCGCAAGAGCCTCGCGGCCGAGAACCCGATGCGGCGAGGAGACGTCGCGGCGAGGGATCTCCACGCCGCGAGGAATCACGACGGATTGCGTCATGCGCTCGTCGAAGGGAAGAACAAGGTTTTGATTCTGGCCGCGAGCGGGGTTGGCCGAGCGAAAGGTGCCCACGACGGTGGGGTTGCGGCGCTCCAGAACACGAACAATGCGGCCCGAGAGGCGCCCGTCTGCCTTCGGCGGATCGGCTTCAACCAGAACCTGATCGCTCTGCATGGCGCCGCCCATCTCGCTGGGGGGAATGAAGATATCGGCGATTTCCGCGGACGCCTTCGCGCCGGAGCGGCAATCAGGGCGCACAAAACCAAAGCCGTCGCGGTGCAGATCGAGCCGGCCTGCAAGCAAACGGCCGCTCGCGCCAGAGCTCGCACTGGAAGAAGCGCCGGGAAAGCTCCAGTGCTCGCGATCGAGCTGCACAAGCTGGCCGCGCAAGGTCAGGCGCGCCAACTGCTCCAACAGTAGACGGCGTTCGCGGCCGCCGCCGAGGCCCAGTTCGCGGACTAATTGTTTATAGCCAGCCTTGCGCCCTGGCGAGGCGGCAACGCGCGCAACCAACTCGCGATCGGTCATAAGCCAAGATTAAGGCAACTCGGAAGGTAACAGCTGAGTTCTTCAGAGTAGGCGCAGGAACCTGTACTTTGCCGTAGAATGTGGGAGACGGACGATTGTGGCGAAAGCGAGAGGTTGAAAATACCTGACTTTCGCCCACGAGGCGATGGCTGCGCGCAACCAGAGACGCAGCGTACAATATTTGAATTTGGGCTTTTGCCATGATCGTTGCCTCGGCATCCCCCAGTCCCTACAGGACAGAAAAGGAACGTACCTTGAGCGCAATGTGGAAACCCAGTCAGAGCGAGCCAATTCGTGCGACGTCTAACCCCGAGCCGCAACCCCCCATGCACACAACAACGCCGCCGGTCGAGACGGTGAGCCGCATGGGAGCCCCAGCAGGCGATCAGGCCGTGATCAGCAAGGGCCTGTTTGTGAAGGGCGAGATTTCGGGCTCCGAATCGCTTTATATCGACGGTAAGGTGGAAGGGGCAATCAATCTTCCCGGCAACCGCGTAACCATCGGCCGCAATGGCCAGGTAAGCGCCAACGTGACCGCGCGTGAAGTTGTGGTGATGGGCAAGGTGCGCGGCAATGTGTCCGCCTCGGACCGCGTGGATATTCGTGCCGAAGGCGCGTTAAGCGGCGATGTGGCCGCGGCGCGCATCAGCATTGAGGACGGCGCGTTCTTCAAGGGCGGCATCGATATCCGCAAGGCTGACGCCAAGCCGGCGCAATCGTATGGTGCGGCAGCTTCGGCATCGACCACGACCGCAGCCTCGACCGAGACCTCAAAATCAACCCAGGCTTAACACAAAGTCGGAGTCCGGCAAAAGCGCCCTTGCGGTACGAGGGCGCTTTGCTGTGTGCGCCCAGCATGGGCACATGCTTGCGGACACAAGTCGCTTTGCAAACAGACGACTGTTGGCCAAGCTGCTGGAGACCGCGCATCGCATCCATGCTCAACAACGGCACGACAAGAACAAGGTCTACAGTGTGCACGAGCCCGAGGTTGAGTGCATCGCCAAGGGCAAGGCGGGCAAGCCGTACGAATTCGGCAACAAGGTGAGTGTGGCCGTTACCAGCCGGGGCGGATGGCTGGTGGGTGCCAAAAGCTTTACCGGCAATCCCT
>JAJYFA010000215.1 GCA_021790995.1 Acidobacteriota bacterium
CTTGTCCTTGATCCGCTCCCACTGCGCCTCGCTCAACTCATATCGACTCGTCACAACTCAAGTGCAACAAATCAAAACAAACCTGCAAAGTCTATATGTGGATACGCCCTAGTGCGGCTTTCTTCTCTCCGGCTGCTACACGTGTGCGAAGCTGTGTGATGCGTTCCGGGGTCAAGAACGGCTTCCGGCCCCTGTAGACGCCCGCTTTCTTCGCAAGAGGCGAGTGGCCCAGCCAGGCTTTTTCTGTATGTTCGAGTTCCCACCGATGGGACACCCGCGGCCGTGGAACGACCGAGACTTCAAAACTCAGGGTGCGCCACCCGCCCATCGACTTCCGCGAGGGAACCTCTGCGCAGGTGCTGCTTGATCCATTTGAAGAAGAGTTCCACCTGCAAGCACTTGCAGACAACGCAGGCGATTTAAACCGGACAGCAGTGACAATGGATCTACCCCAGATCCCAGCCTGTTTGCATCACAAGAGCCGGCCAGGTTGATCTGATCGGGCGGCTCCTGCTTGGCTCGACTTCAGTTCGACAATGTGCTGCATCTCGCGCAGCCACATCGCCTGCATCAGTTGTAGACGATTTCCTACCACGATGGCCAGATTCAATCCGATTTTGGAACCAACGGCTGGCGAAGCTTCGCAAAAGGCGCAAAGCGCCTCCCGCGGCAGCGCGATCACTTCAGTTTCCAACGGCGCGGTGGCAGACAGAGTGAAGCGGTACGGTGGAACCAGCGCCGACCAGCCCAGCATTTGGCCCGGCAACCTTTCATCAACGAGGATATCCTCTTCCTTGCCCCGGACCAGCATGGGAAGAGTCAGGCGAATGCGGCCGCGGACGGTAAGGTAGAGGCAATCGGCCGGGTCTCCCAACCGGAAAAGCGAAGCCCCGCTCGGCACCGTCATGGGGGTGCCCAGCGCCAGCACCTGGTCCACTTCAGCGGGTGAGAGGCCATTCAGCAGTTCGTGCGCCATGATCGATGCCTCCTCAGTTCAGAAATGAAGAAGTGGTCTTGCTGTGCAACTGGTCATAGGTTGGAAACGCAACGAAGGACTCTGCGGCGGCCTGTTCCAGGCGGACGTGGTTCTCAATTTGCTGCAGCAAAACCTCAATCGGCACCTGCGACTGCGGCACTATGGGTGACGTCACGCGGTCCGAGAAGAAGCGGGCCGGAGCGGTGGCCGCTTTCACCACGGGAAGCTGGGGCTCGACCATTGCTGCCGGTGACATCGGGTGGGTCGCAGCGGCAAACGCAAAGGCTGTAACCGCGATGCCGATTAAACTCATGCACAGTCCCATCAAGAGCATGTCCATGGCAATACTCCTCCTTGAGGTTTCATCTTAGCACGCAGCTTGCCACCGGATAACATCTCTTAAGTCCTTTGTTTCATAGCGCATCGAGAGCATCGCTGACCGTATCTGCCAGTCTGTCATGTCGTCTATGACAATTTGTCAGCGTTGACGGCGGCTAATCTGTGTGCCACAATGCGGAAAATTTGGATTCTATCCTATGAAGTTGCGTTGCGCCAGCATGACGGTTGGCCTCACGTTGGGTATTACCGTAGCTGTGGTCGTGGCATGCACGGTGGCCTCCTACGTTTATTCGGTCCATCACTTCAATAGATCTCTCGAAATGGCGCGCACCAGCGCGCTCGCCGAAGGTGAGCTCATCCACACCGCACTCGAGCACGCAATGCTGAACAATGACAGGCCCCAGATTGCAGAGATGATTGAGAGGTTCGGCAAACAGGCGCGCGTGAAGCAAATCGTGTTGCTCGACCGCAATGGTGTTCCGCGTTATACCAGTTCACCGCCGAACCGCGCGGAGGATTTCAGAATTAGCTCTCCGACTTGCCAAGGCTGCCATCGCGATCCGCCTGAGCGCCGGGGATCGAGCCGCGTGATTGAGACCGGGGGCGAAGCCATTCTAAGAACCGTGATCCCGATTCGTAATCATGACCAATGCTTCAGGTGCCACAATCCGGCGCAGAAGATCAACGGGATTCTGATTCTCTATTACGACACCGGCGAAGTCCGCGCCGACATGACGCGGGACTTGCGCTGGATGGTGGCCGGCACGGGCGCGTTGACCTTCGTCATCGTGGGAGCCATCTTTGTGGTGATCCGCGTGTCAGTCTTGCGCCGCCTGCAGCGTCTGGAAACCACAGCTCGCCTGGTCTCGCAAGGCGACCTTGAGCGGCGCGCCCCGGTGGAAGGCTCGGATACCCTGGCATGGTTGGGCCGCGAGTTCAACATCATGGCCGACTCCATGGTCGGACTTGTGGGCGAAGTCAGCGCTCAGCGGGAATGTCTGGAAACCGTCATCAACAGCATCGATGACGGAATCGTCGTCCTCGATCCGAGACGTAAGATTATCGCGGCCAACGACGCGTTCCTGTCGCGCATCGGCAGTTCCCGCGAACAAGCGGTGGGTAATTGCTGCTATCAAGTGGGGCAGGCCTCCTGCAATCTGTCCGACTGCCCTACTCTCGCCTATCTGCGATCGGGAGAGCACCAGGTAAGGATCTGCGAACATCGCGGCGGTAGCGGCACGGTGACATGGGAGGAGATTCACGTATCGCCAATCCTGGACGCTTCCGGCCGCCTGACGCACGTGGTAGAGGTGTGGCGCGACATCTCCGAACGGCGGGCCGCGGAGGCAAACCTGGCCGAGTCTCATCGCCTTGCATCGCTTGGGGTGCTCGCTTCCGGTTACTCGCACGAGTTGAACACCCCGCTCAGCACCGTACTCACTTGCATAGAGGGCATTCTCAGGGAAACTCCCGCTCAACAGAATGTGCAGATGGATCGGGCCAGCGTCCACGAGAATGCCTCGATTGCGCGTGAGCAGTTGCTGCGCTGCCGCGGCATCACCCAGCAGTTCCTGCGCCTGTCCCGAGGGCAGCGCCACGACGGCGCCATCGTGGATCTGCGCGAGGCCATCGAGGGTGCGCAGCGGCTCGTCGATCCCACGGCCCGGGAGCAATCGGTCCAGGTTCTGGTGCGGCCGACCACGGCCGGCCTGTACGTGCGCGCCGGTGAGGCAGAGTTACAGGATCTGCTGATTAACCTCTTGCTCAATGCCATTCAGGCATCCAAGCCGGGCCACAAAGTCATAGTAGAAGCCAGGGGTGGCGCCGACATTCGCATTCGCGTCAGCGATGAAGGTTGCGGGATTGCGCCGGAATGCCTCCCAAAAATCTTTGAGCCATTTTTCAGCATGCGCAAAGGCGGCACGGGGCTGGGGTTGTTCCTGTCGCTGAACGCTGTCCGGAGCTGGGAAGGAGATATTTTGGTCGAGAGTACTCCCGGGAAGGGATCGGTGTTCGAGGTTGTGCTGCCGGCAATCCATCCCGTCCCAGAGTTGGAGATCATACAGTGAAGCCATCGTCCATTCTTATAGTCGACGACGATGCGGTATTCCGGCACGTAATGGCCGGCAAACTGACCTTCCTCGGTTACAAGGTCAACGCGGTGGGCTCGGGCGAGGAAGCGGTGCAGCGAGTCGGGGCGGACGAACCGGAAGTGGTGTTGCTCGACCTGCGCTTGCCCGGCATAAGCGGCCTGGAAGCGCTGAAGGCCATTCACGCCAATGCTCCGGCTGCTGAAGTCATCATGCTGACAGGCCACGGCTCCATCGATACCGCCATCGAATCGATCCGCATCGGCGCGTTCGACTACGTGGTCAAACCCTTCCCTCTCGACGAGCTCTATATTCGCATTCAGAGGGCTCTGGAGCGGCGGGCGCTCCGGCAGCGGGCGAATCTCCTCGAGCGCGGACTGACGCCTCCCGATCTCGGAAGCTCTTTCATTGGCGATAGCCCGGAGTTCCGCCGTCTGCTCAACGTCATCAATCGCGTAGCCCCGAGCAATGTAACGGTCCTCATTGTGGGCGAGACGGGCGCGGGCAAAGAGCGCGTGGCTAAACTGATTCACGCGCACAGCCTGCGATCCTCCCGGCCTTTTATCGTGGTCGAATGCGCCGCATTGCAGGAAAACCTGCTGCAGAGCGAACTGTTCGGGCATGAGCGCGGTGCATTCACGGGAGCGGAACGCGCCAAACCTGGCTTATTTGAAGTGGCCGATGGCGGAACCATTTTTCTCGACGAGATCAGCGAGATCAGCACCGCGACTCAAACTACGCTGCTGCGCGTGCTCGACACCTCCACATTCCGGCATATGGGCGGCACCAAAGAGATTCATGTGGATGTCCGCGTTCTTGCCGCAACCAACCGCGATATCCCCGCCATGGTCCGGCAAGGCATTTTCCGCGAAGATCTGTTCTACCGTCTCAGTACGATTACGGTGGAGGTGCCACCGCTACGGACGCGCGGAGGCGACGTTGACCTGTTGGCGCAGCAGTTTGTGGCGGCGCTCAACGAGCGGTTTGGCTCAAACAAGCGAATCAGCGAGGAAGCCCTGGAGCTTCTGCGGCGTCACAACTGGCCGGGCAACGTGCGCGAGCTTCTGCACGTGGTAGAGGCGGCGCTGGTGCTGTGTGAAGGATCGTCCGTGTTGCCGGAGCATCTACCGGCCGCCTTGCGTAGCGCAAAGCCGGCCACACAGGCAGGCCCTTCAACCGTGGCGCATTTGCCAGTGACTGGCGTCTCGCCGCTGACACTCCAGGAGGTAGAGCGGTTGCACATTCGATCGGCCATTGAGGCCTGCAAGGGCCATCGCGGCAATGCCGCCAGGATGCTCGGAATCAGCGAGCGAAACCTGTACCGCAAGCTACGCGAATACGATCTGTTGTCCTGACCCCAAAGGATTCGACTTTCAAGTGCGCCCGAAACTATTCTGCAAACTATCGGATTTGCTTACGAAATTGTGCGAAACCCATGAACCTAAATCCGGCAGTTGACGCTCTCAAGTTGGGTTTAGGAGCAGGCGGGTAGCTGTTGTCCTGGGCAGGATGCGGGCCACAATGTAGTCCAGCAGTGTTTTCCAGCGGTCGATCCCGGGCGACTGCTCCGCAATGCGTCGAACGTGGGTGATCGCCGCTCGGATATTGGCGATGAGCAGTATCAACAGTGCGCGGCAACCGTGCAGCGGCGTCATGTGCAGGCGGGTTTTGCCGGCGTGGCGGGTCAATCGGCCCACGGCGGCCAGCAGCAGCGGGCGGCTGGTGGCGGCTTCCATGCGGGCTTGGGGTTTTGCGGCGCGGCAATACCAGCTCCACCAGTTGTAGACCAGGGCCACGGCGCGCGCGGCGGTCTGGCAGCGGGCCATGTCCCGGGTGGTGA
>JAJYFA010000044.1 GCA_021790995.1 Acidobacteriota bacterium
CCTGTTGACGGGTCGCAAGTATCTCGGCATTGAACTGGATGCTGAGTACCATGCGAACGCCAGCGCAAGAATGGACCGAGTGAAAGAAAGGATCGCCAAGCGGTTCTCTCCTTCCTTCCCTGCAACATGCATTTTGCCCACCCTGCGGCACGCGTAAAGGCGAACTGTGGTGCTGCTCGCATTTCCTCGGCCTCGACTCGCGACTGAAGTGCGGTGCTCTTCCCTGGTCATGTCGGGAAGGAAGGGCTGAGCAGCTCTTTCTCTCCCGTCCTGCTCGTCACCAGGAAAGTCTCGCAGCGGTTTCATCCCAATGGAGGGTATGCCGATTCTGCATACCCTCCCCCCTAAATAGCATTGGCCAGACATTGAGTCCGGTTCTACTTTCGCTCCATGACGTTCGAGCCGGGGCGAATTTTCCCTCGGTACCCGCAATCGAGAGGAGCCTTATGCAAATTCATCTTTCCTTCGCTCACCCCATCTTCCGGCGACTACGCGCACACGCACGCAGGCTGGCAGTTCCATCCCTGGTTCTGCTTGCCGCTGTGCCCGCATTTGCCCAGCAAGCGGGCGGCGGCAGTCCGTGGGAGAACGCAGTCGGTGTTTTGGAGCAGGCTTTCACTGGGCCGATTGCCACAGGCTTGTCGCTGGTCGCCATCGTGGTTGGCGGCCTGATGTTTGCTTACGGCGAGGGTCAATCGAAGCGCATGCTGGCCGGGATCGTTTTCGGCATCGGCATGGCCATTGGCGCGGTCAACTTTATGGCCTGGCTCTTCCCTTAGCAACCACCAATACCAACATGATGAGCGGAGTCGGAGTAGGGATCATGATTGCTCATAACCCCCTCCGCGGATCCGGACGAGCGGATTTCCCGCATCCGGCTCTTACCTCAGGTAATGACGCCCATACGGCGCAGGGGATATGGATGAAACACACGCACAGGAGGCAGCCAGCGGTCGATCAAACGCCGCATCCGGTCCCAGAGGACACGTCCCCTTTGACTGCGGCGCGACAGCGTTCGATGCCAGAGCCTGCCTACCTGATGACGGAACAGTTTCAACGCCGCGCTGTTCATGGGCACTCCGTAATAGCGAAAGTGTCCACTCACGACCGAACGCAACCATTGGCCTGTCTCCTGAATGGGAGCGTGCATGCGCCGTCGCAACTCGGTCTTCACCGCGTTCAACTTCGCTTGCAGCCTCTTACGAATCGTCTGCCGCAGCACCGTGAAGTAGCCGTTGCTCCTCTTCTTCCCGCAGATATGCGTGAAGAAGAGGAAGTCGAACGTCTCCGGTTTCCCCTCTCCACGCCGCTTCCGGTCTCGGACCGCGAACGGTCCGAACTCCAAAAGCCGCGTCTTGTCGGGATGCAGTTCGAGTTGGAACTTCCGAAAACGCTCGGCAAGCTCCGCCCGGAACCGTTCGGCATCCGCTTCACTCTGGAATCCAACCACGATGTCGTCGGCATACCGCACGACGATCACATCGCCATGCGCTCGCTTTTGACGCCATGTCTGGACCCACAGATCGAAGGCGTAATGGAGATAAATATTCGCCAGCAGCGGCGATGCACTGCCGCCCTGGGGCGTACCCTCCTCCATTCGGATTCGTTTCCCATCCTCCAGCACGCCCGCGTTCAGCCATTTCTGGATGAGCCGCACCACGCGCCGGTCCGCGATGCGGTGCTCGATGAACTTCACCAGCCATTCGTGCGAGATCGCATCGAAAAAGCCTTTGATGTCCAGATCGAGCACCCAGTTCACCTTCTTCGTCAGCAGTCCCGTATAGAGCGCATCCAGCGCGTTATGCTGGCTGCGTCCCGGACGAAACCCATACGAAAATCCGAGGAAGTCCGTTTCGTAGATGGCATTCAACACCTCGACCGCCGCGCGCTGGACGATCTTGTCCTCCAGCGCCGTGACGCCGAGCGGTCGCAGCCGCCCGTCGGTCTTGGGGATGTACACCCTACGCACCGGCTTGGCCCGGTACGCTCCTTGCTTCAGCCTATGGGAGAGGTCCTGGAGATTGGCCTCAAGATCCTCGCCGTAGTGCCGCCACGTCTCGCCGTCCACGCCGGGCGCGGCTTCTCTCTTCAAGCAGAGATAAGCCGTGCGCAACGATTCCGGTGCATAGATGTGGTGGAAGAGCGCGGTGAACCGCATCTCCTTGTCCTTGCTTGTTGCTTGACGTATCCGCTCCAGCGCACTGGGCGCGTCGCTCCGGCTCTGTGTCCGGAACGCGTTTTGCTGTTGCGGATTTCCCTTGGTCAGACCTCTTCCCTCCATCCCCTCCGCCGCCGGTTGCCCGGCCTTGTTCGAGGACTTCACAGGTACTACAGGTCTGTCCGACTTCCCGCGTTCGTTCATCATCGGCGTGCGTCCTCAGACTTCCCGATGCGTCCCAGAACAATTTCCGCCCTGGGAGAACGCTGGATATCCCGGTTCCCGTGCGAGGTGTTTCGGAACGTGCTCGGGGTCTGTGACCGCGCGGGACTCGAATGCGCCTCGCGATATCGGCGCATCCGATGCTGCCTTCCGCCTCTCCTTACGGCGTCGGCGTCCCGGAGGATGACTCTTTCGCGGCTGAATACCCGGCCCGCACTTTCCCCTGTCAACGCTTCGATGCCGCCCTCACGAGCGGCTCCGCATGACTCGGGGCCAGTGTGGATCGCTAATCCTTCACTGTATGAAACTTCCATTCACTACACCTCGCCGGTTTTTCCGGCGCACAAGGAGGTTGGCAGATGGCAGCAGGCGGCTCACGACAGAACAAAGTCCATAAAGCGATGAATCGCCCGCTGACCATTCTGGGCGCGGAGCGGAGGCTGTTCTTCGTTGCACTGATCGCAGGCGGAGCGGTCTTCTCACTCATGCATTCGCTGCTCGGCGGCATCCTGCTGTTCATTGTCGGAGTCGTCATCGCACGCATTGCGACAAAACAAGATGTCGAAATCCTGCGCGTGCTGTTCAACTCCGGCAAGTTCCGCAGACGGTACGACCCGATGCAGTGGGAACCGACAGAAATCCAGATCAGGAAACGTCATGTTCAGGATTGACGCGATCACCAAGGACTGGAAGGAGGCCGGAGCTTTCATGGCACAGGTGAACCTGTACGGCTTCTGGGACGAGCACTGTTTCCTGACCAAATCCGGTGACCTCGGCTGCGCTTTGAAGATCGGCGGCATCGATGCCGAAAGTCTCGACCATGTAGGACGGGAATACGTGGTCAAACGTCTCGAAGCCGCGCTGCGCTCGCTCGATGAGAAGACTCGGTTATACCAGGTGCTCTTCCGCCACAACCGGCCGGAGATACCGTGTGCCGAATACACGAATCCGCTGGTCCGTGCGGCGGTGGAGCAGCGTGCTGCGTTCCTCAATGCCAAGGCAGACCGGCTGTACTCGGTAGAAATTTTCTGGATCGTGATGGTCGACGGCAGTTATGCCAAGACGGGCTTGCTGCATGCGCTGTCGCAGTTGCCGAAGTCGCCACGCTCGTCCCTACGGGACTTGCGTGCGCTGTTTTCGAGCAATAAAGAACGCACCTTGTTGTATGAACAGATCGAGCGCGACCGGATACGTTTGCAGCAGAAAGTCCAGAGTTTGAGTGGGCAGCTCAGCGATCTCACCGAGATCGAGCTGCTAGGGGCGGAGAGGGCCTTCCGGCTTGATCGGCGCTTCGTCAACTTCCGCCCCTCCAAGATCGAACAACGCAGGCTGCATGGAATGCAACATCTCGACTGGCAGATGTGCGATTCGGAACTGGAAGCGCATCGCGGCCATCTGCGCTTGGATGATTTCTACGCCCGTGTTCTGACTCTGAAAGAGTTGCCGAGCGAGACGCGTCCTTTGCTGTTGCACGGCCTGCTCGCTGTCCCGGCCAACTTCCATGTCGTCACCGAATGGCATCCGGTCGATAACGCGCGGGCACGCAAGGAAATCAACAAACGCCGTCGTCATCATCACAACTCGAAGACCAGTTTTCTCTCCAACCTGCAGGAGCAGAAACACTCTGGCCCGCGCGAGGAGTTGGTTGACGATTCCAAAGAAGCCGCCGTTGCGGAACTGGGTGAAGCGTTGACCGCCCTCGGCATGGAAGGAAAATCCTTCGGCGAATTCACGCTGACGGTGGTGGTTTACGACGAAGACCGCGCCAAGGTCGAACATGCCGTGGCCGAGTTTCAGAAACTCTTCACGCTGCATGACGGCCTGCTGTACGAAGAACGCTACAACCTGCTCAACGCCTTCTTTGCCACCATCCCCGGCAACAAACAGTTCAACCTGCGCAAACAGTGGGCGCTCAATTCCAACTATGCCGACCTGTCGTTTCTGTTCAGTATCGATTCCGGTTCCAAGTGGAATGCGCATCTCGAACGCGAACATCTCGTCGTTCTCGAAACCGCGCACGCAACGCCGTATTACTTCAACCTGCACGCGGGCGATGTCGCGCACACGCTGCTGCTGGGAGCTACCGGCTCGGGGAAAAGTTTCCTGCTGAACTTTCTGCTGGAATCGCTCCAGAAATACGACCCGCTGACCTTCATCTTCGACCTTGGCGCGAGCTATGAGACGCTGACCCACGTCTTTGGCGGCACGTATCTAAATGTCGGCCTCAAAAATCCCGGATTCACCATCAATCCATTTTCACTTCCATCCACGCACGAAAACCTGAACTTCCTGTATCTCTTCACCCGGGTCCTGATCGAAGCCCAGGGCAAGTATGCGCTGACACCGGAGGATGAAAAGACGCTCTATGCCGCCGTCGAGCGCGTATACCAATTGCCGCTCGAAATTCGGACGCTGACCAACTTTGCTTCGATCCTGGGGCCGCTGGGGGAACGGCTGCACCGCTGGACACAGGTGGGTCAGTTCGGCCATCTCTTCGACAACGTCGAGGACACGCTGAGCTTCTCGCGCTTCCAGACCTTCAACTTCGATGGCTGGAGCGATGCCCCGGACGTGCTGGAGCCGTTGCTGTTTTACGTGTTGCACCAGGCGTCGGCGGAGATCGAGAAACCGGAGAACACCGCGATTTTCAAGTGTTTCGTCATCGATGAAGCGTGGATGTTCCTGAAAAACACCACCATCCGCGAGTGGATTGTCCGTGCCGAAAAAACGTGGCGTAAGAAAAACGCGGCAATGATCCTGGCTACGCAGTCGGTGGTGGAACTCGCAGCGTCCGAGATGCTGCACATCGTTCATGAGTCCTGCCCGACGAAGATATTTCTCGCGAACCCGAATATGGACCGCAAGCTATACGCCGAGGTCTTCCAGTTGAACGATACCGAACTGGAGCTGCTGGAATCGCTGATTCCCAAGCGCGACCTGCTGCTGAAGCAACCGGGGCACACGAAGAAACTCGTGCTAGAAGTCGATGCGTTGACGTACTGGATCGCCACCAACAACTCCCGCGACAACCTGCGCAAGCAGAAATATTTCACCCGCTACGGGCCGGAGCAGGGACTGCTGCGCCTGGCCCATGATTTTTCCAACCCATCATCCCCAACCCATCACGAGGTGACAGCATGAACCGTTCTCCCATTCTTCCCTTGGTGCTGGGCCTGGTTGCGACCGTGGCCCACGGCCAGCAATCGGCCCGCATCGTCCACTATCACGCCAACGACATCGTCGCCATCCGCGCGAAGATGCATTACACCACGCTGATTGCGCTGCCACCATCGGAGAAGATTCTGGAGGTTGCCACGGGCGATAAGGACTTCTGGATTCTGGATGCGATCCAGAATTACTGCTTCCTGCATCCAGCGAAGGAAGGCATCCACTCCAATCTCAACCTGATCACCGATAAGGGGAATGTCTACTCGTTCACGCTCGACGATGTCGAAACGGCTGATCCAGATCTGAAAGTCGTCATCGAGCCATCCGATCCCTCTGTCCTTGCGAGTATCCGTGGCCCGGAAAAATTCGTTCCTGCGTCGGAGGTGACGGCAGCTCGCATTCAGGCGCAGGCTGCGGAACTCAATGCGCAACAGTCTGTCGAGCAGTTCCGCGCCAGCTATCCGGTCGCGCATCTGGCCTTCGATTACAAGTACAAAAACAAACCGCCCTTCGACGTGGAAGCCATCTATCACGATGACCATTTCACCTACATCAAGTCGTCGGCCCCGGAAAAATTCGCCGTCTATGAGTTGAAAGACGGCAAGCCCGATCTTGTCAGTTTCCAGCTCAAGGAAAACACCTATGCGATCGCGCAGGTCGTCGACAGGGGTTATCTCCAGATCGGCAAGAAGAAGCTCGCATTTGCGCGCAAAGCGCACTAGGAGACCCCATGCCAGAAGAAAAAAAGGCCCCAGAAATACAGCCTTCTGTTCCGTCTCCCAGCACGGTGAGTGCCGTGCGGGACCAGCGCACGCAGCCTCCCGGCGTAGTGGCGAAGCAGAGCCAGAGCTACCTGATCGCCGGACTGTCGGTGGTGATCCTGCTGGCTGTGCTGTTCTCGAAGAACCATGCCAAGCCAGTGGCGAAACCGCTCGCACCTGCGTCCACTGCTCCAACGTCCGAGGTCAACCAACGCAATATTGAGCGCTTCCAGGAGGACCTCACGGCGAAACAACGGCAGGTGGAAGCACTGCGGAAAACAGCCCAAGAATCGACAGGGGATGCAGAGTTCCCACCGGGCGGACATACTGGCACAGTCACGGGTACATATACACAGAGGCAGCTCGATAGCCAGCCGCCCCGTGACCCCATCGCGGATGCGGAAAGAGCACTGGTCTTCAAGTCGCGCTTCGCCTCGAACCTGGTGACGCCGAATGTCACACCGTCCCATGACACCACGGCGCGGAGTCCATGGCAACAGAATCCCGGAACCAGCATGGGTAGTCCTGTAGCGCCAGCAGCGCTCCAGTCGCAACCGATGCCAGGCAGTGTGCCGAATGCCGCTCCGAATACAAAGCAGAATTCTGCAGTTGCCAAGCGTGTTCCGGAAGTCAATCTCAACTCCGCCCATGGCCAGCCGTATGTTTTGTTCGAGGGCACGATCCTCGACACCGCATTGCTCAACCGGCTGGTCGGCGATTTTGCCGGGCCGGTAAAGGTCATGGTCACGAATCCTGTATACAGCCAGGATCGCCAGCATGTTCTGATTCCCGCTGGCACCTTCCTTCTGGGCGATGTCCAGAAGGTCTCGGGCTTCGGCCAGCGGCGGCTGGCAGTCCGCTTCCATCGCATGCTCATGCCCGATGGTTACTCGGTCGATCTCGACCAGTTCCAAGGTCTCGATCAGGCCGGGGCAACGGGCCTCTCCGACCAGGTGAACAACCATTACCTGCAAATCTTCGGTGCCTCGATTGCCCTTGGCGTCATCTCGGGCGCTGCGGAAGCGACCATGTATGGCAGCGGCTATAACATCAGCGGCCCGGCGATGTATGAGCAGGGCGTGGCATCGAGTTTGTCGCAGTCGGGCGCGGACGTGCTGGATCGCTTCATCAACATCCTGCCGACGATCACGATCCGGGAAGGCCATCGCATCAAGGTCTATCTCACGCAGGATATGCTCCTGCCAGCGTATGAAAACCACACCATGCCGGGAGACTTCTGAGATGCGCATCCTCATCCTCCTTCTCTCTGCATGTTTTTTCCTGGCCGGTTGCGATACAAGCACACAACTCCCGAAGCCTTCGGCGCTACACTACGCCGGCGTTGGCCCCAACCAATGCGCGTCGGACTGCTGCCGGTGCCGACACCGGCAAGTCGCCCACGCAATACCCGCCCGAAAACACCAACCGCGTTCGCATTAGCGATTGCAGAAATGGAAGATTGTCATGAAATCAGCCAAGATTCTTTGTCTTGTTTTCTCGTTTGCCACGCTGCTCGCGCCTGCGGCGCATGCGCAGTGGGCGGTCTTCGATGCCTCGAATTTCGGCGAGGCCGTCCAGGAATTCGGCCAACTGGAGCAGATGTACACCACGGCGGTCGAGACCCGCGACCAGGTCATCTCCGCCTACAACCTCGCCTATCAGATGTCCCAGATGCCACCGGACATGGCCATGCGGTACGGGTCGCAGTTTGCTTCCTGGACCGACCTCGCCGCGCCAGATGTTTACGGCAACATTGCGGCATGGATCAACGCGCTGAATCTCGGCGGACAGACCCAAGCTCTTGCCGCCTACACAAGTTCCGTCATCCAGGCCCAATCGTATCCCGCGAGCGGTCTCGCCATGCAGGACGCCAACACGCAGGCTGTCATCCAGAACCAGGTCGCAACGTCGGAACTTGCGCAAGGGACGACCACGAGCACGCTGGCCACGCTGGGCACGATCCGCTCGAACTCCGAAGCACTGGCGCAGAAGCTGGCGAACCTCGATGCCGACACCTATTCCACCGACCCCACGCAGCAGAGCGAGATGGCCGTGCTGGGCAAGATCAATACGGCAACCCTCTTACAAATCCACTCGCAGCAAGACACCAACCAGATACTGGCCGCTTCGGTCCAGCAGCAACTCGTCGCCCAAAAGCAGCAGATCGATGCCCAGAACCGGGCCATCAACGAAGCCATCTATTTTCAGCAAAACTTTCCCAACACCATGCAGCAAATCACAGGCGGCGTGAGCGATTCCTTGCACGCGATCTCACTCAGCCCAAATGGACACTGACCCAAAAGGACAGACTATGGACACGAACCCTTTTACCTTCCTCGGCCAAGTGATCGGCCAGTTGCTCGCGACCAACAGTCCTGCGATCCAGACGATGGGCCTCGACATGTTTCGCGGCCTCGCCGTCATCATGATCGCGTGGTTCGGCATTCAGAATGCGCTTGCGACCGCGCAGGGGTTTTACGGCAGCTTCCACTTCGGCCAGTTTGCCAACTTGTTGCTGGTGATCTCCTTCGGCCTCGGCATGTTGACGTATTATTCCTCGCCAATTCCGGGCGTGGGCTATAGCTTCAGCGAACTGATCACCCAGGAAGCATTGCAGTTGTCTGCGCAGATTGAATCGAACCAGACCCAGGTCATCGCCGATGCGGTCACCCATGCCGAGGAACAACTGGGCCAACCTCCCGGCGAGTTTGATTTCCACGAGACCCTGACGTTTCTGGTCATCGCGGTTGCGCTCGCCTGCATGCAGGCCGTGGCCTTCGCGGTGATTACCTATGGGCTAGTCGCCAGCGCCGTCTGCGTTCTGATTGGGCCGATCTTCATTCCATTCTTCATCGTGCCGAAGCTGGATTTCCTGTTCTGGGGATGGTTCAAGGCGTTCCTAGGCTTCAGCTTCTATCAGGTCATCGCCAGCGCTTTCATCTTTATCTTCGCGAAAGTCTTGCTGGCACTGCTCGGCGTTATCGGCCCGATCTCCATCTCGAATGCGTTCACCGTCCTGCCCGCGCTGATCGTGACGCTGTTTGTTTGCATCTTCGGGTTGTTCAAAATACCGGAGCTGACTGGGGCCATCCTGAGCGGGCGCACCGGAACGTGGGTCAACCCCTTGGGGTAGGAACATGACAAAGAATGATTTTCCAATCACAGACGCTGGACAGAAGTATCTCGAACTCTATGCCGGGCCGGTGGTGACCAACACCTATCTCAAGCTGGCCCTGCTGGTGCTTTCGGTCGTCGCGCTCGCTTTGCTGGCGCTCTTCTATCGCACCCAGAGCGCTGCTTTGCGGCTCAAGCCGCTCATCATCTCGGTCTCGGATTCTGGCCGTGGCCAGGTGATGCAGTACGACGACTTTGCCAAGATTCCAATCGACCGCGTCAGCAAGTATTACCTCGCACAATGGGCCGAGTTGTACTACGGACGCAATCACGCCACCGTGCAGCACGACTTTGCAAAGTCGTTGAGCTTCTTCTCGAACCAGTTGCAGAGCGCGACGATCCAGCGGTTCCAGAAGGCCAAGACGCTCGAATCGTTCCTGCTCGATCCCTCGCAGCCAAACATCGATATCGAAATCCATTCCGTGGTGCTCGAAGATCTGCGCCAGCCACCCTATCACGCTGAAATCGAGTTCGACAAAATCTTTCGCTCCCCCGGCAATCTCGACGAACAGCGACGCGAGCGGTGGACGGCGAATGTGGTCTATAGCTTCCGCGACGAAGTGCCCAACCAGATGTTGCTGACCAATCCTCTCGGTCTCATCATTACCTACTGCCGCGAAGATCAGGCGTTCGGGAGATGACCATGCGCAATTTTATTTTCCTCGGAGGGTTTGCACGCGGCGCACCCAGTTCTGCGGGTTGCGGAGGGATGCGCATGACGGCGCTTGTGGCTGCTTCTCTATTTTTCTTTCAAAATATCGACTCGAACTGCGCCATCGGGGAAGATCGCCTGGATTTCGAGGCTCCCACCCATAGCTTCGACATAGCTCCGCAGCGTGCTCAGATACATATCGGTGCGTTTTTCGATTTTGGAAATGGCGCTCTGGTTCACCCCCAGCAAGTGCGCCATGTTGGTCTGAGTCAGACTCCGCGCCGAACGCAGTTGCTCCAGCGGCAGTTCCGCAAGAAACTTCGCGCTGCGGGCCTTGATTTCGGCCCGGTCCTTTGCGCTCATTTTTGCCGTCAGTTCACTGAATTTACGCGCCATGGTCCTTCTCTCCTGTTATGTCGACTGATTGCTCTCTTTGAGGTACACCGCGAACAGCTTTTTGGCCTTCGGAACATGCGTGTCGTACCAGCGGTCGTTGCCTGTTTTGTTCCCACCCAGCAGCAGAACTGCGTTGCGTCTGGGATCGAAGGCATAGAGTACCCGGTATGGTTTGCCCGCGTGTTGCACGCGAAGTTCGCGCAACTTCGTGGAACTCGTAATGCTGGAGCTGTAGGGGAACGGAAGCGCAGTCCCTCGCTCTTCAAGCAGTGCAACCACGACCGCCACGCTCTTCTGTTCCTCGACGACCAGCGTGTCCCACCAGCGTTCAAACTCCGTGGTCACCAGCACCTCGGTCGCCATGACCCAAGTATTCCATATAGAGACTATTCCGTCAAAGGACTACTGGACATTGCGTGCTCAGGAAGACCTGGCCTATGCGCATGAAATATCTCTCCGTCTGTTCGGGCAGTCATGCCAATGGCGGTGGACAAGTACCCGTTGCCACTCCACTGACTGCTTCCTACGGGTCGCCGCGGCGACTCGATAGCTCCAATACAAGCAGTGGCCCGCCGAATCTATTGCATTCGCAGATGGCTGTGCGACGTTTGACTCCGCGAGAGTGCGAACGTCTGCAGGGGTTTCCCGACGACTACACGCTGGCTGAGTATCGCGGCAAGTCGGCTGCGGACGGGCCACGCTACAGGGCGCTCGGTAATTCGATGGCGGTCCCGGTCATGCGCTGGATCGGGGAACGCATCGCGGCAGTCCACGAAATCGTGGTGCATCGGAACGAGGCCCCGCCATGCCAGCCGTGACGTGCAGGATCGGCGACATTCCCATACGGCTCGTTGCGGAGTTGCTTGCCATGCCGACAACGAAAGAGAGCTGCTACGTTCCATCGCCTCGGTCGCCCCTATCTGGCACTGTCGCGGGGTGGGCCGGAAACGGAATGCGGTTTTGTGTGCGTACATTTCACGCGCTGGTTGGTTGCAGCTCTGGATGGCGGCGAGACAGAGAATTTGATAGTTCGCGGTTGCCTGAAGCGCGTCTTGCAGTCGCCCCAGTCGGCGGAGATTTCGGTACGAGCGCCATTCCTCCAGTTTTTTCCCTGCTCTCCCTCGGTCACTCGCTCGGTGCTTGTCCCGCGCCCGGCGGCGCTTCGATGTTCTGCTTCGTTCGCCGCAGCGAACGCCCTTCGGGTCTGGGTTTCCAGCAACAAATTTCCCTCGCAGAAAACAAGAACACGCTGGAAATTTCTTGCCGGAGCCTCCGCAGAAAGCACATCTCGGCCTTGGGAGCGGGGCACCTCACGTCGCTTCGCGCAAGAGTGTCCCGAGGAAGTTTCGGGCAAAACCAACATGGAGGAAATCATCATGGCACTCTACGAAAACTGCATCCGCTTGAAAGGGTTCGTCGGCAAAAACGCACAGTCCCAGTCCACCACCAACGGCAAGTCCGTCATCGTTCTCTCGCTCGCCACCAAGTCCAGCTACAAGGACAAGAAGACCGGCGCGTGGGTCGCGCGCACGGAGTGGCACCGCATCGTCTGTTTCGCCAAGCCCGCCGAGTACGCGAAGGGCCTCAAGAAGGGCGACTACATCGAGGTCGAAGGCGAGTTGCGCAGCTCCGAGTTCGATGCGGAAGTCGGCAACGGCAAGCAGAAATCCACCATTAAGCGCCGCACTTGGGAAGTCCGGGCCAGCCTCGTCAAGAAGCTGGCACGGCCCCAGCATTCCGATACAGATACAGAATCCATTTCCGAGGAGGACGCCGCGTAAGCGGCGTTCCTTCTCCGGAAGGAGGCGCAACCGTGAACATCTTCATATCAGTTATGTGGAATTGGGGCGGTTTTAGTCAGCGCGATTTGCCCCGCCGCCCCTGGCCGCCGAGCGCCTGCCGCCACGGATGTAACGATGATCTGGCTGCCGACCAGAGGCCCGAAAGGCGCTCTCGATCGACAAATCACGCCGTGGAGAAGAACAGAGTGAAGTCCAAGCAACTCATCAGCGAGATCCAATGGGACCGCATTCCACTTGTTGCAGGCCAGAAAGACGCCCGTGCATGGCTTGGCTTTCAAGCATGCCGTGGGCTGGCCCTCAACACGCTCGATGCTTATGGCCGCAATCTGGAGCGACACCTGCGGTTCCTCAGCACCTGTGATAAAAAGCCCCACGAGATCGGCCAGGAAACCGTCGGCGCTTATCTCCGCGACTTAGTGAAGCCGTCCGCTACGCCAGAGGAACCAGACATCCGCATGGCGAATGCAACCATCCAGCAGCATCTGGCGGCGCTGCGGATGTTCTATGACTTTTTGGTGGAAGAGGGACACCGCACAAGGAATCCGTTCCGCCAGGGTGAAGGCCCCTCATCACGGCCACTGGTGAAGCGAGAGCACAAGCTGCCCACAATTCCAACAGAGGAAGAATGGTGCCGGGTTCTCGGCGAGACTGCGAAAGAGCCGATTCGCAACCGCCTGATGCTGGCCATGAGTTACGATGCCGGGCTTCGTCGGGAAGAGTTGTGTCTGCTTGAAACGGGCGACATCGATCCGTCGCGGCGCACCATCCGCGTCCGCGCTGAGACCACTAAAAATCGCAGATCACGCGTCCTGCCCTATTCGGTGACAACGGATGAACTGTATGGCCAGTATCTGGAACACCGCCGGACTCTGAGCCGAGAGCGCGGGCGGTTGTTCCTATCGCAGTCGCCGCGCAACCGCGCACAACCTGTCTCGATATGGGCGTGGTCCAAGATCGTCACCGTCATCGCAAAGCGTGCCGGGACCCCGGGCTTCACGCCTCATACGCTGCGCCATCTGTGTCTGACGGACCTGGCGCGAGCGGACTGGGACATTCACGAAATCGCAATCTTCGCCGGTCATCGCAGCATAGAGACCACCATGATCTATGTACATCTGAGCGCGCGCGACCTGGCGGCCAAGTTGAACGCTACGATGGCGCAGCTTCATCAACAGCGCCTGGAAGCAATGGGGAGGCTGTTTCGATGAGCGCGAGAAAAATAACGGATGCGTGGACCTGGCCGATCGACGCAACTCGATACGATCAGGCACACGGCCTGACTGCCAGGGAGCGCCGTTTCCTCACGGTGGAACTGCCGTCGCGAGTCAAATCCAGCAAGACCCGGCAGCCGTCGCTCGATACCGTCGAACGGCTTGCGCGTCCCTTGCACGATGTCTTCGACCACATCGAATTCCAGGGACCGGAACGCCGCTCCCTGGTCTTTTACCTGCTGGAAGAGATGGGGCGCCGGGACCGCACTCTGTGGGCGTGGACGGACGCGGAGTGGATCGAGTCGGTGGAGTGCCGTCGGCACGACGGCAACCGAATCATCGCGGCGGCGTTCCTGCTGCGGGGATTCGATGCGCTTGCGAGCTTCCCGAAACGGCGGCAGGTCTTTTCGTGTCTGGCGCGCCGGGTCTTCGGGGTTGAGAGGCTCGCGGCAGCCGAGAAAAAGATCAAAGCCAAGCTGCGGAAATCGGGCTATGGCCCGCGCACACTGCGCCTTGTGCCCCTCACGCTGGCCCAATTGCTGCTGATCACACGATCGCCGCGCATGGAAGATATCACGAAGGAGGCCCTGCTCCAGCTTCAAACGCGGAACAGTACGCTGGGTTTTGAGAAATGCGTGATTCCTCTGTCTCGTGTGCTGGCGTCGGATGGAATCATCGACCAGCCGCTTCGCCGGCTTGGATTAAGGCCGAAGTTTATAGACGAAACACCTGAATCCATACTTACCAATGTTCCGCATGAATGGGAACGCCTGGCGCGGTACTGGCATGAAACATCAACTCAGTCTCGCGTTTCCCGGAGTCGGGTGTACTGTCACCTTCTCTCGGTGGGGCGATGGCTTCATGCGACACGCCCCCACATCGAGGGCCCGGCGCAGTGGACCCGCACCGTCGCTGCCGAAGCGGTGGCAATGTGCGTCAATCTGAAGATCTGCGAATGGGCGCACAGCGCAACAGCGAGCCGTTTCTCCAACTCTGGCAAGCCCATGCTCGCGAGGAGCAAGGTCAGCGTCGTCTACGCGCTGCGGACCTTTTTCCGCGATCTGCAGTACTGGGAGATCATTCCGCGGTCTTTCGATCCACATATCGCGTTTCGTCCTCCGCGCTCTCTGCTGGCGCTCATCGGCTTCAATCCCCGCGTCATATCGGATGATGTGTGGGCCAAGTTGATCTGGGCCGGCTTAAACATCGCTGCAACGGACCTGCCTCTCCCCGGAGGACCAGGCGGTGGCAGAACCAATTACTATCCCCTGTCGTTGGTGCGGGCATTATCGGCGGTGTGGCTCTTCGCCGGACTGCGCTGGGATGAAATCCGCAGACTTCGGCTCAAGTGCATTCGTTGGCAGGAAAACGCACCGGGCGAACGCGTCTGTCTGCTGTCCATCCCGGTCAATAAAACGAGCACGGCATTTTCAAAACCTGTGGATAAGGCGGTCGGCGAGCTGATCGAGGCATGGGAAAAAGAGCGGCCTACGCAAACGACAATCATCGATCCGAAGACAGGCGAGCAGGTCGATTACCTGTTTGCGTATCGTTCCAAGGCACTCGGCCCCGCGTATCTTAACTGCACGCTGATCCCCATACTGTGCAAGAAAGCGGGCATCCCCGACAAAGATGTCCGTGGCCGCATCACCAGTCACCGGGCGCGCAGCACCATCGCCACGCAGCTCTTCAATGCGCGAGAACCGATGTCGCTCTTTGAACTCCAGGCCTGGCTGGGCCACAAGCGTCCCTCTTCGACTCAGCACTACGCGACAATCAACCCATCGAAGCTGACCAAGTCCTACGAAAAGGCTGGCTACTTCGAGCGGAATATCCGCGCCATCGAAGTACTGATCGACCAGGACGCGGTCCGCAAGGGGCTGGCGGCCCAGGATGCGTGGAAGTTCTTCGATCTCGGCCACGGATACTGCACCTACGATTTCTTCGATCAGTGCCCCCACCGCATGGCGTGCGCGCAATGTTCGTTCTACGTGGCGAAAGAGTCCACACGCGCGCAAATGCTGGAGGCCAAAACCAATCTGCTGAGGTTGCGACAAGAGATCCCACTCTCTGAGCCGGAACTGGCTGCAGTCGAGGAAGGCCTGACCGCTTACGAAAAGCTCATCGCAAACCTTCGAGACGTGCCGACCCCAGACCGTCTGTTGCAAATCGAGGCGGCGCCAGCCATGCACACAACTGAAAGCGAGGAACAATGCTGACCCAACTCATCGTTACATCCGTGGCGGCAGGCACTCGGCGGCCAGGGGCGGCGGGGCGAATCGCGCTGGCTAAACCGCCCCAATTCCACATAAAGAATGTCGTAACTTTGCGCGGTTTTCTCGGTGGCGACGCCGAGGTTCCCACCTCGGACCACATCCAGCAGGATTCCTTCGCGGTACTGGTGCTGGGCATCGCGTCCGGCACCTGGAAGAAGCAGACCTGCGAGTGGATTCCGCGCACGGAGTGGCACCGCATCATTTGTCCCGGCCCGTTCCTGTGCGGCTTCACGCGTGGCATGAAGCTGGGTGAGTATATCGAGGTCACGGGCGAGTTGCACCGCTCAGACCACGAGCGTGCCGTCACAGTAGCTGGCGAGCGGTTTCCAGTGACGCAGTCCACCTATGAAGTCCACGCGCTCACGATACGCAGGCTGGAAGTCCCAGCCATCGGCGTGGATGAAGGTGAGGACCCGTAGCCCGCGTCGCACAACTTTGCGGAGAGGAGAAATTCTCTCCGCATTTGTTCTGCAATGTGCCGCGTCATGATCGCGGCGGAAGGGAACCACGATGATCGCGAATGCCGTCTTCGTCGCCACGCTGATCTTTCTCGCGCTCGGCTTCGGGCTGATGAGCCAGACACACTTCCTCATTCCCTGGCGCAGCCTCATCCTGCACGCATACTTGCAGCCGATCGCAACGTACTGCGCGCTTTTGTTCGCCAATATCCTCGGCCTCACCATCTGGATCGAACGCAAGTTCTTCTTGCGCGATACCGGCCGCAAACTCAAACACCTCGACCAGGAGATCCACAGTGGGAAGAGTGAACTGTCCGGTGAAATTCTCTCGCACTTCGGCGAGGAAGTGGAGGAACAGTAGTCATGCTGAGCGAGGAGCAATACATGGAACGGACGCCCGGCCTGATTGCCGAAATTCGCAAACTGCGCGAGGCGGCAGAAAAAGAGATGAACAAATTCACCCGCGTGGCCGACTACGACGTGCGTCGTGTCGTCGGCCAGAAGCCGAAGGCATCGCAGGTTTCTGAAGGTACGCCCCCGCCTTCTCCTGCCGGCGAGCGCACGAAGAAACCCGTCGCAAAGTCCGCGACTGCCCAGACCGCGATGGAATTCCCGGCTGACATTGCGCAGCACGGCGATGACGGAGAGGTGCATCCGTGAGGCTCGATATTCCGCAGGAACTCCCGCGTCGTCGCGAGGGGAGCGACACGCCTCTCGGATCGCCGGACGAGCGCACGGTTACACGGAAACTCCCGGACAATCCTGTCCGTCATCACCTGAAATCTCTGGAAGAGAGTGCAGCGGACTCTCGCTGGAACCGTCCCCAGGCAACGCGGAAGCGTTCGGAGCCACTGCGAGAGGTCCCGCGTCCGCGCCACCACCCTGTGCCCTCTCCCGACCCACGGCGTCCACCGCGCATGGCCACGAACATCGTTGGCCTGGAATTGCGTCCAGAGGAAAAGCAGCTTCTGCGGGAGGCCGGGCGCTTTCGCGTCGTCCGCACGGCAGACCTCCGCGAAACACTGTACCACGGCAAAGCCCGCCCGCTGGAGAATGACCTCCGCTATCTCCGCGACAAGGGACTGGTCGAGACCACGCACATCAATCTGCGCCGTGATGGGCGGCGGCGGACCATCGAGCGGGTCGAAGTCGTCACGCTGACCAAAGAAGGCCGCAGCCTGCTGGTCCATCAGGGCGACCTGCCGCGCGACCAGAAAATCTATGCGGGTCTGGTGAAGCCGCGCGAGGTGGAACACGACTCGCAGATTTACCGGGCGTACCGAAAGGAAGCGGAAAAGATCACCGATAAGGGTGGCACGAACCTTCGCGTGCGGCTTGATTTTGAAATCAAAGCCGACGTGCAAAAGGCGATTTACGCCGAGCACAAGGCCGGTCCCCAACGCGACATGGCGGAAATCAAGGAACAGGTTGCCAGGCAGTTCGAGCTGCCATTCGTCGATGGAAGCATTCAGATCCCCGACGCGCGCATTGAATACGATCTTCCCCGCGAAGCCGGTCACGACATCGATCAGGGATCGCGCACCGGCCATGAAGATATCGAAGTGTTGACCGCCGCGTATCACGCCGGTCACTTGCGCGCCAAGGCGCAGGCAGGTTTCCGCAACTATGCCTCGGCCTCCGACCGGGCCACTCTCACCGCGAAGATCGAAGGCGATCATCGCCTGATGGAAAACATCCTGGAGTTATAAACGATGGACCACGACCCAGTTGCATCGCTCGAAGCCATTGGCTATGTCGAACGCGAGGCCTCCTTCCTGTATCTCGTGGCCGTACATTCCGGTCATTTTCTCCGCCGCCAGTATCACCGCTTCACCCGGCGGGAAGGCGGCAGAATGATGGCCCGCTTCCTGAAAAAGGCATATCGCCACCGGCACATCCAGGTCATCGAGTGCGGGCAGAGGCGGCACATCTATCACCTGACGGCAAAGCCGGTGTATGCAGCTCTCGGACTGTCCGGCTCGCAGCACCGCCGCATCAAGGGAGACGGGTACATCAAGTCCCGGCTTATGGTGCTCGATTTCGTTCTTGCGAACTTGAGTGCGAATGTATTGGAGAGCGAGGCGGCCAAGGTTGACTTCTTCACCACCCAGTGCGGCGTTCAGATGGAACTGTTGCCCCACAGTTATGCGGGAAGGCCGCTGTATTTCCCGGACGGCTTTCCGATTCTGGTCTCGAACATCGGCATCCCGCGCTTCACGTTTTTCGATGAAGGCCAGGTGAGCGCGTCCCGCTTCGAGCATTTCCTTGAGCAGTACCAGCCTCTGTTTACGGCGCTCGGTGCCTTCGAGTTGATCCATCTCGCCGACACGGAAAGCCATTCCACGCGGGCAAAGGCCGCGTTCCAGCGTTTCTTTCCCGCAGACCGGTTGCGCGGCGTCACGCCGCTCACGCCCCTGGGCGTCGATCACTTTCTGAATTTCCTCCGGGTCAAGCAATTCTTTGAAGCGGAAGGCGGCGGCATTCTGGCCTCCGAGCTTGAGGTGCTGCGCGAGGGCGGGTTCCTCTACAACTCGCTCGAACACCAGGCGTTGTATGCCGCGTGGAAGACCCAGGCCACCAATGCCGCGAAAATCCGCGAGCGTTTTCTTCAAGTCCCGCTGCGCGTGACCTTCACGACAATGGTGCTTCCGTACAGCTATCCGATATATACGCTGCGGCAGGAAACACCATCGCGGGAAGAGAGTGAGACCCACCAGCAGACCCCACAGGAGACCCCTGGGATGGAGGTTTAGTGATGAAGATAGAGCAATTTAGACAAAGAGCCGGGGTCACGGAGAAGTATGGGCCGGGGGCGGGAGCGACCGCATTGCTCCGCAATTCCCGCGTCGGCTGCGCCGCGCTGGTCGCTCCCGCCTCGGCATTCGAGCTATCCAGAACGTATCTGTCACGGACACCGGACCGATCTGCACTGGATATGAACGAGATCAAGTCAGGATCAATTTCCGATCCGGTTTGTATCTGGAACATATCTTCTCGGAGTCGCAACCCAATCTCAACCGTATCTATGGGGGACAGTCATGAGTAAATTCAAGATCGATCACAGCGCCAGCCGAATCCGGCAAGCGAAGATTCAAGCGTCCATCGACCAATCCATCGCAGACGATATCCAGTTGATGGCCGAGTGGTCGGACAACGAACCGAAATACATCATCAACCAACTGCTGCGCTTTGCTTTGGCGCAGGAAGAAGACTTCCTCAAATACAAAGCTGGGCGGCCTGCGAACCCTCTACGAATGTCCCAGGGCGCAAGGTCTGCGACAGCTCCGAGCAGTCCGGCTTCCGGCCCACCGTCAAAATCGGATTCACCTTCCATCACGCACGCATAACAGGAGGTATCCATCGTATGCGTTTCATCCCGCATCTACAGAATCTGATTCGTCCGCTGGTCGAATATCGCGTGGCGCTCGCCGTGGGCTTGAGCGCGGCCTGCGGCATCGTGCTCCAGAGCCTGTATCCGGTCCATGAAGAGGACCCATTGCTGCGTCTGATCCTGCTCGAACGTCCACGAATATTTTACGCAGTGATCGAAAGCTACAACTTGTTCCTGTATAGCACGCCATTCCTGGTCTTCTCCATGCTCTTCTCGCTGGTCTACGTCCATCTATATAGGGCCGATCAGGAGCAGATCGCCGGGGCGCTGCCGCCGTGTCCCGATCCGTTCACCCGCCAGGAACTGTCGCTGGTCGTGGGCGAGCTGCACCGGCAACTTGTGCCCAGGCCCAGCCCTGTCCCGCAATGGCTCACGATTCCCGAGCGCGGTCTCTACACCGGGACCTTCATTGTCGGGGCCACAGGTTCCGGCAAAACGCTTGGCCTGATCCTGCCGGCCATGCGGCAACTGTTCGCTTACCGGGCGAATGACAGTGAGCGGAAACTTTCTGGCATCGTCTTGGAGGTCAAAGGCGATCTTTGCGATCAGCTCAGGGAAATCCTGACGTGGTGCGGGCGCGCACCGGACTATGTCGAAGTCTCGCTCGACGGCGACCTCCGCTATAACCCGTTGAACAATTCGCTCGATCCCTATGCCCAGGCATTCAACATCGCCTCCATCATCACTTCCATCTGGGGCAAGGGCAAGGAGCCATTTTGGCAGCAGTCTTACACCGACCTGGTCCGGTACGTGATTCTGTTACACCGCATCCGCGACGGATACCTCACAATGGTCGATCTCTTCCGCACCGTCATCAGCGCCGGATGTCTGGAGGACATGCTGATCGAAGTGGGGTGCCGCTTCAGCCAGACAAAATATATCGGCATTGGAATAGATGCCTACCAGGAACACGAATCGTTGCTCTCTTCGCTGGGATTCGTGTGGCGGAAGGATGCAGATCAGCACCTCGCTGTGTGGACGAAAGAGCTGGAACAGTTGCTACTCCAGCAGACGAATGCCGAATTCTTCCTCTATACGCGCAAGACCTTCGCTCCCGAGCAGCAGGACTCTTTCGGCTGGGTCCAATATTGGTATTGGGAGCATTGGAAGTTCTTTCGTTCCGAGGTCAAGACCTCGATCGTGCAGGGCATCGTCGTCTTCCTCTCGCTGTTTGCAACCGACCCGCAAGTACGCCGCGTCTTTTGCCCGCCCAAGGAACTCTACGATGGAAAGCCATGCGCCAGCGATCCGAAGGGTCGAATCTTGCCATCCTTCGATGACTTGATCGAGTCGGGCAAAGTCGTCGGTCTGAAGTTTCCCGTGGCCTTGAATCCTGCCCTGGCCAAAACTATCGGCACCATGATGAAGGTGGACTACCAGCGGGCCGTAATGCTGCGCATTCCCCGGATGGCTGCTGAACCAGACCGCTATTTCCGCCCCACCGTATTCATTTGCGATGAGTACCAGAACTTCGCCACCGTCGGCGGCGACAATCCCACGGGCGATGAACGCTTCCTGTCCATCTCCCGCCAACCGAAATGCATTCCGATTGTGGCCACGCAGAGCATCTCCAGCCTGACGGAAGCGCTGCCCAATGAAGGGGTGAAGACCCTGCTGCAGGCATTTCGCACCAAGATATTTCTCTCGACCGCCGATCCTGACACGGCCCGGTTTGCCTCGGAGCTGTGCGGCAAGGCGGACAAGACCCGCATCAGTTATACCGTGTCGGAGTCCAGCTCCAACGCCAATGTCGGCTGGCTCTCCGGTCGTACCGCATCGAGCAAAGGCTCGGTCTCCGCTTCCAAACAATATCAAAAGCGACCAGAGCCATTATTCGAGGAGAACGTCTTCCTCCATCTCAAGAATGCGCAGGCCGTCATTCTTGCCTTCGATGGCATCACCCCGTGGTCGGCAACGTATTGCTATCTGAAGCTGGACTTCCTGCCCCTCACCATGACCTGGTTCGACCAGGAGCGGATCGGCTTCGATCCGGAAAGGATATGTGCATGAGTTTCGAGGTCATCATCCCGTTTCTCAAACCCATCCGGCATCTGCTCGAAGCCAAGACCGTCTCCGAGATCATGGTGAACCCGGACTCGTCGGTCTGGATCGAAGAGGACGGGAAAATCCAATTGCTGCCAGGCATCCGGTTTGACGATGGAGCATTGCAAACCGGTCTGGAGATTATCGCCAACCGCTTCGGCAAGAAGCTGGATGCGGATTCGCCCATCATGAACCTACGCCTGCCCGATGGCAGCCGCATGGCTGCCATGATTCCACCTGTGGTACATCCTCGCCCTATGATGACCATCCGCAGGTTTACTTCGCGCAATTTCACCATGGCTGACCTGATAGAACGGAAAATGCTGACCGAAGATCAAGCTACTGCTCTGACGGAAGCCGTCCGCCGCGGCGATAACATTCTGATCTCCGGCGCAACCAACTCAGGGAAGACCACGCTCGCCAATGTGCTGGCCAGTTTTATCCCGGAAAACGACCGCATCCTGGTCCTCGAAGACGTGGCCGAACTCTATATAAGAAAGCCGCACGTCATCTCCGCCGAAGCCCAACTCGATACGCACAAGAGTCAGATCGGGTTCAGCGATTTACTGAAAGCCGCGCTACGACACAGACCTGACAGAATCATCGTTGGCGAGATTCGTGGGGCCGAGGCGCGGGTCTTTCTCGACGCGCTCAATACCGGTCATCGCGGATCGCTTTCGACGATCCATGCCAACAGCGCCGAGGATGCGCTGCGCCGACTCGCGCAGCTTGCCATGCGCGGTTCCGGCAGCGTCCTTCTGCGCGATATTGAGGAAGAGTGCAGCAGGTCCATCGATATCATCGCGCATGTAGCAAACCAGTGTGGATGGCGGCACGTCACGGAGATCAGAGCGGTAGCTACCAGGTAGACCTACTGCGCAGAAACCTCCCATCCCTTGTTCGTCAACTCTAATCGCGGGCCGGGGCCTCGCAAGGTAACGGTTGATCGCCTTCGTGAAATTCTCATTGCCTGGTTTCTTGATATTGCTACAAACGGTGAGTAGAAAGAAAGCAGCCAGTGAAAGTATTAAGAGTCTGCGCATGACCTTCCTCCAAAGCGATGTAGTGGAGTTACTGTGCAAGGATTCATCTGCCTGCCTGCATCTCAGACAGAGGGATAACGTGCATTGAGAGTTAGCTTTTGCCGATCATTTCTGAGTTTTTCTGTTCTTGTCCATAACAAGTTCTGAAAATCGTTCACGATCGCGGTGCGGTTGTCCCTCCGCACGAAGACCCCGGCCTTCAGAGTTAGCAGCTTATCGGCAAGCGGGAGAAAGGCGATGCCTTTCTTGGTCAACTGCGACCAGCCGCTGCTTACCATCGCTAAACCTTTCCCGTCGACGACCATATGAATCGCTTCATAGAACGTGAAGGGCTGCGCGATGATGTTCAGGTCTATTCGGAGAACTTCAAAATAGGAAATGATCTCCTTATAGACTTCGGGTAGTGCATGTTCTGAAACCGCAATCAGAGGTTCTTTTTCCAGGTCCTGTGGAGCGATGGCGGGGAAGCGAAACAGCCGGTGTTGCGCCGGGATGCAAAGCATGATGTCTTCGTCGAGCAACTCTCTCGCTTCGAGTTCCGAATATCCATTTGGCATGTAACCGATGCCGGCCTGATATTGACCTTCGAGCACACCGCGAATCATCCCCATCGTGTCCAGGCTCGTGCGTTTGATGACCGGATCGCCAGGCCTGTCGAAATGCAGATTGGAGATGACCGCCAGCAGTTCAGGACTCAGAAAGGATGAGTATGCGAATTGAAAGGGGCCATGCTGATGGCGCGCTACGTTGCGCGCCCGTTCCGCTCCACGCTCCCAATTGTCCACGGATTTGAGGATTTCTTCGATGAAAACTTTGCCGGACTCTGTCAATCGTAAGCCTCCGTACCAGATGTAGAAGAGCCTCACGCCCACTTCTGCTTCGACATGATGAATTCTGCGGCCCAATGCCGGTTGCGTCATGTGCAGGCGTGTGGCGGCACGCGACAGGCTCCCTTCCTGTGCTACCACAATGACGCACTTCAGGTCGTGGATCGTGACGTCATCTTGCATGTTCGACCCCGGCAGTAAAGGAGAGTGGGGCCATTGGTATTGCCCACCCTTATGGCAAAAAGTTTTGATTCCGTTCCGGCACGGTCTTTGCCAAACCGAAGATCTCTTTACACTGGATTCTCTTTCGCTTTTGATGCGCAATGAAAAGAAGCATCGCGATTGGAACTATAACGACTGCTTTTTCAGCAGGTACGCCAGGTGCTACATAACTTCACCGCTCTTTCTGCAGCGGCTCTTACAAAAATCAGCGACAATAGCAGGGTCCCCACTCCTTCCCATGCATGGGCGGCGGTTCTGTCATGGCATCTCAGGTCATAAAACTTCTCAATCGTAACCTCTTGCAGGCCATTGTTTTACTGGTTTTCCAGTCGTATCTTTATATTTTTCTCGCAATTGCCTCAATTGTTGAACTAAATCGCTAGCGACTGCTTCGTATGCTGGATGTACCTTGCCCCATTCAAACAGGTTTTCCATTTCATCTGGATCCTTTTCTAAATCAAAAAGCTCCCATTCGTTCACCGTATAGTAACTGATGAGCTTATATCGTTGAGTACGTATTCCATAATGCGGGAATACCCAGTGGGGAGGAGCAAATTCATAGTAGTGATAGTACATAGAAGTCTGCCAATCCGGCGGCGTATTGCCCTTTAAAGACGGAACTAAACTTCTGCCCTGCATGTCTTGCGGAACGGGCAGGCCGACTAGATCCAGCACTGTTGGTGCGTTGTCTATATTCACCACCCAATCTGCACTTACACTGCCAGCACTCACCTGACCAGGATATCGAATCATCCAAGGAACTCGTATCGCCTGTTCGTACATAAAACGCTTATCAAACCAACCATGATCGCCAAGAAAAAATCCATGATCTGTCGTGTAAACAACGATCGTGTTTTCGGCGAGACCGCTTTTGTCCAAGTAGTCTAGAAGCCGTCCGACATTTTCGTCTTGTGAACGCAGCGTTTCTAAAAAATGTGACATAAACTTCTGATAATTCCACTGTTGGCGCTGACGTTCAGTTAAATCTTGTGGAGGATTGAAGTCCGGCATGTCCGCTATCCGCATTCGGGCTTCCTTAGCAGGCGCTGCTCTCATCGAATAGTCGTCCCAGAAGGTGCCTGGTTCAGGAATACGCGTATTTTCATAAAGATGTTCAAACGCGTGTGGAGGGTTCCATGGGCGGTGATCATTGAAAAATTGAACCATCATCATAAATGGCTCGGTGAACTGCTTTATGCCTTCAATAGCAAAATCGGTCACATTGTCTGTTATGTAACCTGGATAAATTTTCTCTTCTATTACATCACTGCCCAATCTAGGATTTCTAAAATATCCATTGGGATTGTAGTAGGGGCCACCCGCT
>JAJYFA010000216.1 GCA_021790995.1 Acidobacteriota bacterium
GTCATGCGCTGCACATTCGATCCGTCCTGGTTCATCAGGTAGATCTGCGGCTCACCCGTGCGGCCGCTGACAAAGGCCAGTTGCGTTCCCGTGCGCGGATTCCACACTGGCGAGACATCGGAGCCAAAGGCCGTGATCTGGTGAGGGGTTCCACCGTTCGCATCCACCACCCAGAGTTCGGGATGGCCCGAGCGCGCGGAGGAAAACGCGAGCTTTGTTCCATCGGCCGACCAGGCAGGGGACAGGTTGCTGCCTCCGGCCGAACCTCCCGGGAAACTCACCATACGGTTCAGGTCCAGCGAGAACATGCGGATCGCCCATCCGTCTCTTCCCAGCGAAGAAAACGCAATGCGCGAACCGTCCGGCGAGATGCGCGGCGAGATCGAGACCGTTCCCAGATGCGTCACCGGATGCTGGTTTGCTCCGTCGTAGTCCATCGCCCAGATCTCTTTCGACCCGGTTCGGGTGCTGACGAAGTAGATTTTGGTCTCGCAGATGCCGTCGATGCCGCCGCCCAGGCGCGAGATGATGGCGTCGGCAAAACGGTGCGCGATGGTGCGCGCCATGTCTTCGCTGGCCGCTTCGTTGTACTGGCGTGTGAGCACGGGTGGGCTGCTGGCGGAGGTTACATCCATGAGCCAGCCATAGACCACCAGCCGCCCGTTATCAACGGCAAGCGCCCCCAGCGCCACCATGGCTGCGTTTGCCGGCGGGGCAGTCCATTGCGCGGGCGTCATCTCCTGCGGTGAGCCCGGCATGGCCTGAGGGGCAAGGCTCTTCGACACCATATCGAAGAGCCCCGCGTTGTTCAAGTCGTTGAAGAGCGTGGTGTCGAAGACGTTCTTGAGCACCGGCATTTGCGGATCGCTGCCCACTGGCTTAAAGTCCGCTGCCGCCAGCCGAATGCGCTGATTTCCAAGGTTTGTTCCGGTATGGACCCAATCCTGCGCCGCCAACTGCGACGTGTGTAAATACGCCAGGGAAAGCAATAAAAGGGGCAAGACTCGCAAACTTGCCTTCATGCGATGAGAGATCCTTCCTTGATGACGCAGACGATACTGCGCGCTCTCTGAAATGTAGCTCTTAGCGCGACACCAAACCTCACTCCATACTAGAGTGATGCAGATCTCTGCCGTTGGGGTTTTCGCGGCGCCATCCAATTTTTTCAAAGCGAATCCTCCATCTTACGCTGCCTCAGCCAGACAAAGCCGCCTCATGGCGCGCTATGCTGCTGATTTTATGCCCTTTAGTACTCGCAGTAGTAGCCAACATTCAACGAGCTCTGCCGATACGACGAAGGCAGATTGCCAAACGTATCCACGCGTTGCACGCCGCGCTCGCACGACCTGTCGAGCGTAGGGCTGCCACTCGACTGATCGAGGCGCAGATTGCTTACGCTGCCATCGCGATGAATGGTAAAGATCAGGTACACACGCGCGCCCTTGGGCGTTCTTGGGTCCACATCGAACTTGTTCCAGCTCTGGCTCATCTTGCGGTTGATCTGGTCTACGTACCATCCGTAGAGACTGGCAAAGCTGTTGTCGCCTACCGTGGTTTGGCCGATGGTGCCCGGTTGCATGTAGTGCGGCATCACGGAGCCGGCCTGCTCGCCGTACTGTGCTACGTTCTGGCGGGGCTGCGGCTGGTGCTGCTGTGTCTTGGTCATGTTCCGCTTCTGGGGTTTCGCGTGCTTGCCAGGGATGGGGATCGCGGTTTCGTCCATGCGATGCTGCTCTTTGGGACTCAGTTGAGCCGGCGCCTGACTAGGCGTCTCAGTGGCCAGCACATTCTGGTTCTGTTGGGTGGAAGGCAAGGGAATGGAACTGGTCATGGTTACCTCCATGGCTCCGCCCGCGCCCGGATTTCCCCACACGTTGTGGTGAAACAGGCCCAGCATCCAACCGTAAGCAATCAGGAACGCGGCCACCGCCAGATGCAGTCCCACGGCTCCCACCGCCGGGCCTGCAATCGGCTCGGGAACCAGATCCCGTTCCAGATGATTGCTGTTACCGAGAATGCTCATGTCGACCTTGTAGCGCCTATCAGCCCCTCTGTCTGCCGGCCCGCTGAGTTGCTAGTTCCCATTTCCTGCCGAGCCCTTCGTTTCAACCGGCTGCGTCACGATCGACACATTCGTAATCCCTGATTGCTTTACCGCATCCATGACGCTGGCGAAGGCCCCAAACGGCACCGCCTCGTCGCTGCGCAGGTAGATCGACTGTCGCGCCGGGTCCACGCCCGCCTGATGCAGCCGAGCCGGAAGATCGTGCAGATTCACCGGCTCATCGTTCAGGTACACATTCTGGTTGCGGTCGATGGTTACGACCATGCGCTGCTCGGTGATCTGCTTGACCGTCCGGGTCTTGGGCACATTGACTTCAATCCCCGACTGCAGCACCGGCTCGGTGATCATAAAGATCACCAGCAGCACCAGCACCACGTCGACCAGCGGCGTAATGTTGATCTCCGCCAGCGACGTACGCGTTTGCCCATTCATCATTGAAAATGCCACGCTCGAACTCCGCTAACTCCGCTTATGCCCTCGGCGGCTGTTGCGTACGGGGGGGAATCTCTTCAAGCGAATTCAACAGCTCCCGGCAAAAATCGTCGATGGCCGCCGCAAACACCCTGATTCGCGACGTGAACTGGTTGTAGGCCACCACTGCGGGGACAGCCACAAACAGGCCAGCCGCTGTGGTAATCAGCGCCTCGGCAATGCCCGGCGCCACGGCTCGCAATGTGGCAGTGCCTGCCTGTCCCAGTCCATGGAACGCGTCCACGACGCCCATCACGGTTCCGAACAGCCCCACAAACGGGCTTACGCTTCCGATGGTCGCAAGCCACGTCATTCTGCGCTCCAGCGCCGTTACCGCTTCGTTGGCAGCCGTCTGCGCCGTGCGTTCGAGCGGCGTCAAGCTGCGCGGCGGTCCGGATCCGCCAGTAACGCGCCGGTAAGTCTCGTACACGTCTTCGAACACCTGCGCCAGGGGGCTGGCACTGTATTCGCTGGTCAGCGCGGCAATCTCCTGAAGGCGCGTGGCCTTGCGGAATGCGCGGACGAACTTCCGGCTCTGCACTGTGGCAGTGCGGAACGTCGACCACTTGCCGAAGATCACGGTCCAAGAGTAGAGGCTTGCCAAAAGTAACAACACCAGCACGCCCACCGCAATGGGGCCGATGTTGCTCAACATTTCCGCCAAGGCGCTGAATCCCTGCGTCGGCTGCGGTATACCCGTGCCGCCGTCAGCCTGAAAAAGAAACACAATCGCTGCGGTAAGAATTGCCTTTCACCTCAACTTCCACGGTATCAGACGCCGTTCCCGCGCCCAAGTGATCCTTTGGGTGCCTCCAACTCGCTCCGCATCCCATTCCGCTGCCCGTTCGCCCCGTCATTCATGCTATGCTGCGCTCGGATTGATGCATCACGGTTTGGGCGCCCCATCCTGAACGCAGCCTGTGCGTTGGGGGCATGAGATTCAAAGGGTTGCCCCAAACAACCGCGTCCAGGACCAGGAGAATATGCTCGTCGAACTCCGCGCCGAAAACTACGCAGTCATCGACCACGCCATCGCCTCGTTCGGCTCTGGCCTCAATCTCCTCACCGGCGAGACCGGCGCGGGCAAGTCGATTCTTGTCGATGCGCTCGCCCTGCTGATGGGCGGCAAATCCTCAGCCGACGTGGTGCGCCACGGCGCCGAGAAGGCTGTCGTCTCCTGCGTCTTTGAGTCGACACCGGGCGCCGAATCCGTCCTCGAAGCCAACGGCATCGACGCCGAATCCACCGACATCATTATCCGGCGCGAGATTCTCTCCGGAGGCAAAGGCCGCGTCTTCGTCAATAACCAGCCGGCGACGGTCGCTGTGCTCAAGCAGCTTGCGCCAGAGCTTGCGCTCGTCCATGCGCAGTCGGAGACCCTTTCGAGCTTCGATCCGGCGCAGCAGCGCATCCTGCTGGACCGTTTCGCCGGCATCTCCACCGAGGCAGTTAGCGGGGCTTTCGGCCGTTGGCGCTCGGCACAAGACAAGCTCAACGATCTGCTTCAGGGCGAGCAGGACCGGCTGCGCAATGTTGACCTCTGGACCTGGCAGCGCAACGAGATCGAGCAGGCGCGCCTCGAAGCCGGCGAAGACGAGTCCCTGGAAACCGAGAAGCGTGTGCTTGCCAACGCCGAAAAGCTTTACGGCGCCGCCATGAGCGCCTTCGACGAGCTCTACGAGGGCGGTGCGAGCGCCGAGGCTGCGCTCCAGGCCGCAATTCGCAACGTCGAGGAACTGGCCCGCTACGACGCGCGCTTCGCTGAATCCGCACAGCAGCTTGCAGGCGCGCGCGCCACTATCTCCGATGTAGCCGCGTCGTTGCGCGATTACGCCGAGGGCATCAACGCCTCGCCCGATCGCCTGGCCGAGATCGAAGACCGCCTGGCCATTCTCGATCGCCTCAAGAGGAAGTACGGAAAATCCGTCGCCGAGGTGATCGCATTCGGTGAGGATGTGGCGCGTAAGCTGGCCGAGGTCGAAGACCGCGACGGGATTCTGAAGGCGCTTCGCGGCGAACTCGCCAAGGCCGAAGCAGAGTACAAGGATGCTGCCTCCGCGCTGACCGTCGAACGTCAGGCCGCGGCGGCGAAGCTCGGGAAACTTGCCGAGTCGCACATCAACTCTCTCGCCATGAATTCGCGCTTTCAGGTCGCAGTCGCGGCGAACGGCGCCGAAGCCGCATGGACTGCGCAGGGCTGGGACGAGGTTGCTTACCTGATCTCGCCGAATCCGGGTGAGCCGCTCAAGCCGCTGATCGAGATCGCCTCGGGCGGTGAGCTTTCCCGCGTACTTCTCGCCCTTAAAGTAGCGGTTGAAGAATCTTCATCCAAATCAAAGAAAAAGACGACCCCGCGCACGCTTGTCTTCGATGAGATCGACATCGGTATCGGAGGCCGCGCCGCCGAAGCTGTCGGCCACAAACTCAAGACGCTGGCGCGAGCGCAGCAGGTTTTGTGTGTGACGCATTTACCGCAAATCGCCGCCTTCGCCGATCAGCATCTGGCCGTAGAAAAGCGCGAGCAGGACGGCCGCACCACCACGCGCATTCGAGTTTTGGATGACCGCGCCCGCACGCATGAAGTGGCGCGCATGTTGAGCGGCGCCAAGGTCACCGACACCAGCCTGCAGCACGCGGCGCAGATGATTGCGGCGAGCCG
>JAJYFA010000217.1 GCA_021790995.1 Acidobacteriota bacterium
TACCAGCGCAGTCCGAGCAGAGCGCCAAGCTGTGTGACATTCAGCTTCTTGAAGTCGCCTTCGAAGGTGTAGACAGGCTTGTCCCGATCGGTGGCTGGCTTATCGACAGAGCCCGTAAGGTGGATGTTGCCGCCAAAGATGCCCGCGTCGAGGCTCTCGACCTGCGCACCGGCCGGAAGGATGCGCAGACTGGCCGAGACCGCGTGAAGCGTAGTGGGACCGAGAACCAGCGCATCCGCCTTCACCGTGCCTTCAAGAGCTGGCCAGGGCGGAGAAGCCGAGGGATGCAGGCGATCGATGAGATCGGAGAGCAGGGTGGAATTTTCCTTCGCGCCCAGCAGTGCGGTTTGGACTGTGCCCGCATTAAGCTCGTTGAACTGCACCTGGAATTGCGTAGGGCAGGACTGCGGCTCTGGCAGATCTGTGGAGCAATCCAAAGGCACGCGGAGAGCAGCCGTTCCCTTCACCGGGCCGTACGAAAAGACGACTGGGTCCCAGCGCAAACCTGTGCCGTCAAGGTGCAGCGTAGCCTCGGCAATCTGCACGTGGTTGGCGAGATAGCCGGCCTTCCAGTTGGCATTGCGCAGGGTGACGGATCCAGTGAGCGAGTCATCAGCAGGAATCGCGCTCGAAGACGAAGAGGGCGCTGGCGATTCATGCGCGGCGGTTGGGGGCAGTTTGTTGCCGGTAACGGCGAGGAAATTTTCTTCTGGCGGCATCCAGGGCCCAGCGGCAACGAGGTCAACGGTGAGCGGGTCACCGGCGACCGAAGCGAGCGCCTGAGACTCAGGAATGCCTGCTGCGTGGGCCAGTTCGCGGGCGCGCGCGATGGCCGCCTGGCCGCGCACACCCACCTGGTAGCCAGCAAATGAGAAGCGCAAGTTAAATGCCAACGGGGCTTCGCCGCCGGAGGGAATGGCCACGGTCGCGGCAAGAGCGTCAACAGCGGCATGTGGAGCGGCCGAAGGTTCGAACACAACCTTGGGCGCCTGTACCGGTTTGCTCAGGCCACCACCAGTAAGCGCAAAATCCGAGACCGTGAGCGAGCCTGCGAACGGACCAGCCGGCTCGGTAGCGGCTTTACGCTCATGTTTCCCATGCCCGGATTTGGCCGCTGGCGCGCTGCTGACGGGACTTGAGGCGTAAACGATCTTTCCGCTGATTGTGCCGCTGGCTTCAAGACCGGGATCGATACTGCTGCGCAGGGTGCGTAATGCATCGAGACCGGCAGCGACGGGGATGCGGTCGAATTCGACCGCAAACTGCGGCGGCAGGCCGAGGCCGAGCTTTTCGCCGGTGAGGCGCATGTGGCCGTCGCCGAGCGGCGAATCGCAGACCAGTTTCTCGAGGCTGCGGCGATCGTAGCGATAAAGAAAACCGCAGTTGGCGTCGAAGTCCAGAGGCGATGCGGGAGCGAACTCCGCGCGGCGCACACTCGAGGCGCGCAAGCGCACGGCGACTTGCGCAGCATCGGCTGTACCGTCGACGTGCAGTTCACCGGTAACGTCACCGCGCCAGCCAGAATCTGAGCCGGCAACGAGGCGAGCGAGCTGACCCAATTGCGCCTCACGCCAGTTGAGATAAAGGTGCAGTGGCATCTGAGAGAGCGCGGGAGCGGAATGGACGCTGGCTTCCATCCGCACCACGCCGGTCTCTTCCTGGTGAAGGCTGACATCGGTGCGAGCTGGCTGGCCACGCAGACGGATACGCCACTCGCCGGACCGCGCCTGCCAGACCGAAAGATCGGCGTTGACCAGCGAGAAGGGCAGCTTCTCCGCGCCGTTTTTAACGTCGATGCGCAAGTTGGTGGCTTCAAGCGAGGGTAGCCGCACGGCACGCTGCGGCGTAGTGCCTTCCGATCCACGGGTTGAAGCATTGCCCGACGCGCCGGTCTGCGCGGCCGCGGTGCGGAAGAGAGGATCGAGGTTCCACTTGCCCGGAGCGGCGCGAACGACGTTGAGGCTGGCCTCGTCGACGCTGATCTTGTCGATCTCGAGCCGGCCGCGCCACAAGGCAAGCAGGCGGAGCGAAGCGGTGACCTGGCTGGCGTAAAGCACGGGCTCAGCGCCGTAGGCTGGATCTTCAGCAACGCTCAAGTCAGAGAGCACGAAACCCGGCCAGGGCAAGAGGCGCACTTCTACCGAAGAAAGCCGCACCGGACGGCCGAGAGATTGCGAAATGAGGCTCGTAATCTGGCCTTTGTAATGGCTGACGCTGATCAGCGGAGGCACAACCAGTGCAAGCACAAGGAGCGCGCCGATGGCCAAGGCTATCCGCAGCCGGCCGGGCAACTTTTCTCTGCTGGCAGTACCGTTTGTCATGGAAGGTCCAGGGACCATTGTAGCTGCTCAGAAGCAGACGTCTGCCACTGGCCGGGAGCTGGCAGCTCCGCAGCAGAGGAACCATGAATCTGCCTGGACCCGGACGAAAGTCAGGATCGACATTGCCCTCCGGCGCAGAGAAGCTACCGGCTGCAATCTGTTTTCACCGCGTCAGATGCAGCGTCCGGTTCCAGCGAGTCCCGGTGAAGAAATGAGTCGCCACATGCAGGATCCAGGACATGCGAGCGCCCATTCCGGTCTGCTCGTAGGCTGCTTCAGAGGATTTGAACGACCAGTAGTTGAACAGCGGCCGGCCGATAATGTTCTGCCGGGGGACGAAACCCCAGTAGCGCGAGTCAAGGCTGTTGTGGCGGTTGTCACCCATCATGAAGTACATGCCGGGAGGCACAACAAGATCGCCATCCACGACGTGATCGGGCTCGTCGACAGCCCAGCTTTCGGTTGCGGCGCCGCTGGGCGCCTGCGCCGGAGGAATGGCGGGAAACTCGTCAAGGAAGACCTGATCGATGGCCGCTCCAGGATCGTCTGCGCCTTCCTTCGGCGCGGGCTGCGCGACTCCGTTAATGTAGACGATGCCGTCGTGCAGGTGGATGTGGTCGCCGGGCACGCCAATAAGGCGCTTCACGAGAAAGAAGTACTGGGGCTTGCCGTCGGCGTCGGGTTGGGGCTCAGCCACCGGCTTGATGAAGACGATGATGTCGCCGTGCCGCGGCTCGCGATAGCGCACCAGAGGCATCCACTTTGCGGACGGAGCCAGCGTGATGCGATCGACGACGAGATGGTCGCCAACGAGCAGTGTCCTCTCCATCGATCCCGAGGGAATGACAAAATTTTGTGCGAGAAAGGTGAGAATGTAGAGGCCCACCACCAGCACCGAACAGATGCTGGCTACTGCCTCGAAGGGTGTTTCATCGGCCTTCTGCGAATCGGCAGCGAGTTCCGGTTGTTGTCCAGGGGCTTCTTTGAGTTCTCGCGTCTTTTTCTTTGTCATTCAGTCGCTCATTGCGGAGGATGCGGCGCCTTCAAGACCAGTTCCGCGGTCAAGCTCAATGCACCACGTGAAAAATGCGCCGCCAGCGGGCAAATCCCTCGATCTTCGCGGCAAGTTCCCGCTCGTGTCCGAGTCTATCATCCGCGGGCGGCTGCGCCGATCCCTGCGATGGCGGCCCGGCACCGATCGGGGTGGAGCGATTGAGCGAGAAATAAATTACAAGCGGGCGGCCGACGACAGCATCGCGCGGCACAAATCCCCAGTAGCGTGAATCCCAACTATGACCGCGATTGTCGCCAAGAACGAAATACTTGCCGGGCGGAACGGTCAACTCGCCGTTGCGCGTAAGCTCCTGCATCTGACGCCACCACTCCGGATCAACCTGAGGTCCGGGATAGATTTTGCCGGGAAAGCTGTCGCGCCCGGTAGCGAACAACGGAGGCCCGAAGGCCGCGTAAGGCTCGGGAATGGCCACATCGTTAACAAAAGCGTGGCCGTCGACGATGCGCAGCCGGTCGCCAGGAAGGCCCACCACGCGCTTGATAAGCATCGGCGGGTAGGGGTGGCGGAAAACGACAATATCGCCGCGCGCCGGATCGCGATAGGGCATGAGCCAGCGGCTCAGAGTGCCGGGAGGCGCGTAAGTCTGCTTGTCAAAGAGCAAAAAATCACCCACCAGCAGCGTGTGCTCCATGCTTTCGGATGGAATGAGCAGCGGCTGCACCACAAAGGTAAGCACAAACATGGCCACGACGACGGTTTGCATGAGCGAAGCCAGCGCCTGTGGGATGGCGGGCAGATGCGCCCGAAACTGAGCAAAACTGCCCGGTGGCCGGCGAGACGCCTGCGCGGGCACAGGATCGGGATCTCGGACCAGATCGCTCATGAGACCGATGGCTCCTCGGTTACGGCGCCTGTTTCCGCAGAGGGCGGCAACGGGGCACGGGCCGCGGTTTGAGTCCCCGCACTTTCCAGTATTTCCAGCGCGCGGCGTGCGGCATCCTGCTCAGCCAGCTTTTTGGTGCGTCCCATGCCGCGAGCCAGCGACTTGCCGCGTTCTCCGGCCTCGTCTTGAATGCGAACCTCGACGAGAAAACGCTTGTGATGGTCAGGGCCGCTCTCGCTCTTGAGACGGTAAACCGGAGCTCCCAGATGCGATGCCTGCATGCGCTCCTGCAGCGCCGACTTGTAGTTGCCCAGGGCTGCGCCGGAGCGCAGTTCAAAAGCCAGGCGATCAGCGGCCTCGCCCATCACCCGCCTGCGCACAAAGGCCCGCACCGGTTCCAGTCCGCCATCGAGATAAAGCGCGCCCACCACGGCTTCCATGCCGTTGGAGAGTACCGTGGCTTTGCGCCGCAGACCACTGCGCTCTTCCCCGCGGCTCAGGCGGAGATGCTGCCCCAGGCCGATGGCCTCGGCCACCTGGGCCATATGCTCACGGCTCACAAGGCCTGAACGCACGCGCGTCAACTCGCCCTCACGCCACTCGGGATGAGCCGCGTAAAGCGCCTCAGCTACTACCAGTCCCAACACCGCATCCCCAAGATATTCCAGTCGCTCGTTATCCTCCCGGGCCGCAGCCTCAGAGCCGCCTTCAGCCTGTGCCAGTTCGTGAGCCAGAGAGCGATGAGTCAGAGCGCACACAAGCAATTCGGGGCGCGAAAACGTGTGCCCAAGCGCCACTTCGAGCTCTGCCTGGCCGGATTCCACACGCGATTCGTCCACGTTCCGCCCTTCTTCACCCTTTGCTCATTTTGACGCAAAGCAGGGCCGGTCCGCTCGCTGGAAGATAAAGAATTGACCGGGCCCGGCAACAATGCATCCTCGCCCAGTGATA
>JAJYFA010000218.1 GCA_021790995.1 Acidobacteriota bacterium
GCACGGCGAGTCAGACATTGAAAAACTCGTTTTGAAGAATACGACACAGGCGGCATTAGACAGGTTCATCGACGCCATTCAATGGCCTCCGCATCTGGTGACGGCCTTCTCCAATCCCAAGTCCAATCCGGTAGACGCTTTGGGAAAATTCTTCGAGTGGTCAAAAGGCAACTTGGGATTGGCTGAATTTATCGCGCAATGCAATGAAGCCGAAATTCCTGACTGGATTCGGCAAATGTGCCGCGACTTACGTGAACTGTGTCAGCCGCCAGCACCAACTCCGCCGCCGGAGAATGAAACAGTCGTGGAGGCTGACCTTGCTGGAGCTGTCTGATGAGCGTAAGGCCATCGTGTCCCACACGGGTCACTTGCTCATCAAAGGAGGCCCTGGGTCTGGGAAAACGACTATCTCTATTGTGAAGGCGGAGAGTCTTGTCGCCACGCTCAAGCCCGGTCAGCAGGTGTTGTTTCTCAGCTTTGCGCGCGCCACGGTGGCCCGCGTCATCGAGGCTCTGGCCGAGCAGACAAAAGGCAACAATGAAGTCAGGCGTCGTATTGAGATCGACACCTATCACGCTTTCTTTTGGCGATTGCTCAAAACGCACGGCTATCTCATCCGATTGCCGCGCCGTGTGACCATTCTGACGCCGCACGAACGGGCGATTGCGCTGACGCCAATTCGTCACACTTACGGAAGCGCACGGAAGCTCACTGATACGCAAAAAGCCGAGAAGCTGGGAAAGGAAGAAGCCGAGTTGAGACGCTTGGCTTTCGAGGAAGGCAAGGTGTGCTTCGATTTATTTTCTGAGCTTGTTGTCGAACTCGTCAGCAAAAGCGCAAAGCTACGAAAACTCGTTTCTACTCGCTATCCGATCATCATTCTCGACGAATTCCAGGACACCAGCGCCGGTCAGTGGGCCGTTATGGAGAACCTTGGTAGCGGCAGCACTCTGATTGCCCTCGCAGATGAAGAACAGCGCATCTACGATTTCGCCGGTGCAGATCCGGAACGCCTGAATCACTTCAAACAAAAGTTTGACCCGAAAGAATTTGACTTCGGTACTGCAAACTACCGGAGCAACGGAACCGACATAGCCCGTTTCGGCAACGATGTCCTTGCTGGCAAGCTCAGCACTAATAAATATGTCGGTATTGAGTTGGTGAAATTTGCCGAGAATCCCAATCAGGCTATGGCGGCTCTCAAAGGACAAACCCTTCAGACAATCGAACGACTGCGAAAAGCCAAAGGCAAAGATTGGGCACTCGCGATCCTCGTCCCCACCAAGCAATTTATGCGCGAAGTTTCCGATGCACTCCGTGAGACGCAGGGCACAATGCCGCCGGTAGAGCACAATGCGGCAATAGACATGGAAGGGGCCATTCTCGCGGCGGAGTTGATTGCTTTTCTCCTGCAATCGCAGGAGGGGGAGACGGGTTTCGCGCAAGTTGTCGGCCTGCTCAGTAATTTCTTTAGAGGTAAAGGAGGCGATGATCCTTCCGCCTCGGACATCGGAGAGGCCCTTGTATTCGAGAAGGCGCTACAAAAGGCCATTGAGTGCGCACAGAGCGGGAAGCCATTACCAAAAAACAGCATAATTAGGCTGATGAGAGAGGGATACGACCAGTGCATTGCTCTCGCGCTCACGGGCAATCCCGGTATGGATTGGTTGGCAATTAGAAAAGTGCTCGCTGATTGTGGCTGCAAACGATTGGCGCAGGTGGCAGAAGAGGCCAGAAACGTTCGGTTGCTCGATAGAGGAACACAACTGCGGGAGAGTCTGTCTCTGGATTGGCGCACAAACGGCGCATACAGGAACGCTCTCGAAATTGTCAGGCAAGCATTCGTGCAGGAGCATTTTTCAACATCGGTACGAAAACAATCCGGCGTGATTGTGATGAACATGCACAAGGCGAAAGGCAAGCAATTCGATGAGGTCATTATTTTCGAGGGCTGGCCGAGGTACAAGGGCGGCCAAATTGTCGGAAATCCCCATCGCATCGTGCGGGGGAATATGGACGGCGATCTAACGCACGCCACATACAATTTCCGAGTCAGCGTGACGCGGGCGCGGTCAAGGACGACGATAATGACGCCAGAAAAAGATCCGTGCATCCTCCTTGTACTTGCTTCAAGAGCAGCAAAGGCGGCGGCAGCCCAAGCGGAGAATGGAACGGACAAGGCATGATCGACCCATGTGCGCGGTGCTACGCACCGGATGTATTCCGACACGTCATCCCCAGCGGGTATCTGTAGGGATACTTCGGTATACATTTGTTAACGTCAGTGGCATCAACAATTTAGGATTTCGCGTTTACCCTCGGCGATCACCCAAAACCGGCCATACGTTATCACTTCAAAACCGGCCATAGAGAAACGGCCTGAGACATTAGCTCCGACGGGGGGAAATTAGCCTCTGTTGGCATGGGTAATGTCTTGGAAAAAACAAAGCGGGAACAGGTGATCGCGCTGGGGCGTCTTGGTTGGTCCCTGCGTCGGATCGAGGCTGCGACGGGAGTCCGTCGCGAGACGGCTGGCGGATACTTGAGGTCGGTCGGGATAGCACTACGCACGCCTGGGGGTTGGGGGCGCAAGGCTCCGGTAAAAGCGGCCACTTCGGTGACCACCGGCTCTGATAGTTCAAAACCGGCCATAGAGGTGATTACCGGCTTTGTGCCGGAAGTGACGTTGCCGGAGCCAGGTGGCAAGCGCCCGTCCGGAGCCAGTGAACCGTATCGGGAGATGATCGAACTGGAGCTCATTCGTGGCCGCAACGCGATGGGTATCTACCAGGATCTGGTCGATCGGCACGGATTTCGAAGCAGCTATCAGAGTGTTCAGCGATTCGTGCGCAAGCTGCGCGGAGCAGTATCGCCGGAAGCGCGGGTGATCATCGAGACCAAACTCGGTGAAGAATGCCAGGTTGATTACGGCACTGGGCCGATGGTGCGCGATCGCGATAGCGGCAAGTACCGGCGCACGCGGCTGTTCGTACTGACACTGGGCCGCAGTCGGAAAGCGGTTCGGCTGCTTGTGTTCCGATCCAGTGCGCGGGTGTGGGCCGAGCTTCACGAGAAGGCCTTTCGCCGGCTTGGCGGGTCACCGCGGGTCGTGGTGCTGGACAATCTTCGCGAGGGCGTATTGTCTCCGGACTTCTACGATCCGGGCCTGAATCCCTTGTATCGCGACGTTCTGGCGCACTACGGCGTGACGGCACTGCCCTGCAAAGTGCGCGATCCAGATCGAAAAGGAAAAGTGGAATCGGGCGTAGCCCATGCACAAAAAACGCCGCTGAAGGGCAAGAAGTTCGAGAGCCTGGAAGAGGCGCAGGCCTATCTGGACCACTGGGAAGATAACTGGGCCGACAAGCGCATCCATGGCCGCACCAAGCGGCAGGTGGCGGCGATGTTCGCCGAGGAAAAACCCTTCTTGCAAGCGCTGCCGCTGGAGCCGTTCCGCTACTACCAGTATGGCAAGCGCACGGTGCATCTGGATGGCTGCGTCGAGGTTGAAGCGGCCTACTACGGAGCGCCGCCAGGCTGGATCGGACGCGAGGTCCATGTGCAATGGGACGCGATGTACGTGCGGCTGCTCGATCCGCGCACCGGCGAGCTGTTGCGCGAGCATCTGGGGCAGAAGCGTGGCGGCCATCGCATCCGCGATGAGGATCGCCCGCGCCGTACGCCACAAAGTACGGTCCAACTGCTGGCGCGGGCCCATAAGGTCGGCGTCAACATCGGCACCGTCTGCGATGCGATCCACCACCGTCAGGCCGAGGCCGGAGTGCGCCGCATCATGGGCATGCTCTCGCTGGCCAAGAAGTATGGCAGCGCGGCTTGCGACCAGGCCTGCGCCGCGGCGCTGGAACTGGGCGTGAGCGAGTACCAATTCGTGCGCCGCTATCTGGAGCGCAGCCCGCAGGCTCCTCTCAGTCTGCGGCAGGTCGATCCCCTCATCCGCGAACTGACCCAGTATCGCGACCTGATCCAACAACGAATCCAATTCGAGGAATCCCAATCATGAACCTGATAGAACTCAATCGTTCCCTGGTGCAACTGCGCCTGAGCGGCATGGCCGCGGTGATGGAAACCCGCCTTTTGCAAGCGCAATCGGAGAATATGGCGCCCATCGACCTGATCTCAACACTGGTCTCCGATGAGCTGGCCTGCCGTAGCAAGCGGCTCCTGGAGAGGCGCCACAAGCAGGCGCAGTTCCGCGACGCGGACAAGCGCCTGGACAACTTCGACTTCCAGTTCAACGCCCGGATGAATCGCAATCTGGTCTTCGAACTGGCCACAGCGAACTGGGTCGGAAGGCGTGAAGATGCCCTGTTTCTTGGCCCGCCTGGCAGCGGGAAAAGTCACTGCGCACAAGCCATCGGACACGCCGTCATCCAGCAGGGATACCGCGTGCTCTATCGCGAAGCCCACACACTGCTGGAAGAACTGGCCGATGCTGCGCTCGATGGCAAGCGCAAGGAGTTCATGGAACTGCTGACCACCGTGCCGTTGCTCGTCATCGATGACCTGGGAATGCGCAAGCTGCCGCTGACCGCCGCCGAGGAGTTACTGGAAATCATCATGCGCCGCTACGAACGCGCCAGTACGCTTCTCACGTCGAATCGGCCAGTAGAAGACTGGGGCAAGTTGCTGGGCGACAGTGCCGCTGTCACCGCCATGCTGGATCGCCTGCTGCATCACGGACACGTTCTCAAGTGCGGCCCGCGCAGTTGGCGCACCAAGACCAGCAGTCCAGGGGAGGACAAATGATAAAAGCAAAGGCGATTTGGATGCCGGGCAAAGAACGCCCGGCGGCGTCGCGACTCGTGATCCAGAGGCCTCCCACAACGGAGCCTCACCATAGGAATGCTGGCAAAGACACGAGACCCTCTGCCGCCAGGCCATGGGCCAGCCGCAGAGGGTCTCGATTACCGATTCCTTCGGAGCCAGCCCCGCGTCATCGGCCCTGGATCACTCCGCAAGGCGCGACCCCGGCAGAGCGACTCCCACCATAACACGCAGACAGAACCGTTGAAAATCAGGCCCCGCGGCCATATCGAAAACCGCAGCTTGCAAATGCACACTGCGGAACGGTAAAACAATCACGTCTCAGGCCAATCCCGTTGGCCGGTTTTGAAGTGATAACGTATGGCCGGTTTTAAGGT
>JAJYFA010000045.1 GCA_021790995.1 Acidobacteriota bacterium
CCTGAACTCCACAGAACATTGCCCCAGATCACTGAGGCAAGCGCAGCATGTTTCTCCTACTGCCGTGAACTGGACAGGTGGCCCGGGGCACGGGAAGCAGACCTGCGACGACAAGGGTGGCGCCAGTTCCCGATGTGGTTCTGGGAAGTCACGAATTCAGCAACGGATCCCTTCATCCTCCATTGCTTCAGGCATCCCGGCGCGGGCGGTTGGCATCGAATTAGCTCGGTATCAAGATTCATCGGGCATCGGTGACGGTTTGCCGTTGCGATACGGAAAATCACTCCAGCCGCGCTGGATCAGGTGGCGCGACTGTCGGGTGCGCACAATAATGCGGCGGCAGAACGATGCCGCCATCGACGGACTTCGCATGAAATTTTCGTTGGAATTCGCAATGCATCGGCCCGCGGCAGCGATTGCGCTGGGGGCTGCACTGGTGATTTGCGCCACTCCGCTGACGATGGCACAGCAAGCTCCGGCTGCTCCGGACGCGCCCATGGCCCCGGCTCCGCCGGAGCCGCCTTCGCCGGGCCAGACCTTGCCCGCACAGCTTTCTCCGGAGCAGCTCCAGCAGTTGGTGGCTCCCATTGCCCTCTATCCCGACTCGCTTGTCGCGCAGATTCTTGCCGGGGCCACGTATCCCACGCAGATCGTCGAGGCGGAGCGTTATCTGGCACAGCATCCGAAATGGCACGGCAAGAAGCTGGCGCGCGAGGTCGATAAGCAGGACTGGGATCCGAGCGTCAAAGCCCTTACTGCATTTCCTTCGGTACTGAGCGACATGGACCAGAATCTTTCCTGGACATCGGAGCTTGGCGACGTGAATTACAACCAGCCACAGGACGTCATGCGCGCAGTTCAGTACATGCGCCAACAGGCTCAGTCGGCGGGCAATCTCCAGGATACGCCGCAGCAGTCCGTGACGGATGACAACGGCGACATCGCGATCGCTCCGGCGAATCCCGATGTGGTTTACGTACCCGTGTACGATCCTGAGGATGTCTTCGGGTATTCTGTCGGCCTGTGGCCGGGGTTTGATCCCTGGTGGGGCTATGGCGGACCTGGGATCTCCTTTGGCATGGGAATAGGCGTTTCTCCGTTCTTTGGATACGGTTGGGGATGGAATCATTGGGGCTGCGGCTGGGGCCCTCATCCGGGTCTTTGGTTCGGCGGTGCGCCTTACATGTCGCGGAGCCTCGCGTTTTATAACCGCGCGGCGTTCATGCATGGAAACTACAACGGCTACGGTGGACGCGGATTTGTTGGCGGATTCCAGCGAGGTGGCCGTGGCTTTGCCGGGAACCGCGGCTTTGCAGCGAACCGCGGATTTGCAGGCAACCGCGGCTTCGGCGCAGGCCGTCCTAACCTGCGCGGTTTCGGCGGGCACCCGCATCCCGGCATACGTAGCGGTGCGTTTGGTGGCTTTTCTCGCGGGGCCATCTCGCGCGGAAACGCATTTCGAGGCACGTCAAGCATGCATGGCGGCTTTGGCGGCGGCATGCGCGGAGGCTTCGGAGGTGGGATGCGTGGCGGGTTCGGTGGAGGTGGCATGCGCGGAGGCTTCGGCGGAGGCGGGATGCGTGGCGGTTTCGGCGGAGGACGGCGTTGACGCATACGGCGAGCGAAGCCGGAGGCTGGCCGCGATGCCTGGTTTTTCTGCCATCGAGCCGTTATTGCCAATTGGATGGATGAATAGATGGAGAATGAGATGAGTTGGTTTACAACTTGCCGCACGGAGATGAAAGCTGTTCGCATGTTTGCTGTTTGTGCGGCGCTGTTAGCGGGTTTGACGATCGCTGATCGGGCGGAGGCTCAGACCCATGCGCACGCTGGCGCGGTTCATGCCGCAGGGATGCAGGCCGGACCACAGAAGGGGCAACACACCTACGCCACCGCACAGGACGCGGTCCAGGCGCTTGTTGCTGCTCTCGAAAAGAACGATTCCCATGCGTTGCTCGCAGTCCTCGGTCCTGACGCGGAGAAGATCGTTTTTTCGGGCGATGAGGTCGAGGACCAGCAGGACCGTGAGCAATTTCTCGATAAGTACAAGCAGATGCACCGCCTGGTGACGGAGTTGGATGGCCTCACAACGCTTTATGTTGGTGCGGAAAACTGGCCCATGCCGATTCCTCTGACGCATGAGGGCAACGCCTGGTACTTCGACACCGTAACCGCGAAAAGCGAGATTCTGTATCGGCGCATCGGCGGCAATGAACTAACCGTGATTCAAGTCTGCGGCGAATTGGTCGCGGCAGAAAAGGAATACCATGCGGTTGTTCACGATGGAGCTGCGCAGAAGGAATACGCGCAGAAGATGATGAGCAGTTCCGGCAAACAGAACGGACTCTATTGGCCAGCCGCGACAGGCGCGCCGCAGAGTCCTCTTGGGCCACTGGCCGCGTCGGCAGAGCAGGAAGGTTACGCCGAGGGCTCATCGCCGGGAAAGACTCCGTTTTACGGCTATTACTTCCGCATTCTGAAGGCGCAGGGCGCCGACGCGCCCGGCGGAGCTGAGAGCTATCTTGTCGACGGAAAGATGACGCGTGGTTTCGCGTTTCTTGCTTATCCGGCCGAGTACCGGTCTTCGGGGGTGATGACTTTCCTCGTCGGGCAGGATGGGGTCGTGTACCAGAAGGATCTCGGCAAGAAAACCGGAGAGATCGCAAAATCGATAAAGGTCTTCGACCCTGACCCAAGCTGGCAGGAGGCGGACCAGTAATCGCGATCGTTTTCATCCTGTTCTCGGGCGTCGCGGTCTCGATTACCACCAAAGTCGAAATCTTTAGAGACTCGCTGGTCGAATTAAGTTGTTCGGATAAAAAGGAGCCTCATGTTCGAATGCGAGCATGAGGCTCTTTGCGCAATCTTCGTGATTGTCATTTGCCTGCATCTTCAACGAAGGCCGAATTGCGCCGCGGCAGAATCGCCGAAGTGGAAGAAGCCATGGCGATAAAGGCCCGTGGCTCCCGCCTGCGGCCTCAGGCCTGAGCCGCGGGCAATTCCTTTTCACTGCATGGGGATTTGTTCCAACTCGGCTGCCAGGGAGGCGATGGCGTGGGCCTGCGGGTGGCGGCGCAGCCAAAGCAGCCGGAAGCCTTCCGACTGCAGTTCGACGCGCGGCATCAATCTCCGCAACCGGCCGCGCTTGAGGTCCGCGGCTACGGAGTGCAATGGGAGCACGGCGATGCCGCGGCCCTGCAAGACGCGCAGGCGCACGGCGCCCGCGGTTCCCATGCGCTCAACGCGCGCGAACTTCCAGCCGGCGCTGCCTCCGGCGCGATCGAGGAAGTAGCGGCAGAGCGGAAGATCGCTGTCGATATCGATGAGCGTGTGCAGTCGGGCGTCGGCGGGGCCGCGCAACGGAAGGCGGCGCACGAGCTTCGCGGGGCCGACAAAGACGTAGCGCTCGGTGTGCAGGACGCGGAAATCGAGCGAGCCCTCGGCGATGCGCGAGCTGGTCAGCGCGCAATCGATGCGTCCCTGGCGCAGGCGCGCGAGCAGGTCGGGGCCGTCGCCGAAGTGCAGATGCAGCTTGCGCCACGGGGCAGCCGCTTCAAGGCGTGGAAGCGCAGGAACCAGCCAGGAGAGCCCCAGTTCAAACCGCGTGCCGACGAGCAGTTCGACGGGCGCCTGCTCGGCTTGTCCGCTTGCCATCTGGCGGCACGCGGCAAGGTCTTCAAGGAGCTTGCGCGCATGGGGCAACAGCCGCTCGCCGGCGGGCGTGAGCTCGACGGATCGTGTGCTGCGCGCGAGCAGTTGCTCGCCGATCTGTTCCTCAAGCTGGCGGATGCGGAAGCTGACGACCGAGGGCGAGACGGCGAGCCGTTCCGCGGCAGCGCGAAAACTCAGAGCCGTGGCCACGGCGTCGAAACACTGCAAGCACTCCGGATCAATCGGCATTTTGTCCTGTCTTCGATTGTTCGTAAATACCGAACAAATAAATTCCAATCATACCGATTCTCATTGTAATAGGTTTGCGGTATGTTGAGAGCAACGGGCTGTTTCCGCGTATTTCCGGCCAGAAAGCAAAGAATCGGCTGAGTTTCAATCCGCCAAGAAGGAGTGCCATGCAATCCATCGAAATGAATCCCGAAGCTGCCGTCGCAAACCTTACGCGCCGTTCCTGGGCCGAGCCCTGGAAGGTCAAGGTTGTGGAACCGCTGAAGATGACAAGCCTGAGCGACCGGAAAAAGGCCATCGCCGAGGCTGGCTACAACACCTTTCTGCTTCGTTCCGAAGATGTGTACATCGATCTGCTGACTGACAGCGGCACCAACGCCATGTCGGATTCGCAGTGGGCCAGCATGATGATGGGCGACGAGGCCTACGCCGGCAGCGTGAACTTCTACCATCTCGAAGAGGCGGTACAAAAGTATTACGGCTATCGCTATGTGGTGCCGACGCACCAGGGACGAGGCGCCGAGAATCTGATCTCGCGCATACTCATCAAGCCCGGCGACTTCGTTCCCGGCAACATGTACTTCACCACGACCCGCCTGCACCAGGAGTTGGCGGGCGGAACGTTCGTCGATGTCATCATCCCTGAAGCGCACGATCCGGCGAGCGAGCATCCCTTCAAGGGCAACGTCGACCTGGCGGCCTTCGAGCGGCTGATCGAGAAGGTGGGAGCCAGGAAGATTCCCTACATCACGATCGGCGCCACGGTGAACATGGCCGGCGGGCAGCCGATCTCGATGGCCAATCTGCGCGAGGTCAGCGCTTTGGCGCACAAGCACGGCATTCGCGTGATCCTCGACGCCACGCGCGCCGTCGAGAACACCTACTTCATCCAGCAGCGGGAGGCGGGATATGCGCAGAAGCCCGTGGCCACGATTCTCAAGGAGTTCTGCTCGCTGAGTGACGGTTGCACCATGTCGGGCAAGAAGGACGCGCTGGTCAATATCGGCGGCTGGCTGGCCCTGAATGACGCCGATCTCTGCGATGAGGCGCGCAACCTGGTGGTGGTCTACGAGGGTCTGCACACCTACGGCGGAATGGCGGGACGCGACATGGAGGCAATGGCGCGCGGCATCGTCGAGAGCGTGCAGGACGCTCACATCCGCGCGCGCATCGGCCAGGTTGAGTATCTGGGCCAGAAGCTGATCAGTTGGGGCATTCCGATCGTCAGGCCTGTCGGCGGACACGCGGTGTATCTCGATGCCCGCGCTTTTTATCCGCAACTGACGCAGGATGAGTTTCCGGCGCAGACGCTGGCGGCGGAACTCTATGAGAACTCGGGCGTACGCGCCATGGAGCGCGGCATTGTCTCGGCCGGACGCGATCCCGAGTCGGGCAAGAACCGCTATCCCAAGCTCGAACTGGTGCGTCTGACCATCCCTCGCCGCGTGTACACGCAGGCACACATGGACGTGACCGCCGAGTCGGTGCTCGATTTGTGGCAGCAGCGCAAGACGGTCAAGGGCCTCAAGATGGTCTACGAGCCGAAGTATCTGCGTTTCTTCCGTGCGCGGTTTGAGCGGTTGTAGAAGTGGCTTGGCGTAAATCGCCCAGAATCGAAGGAAGATGGGCTGCGGCTGCAGGGTCTCCGTCGTGGAACCCTGCGACATGGGCAAGGGTTTTCCATCGGAGCGGACCCGGCGCGGTGAGCTGACATCCGAGGGCATGGCTCCCCGTCTTTCACGTCCCTTAGGCATCTGGTTTTCTCTGCCACATCCAGTTCCCAAGCCAGTCCTCGCAGGGTTGTTCTATGATGTTGTGAGGCCGAAGTTTCATTAGAGACATGGGTGCGGAGGCGCAGTTGGCTAAGGCGAAGATCAAGCGGCTCTATCTGATTCCGATTCTTTCAAAGGCGCTCGATGTGATCGAGTTGCTGGAGCAGGACAATTCCTCGTTGACCCTCGAAGACGTTTATCAGCGGACCAACATCTCGAAGACCAGCGTCTATCGCATTCTGAAGACGCTGGTGCATCGCGGCTATCTGGCGCAGACGCCTAGCGGGGAGTACCGGCTGGTGTCGCGTCCGCGGCGGCTGCGCTTCGGTTTTGCCGTGCAGAGCGCGGAGATGCCCTATTCGGAAGCAGTGGCGCAGAGCGTGTCGGCCGCAGCCGCGGCCTCCGGTGTCGAACTCATCATGCTCGACAACCGCTATGACCCCGCGGTTGCGGTGCGCAACGCACAGGAATTTGTGGCCAAGCGCGTGGATCTGGTGCTGGAGTTCCAGGTGGAAGAAGCCGCCGCGCCGCGCGTGGCGCACATCTTCAAGAAGGCCGATATTCCGCTGGTGGCCATCGATGTGCCTCACCCCAACGCTACCTATTTTGGCGTGGATAACTTTGAGGTGGGCTACGAAGCAGCGTCGATCCTGGCCAGTTACGCGCAGCGCAACTGGAAGGGCAAGGTGGACCGCGTGGTGGGGGTGGGCTTCAGCGAGGCCGGCAGTTTTGTGCAGAACCGCATCACGGGCGCGTTCGACGGAGTTCGCGAGCGATTCAAAGATCTGGCGGCCGACCGGTTTGCGCAGATCGAGGGCCGTGGCATGCGCGACTCGAGCCAAAAGGCGATGCAGGAGTTGCTGCGCAACTGCCAGCCCGGCGAGCATACGCTTGTAGCCGCGGCGACCGATTCGAGCGCGCTGGGCGTGCTGGATGCAGTGCGAGAGGCTGGGCAGGAAGCGAACTTTGCCATTGTGGGGCAGGATTGCATTCCCGAAGTGATGGAGGAGATGCGCCGCGGCTCAAGCGCCATCGTTGGCTCCATCTCGCACGAGCCGGAGACCTATGGCCCGCGCCTGATTCAGCTTGGTATCTCGATTCTGCGCGGCTACACGGTGCCGCCTTACAACTACGTGCATCACAAGGCCGTGACGCCGGAGACGCTGGGCGCCGAAGAGAAGACGCATGGCTCTGCAGTGAGCGAAGCCGTTTCAGCGGATTAAGAAAAGTTAGGCAATCAGCAGCGCGGATTCTTCGCTGCCAGTGCAATTTGTCTGCCTGTGCTTCACATGCCGGCTGAATCGGAGCGCGCATGTGGGCTTCACTCAAAGAAGTAAAATAATGCTTTTCAGTAATCGTTCAGCGACAGGGTAGACTCGCAGCCGATAGTTCGCGTTGGATGGTGCGTGTGTGTCGACCGAGGCTCTTCAAGATCGGGGAAGATCGCTGAAGGAAACGGGGAACTGTAGCCGTCATGCAAGAACCTGCTCGTGTTGCCATCGATTTAGGCGCGGAGAGCTGCCGGGTTTCGCTGCTTCGCTGGATAGATGGAGTTCCGGCGGTCGAGGTCATTCATCGTATTCCCAACGGGCCGAAGCATCGAGGCGCGTCGCTTCACTGGGCGTTCGGCGAGATTCTCGCCGGACTCGAAGAGGGACTGCGCAAGGTAGCCGCGCTGGCGCCGGAGGGAATTGCCTCGATCGGTGTTGATAGCTGGTCCGTCGACTACGTGAGGCTCGGTCCGGATGGCAAGATGTTGCGCGATCCCTTCTGCTATCGCGACGAGCGCACGGTAAAAGCCAAGCAGGCCGCCGACGCGATCGTCGCGCCATTCGAGATCTATCGGCGCACGGGCGCTTTTCCCATGGGGCTTAACTCCGTGTACCAGCTCATGGCCGACCCTGAGGCCGGGATCGACAGCCGCGCGCCGTGGGCGATGCTTCCCGAGTTCGTGCTCTACTGGCTGAGCGGACGCCGCGTGGCCGAGTACACAAACGCCACGCACACCGGCCTCGTGAGCCTGAAGACTGGCGCGTGGGATGAAGAGTTGTTCGCGAAGCTCGGTCTTGCGCTGGAGGCCGCGCCGCCGCTTGTGCCCACAGGCACTGTGCTGGGGCAGGTCGCAGGACCGCTTGCCGGGCTCGATGCCTTTCGCTCGACACAGGTGATTGCGCCGGCCACGCACGATACGGCGAGCGCCATCGCAGGCATAGCTGCCGACATGAGCGCGACCGCTTACATCAGCTCCGGCACGTGGTCGCTGGTGGGCGCCATCACGCAAACGCCGGTGACGACACAGCACGCCTTCGACGCGGGCTACACCAACATTGGCGCGGCGGGCGGTGGGCTGCTGTTCCACTCGCTCATCAACAGCATGTGGGTGCTCAAGCAGTGCATGGAGAGCTGGGCGGCGGAGGGGCGGCCGTGGCCGATTGAGAAACTGGTCCAGGAGGCCGCTGCATGTAATGTCAATGCAGCGACGGGCGTGCTCGACATGGATGCTCCGGCGCTGATGCTCGACATCGGCATGCCGCAGCGCATCAACGGTGAACTGACGCGCCTGGGATTCGACGCCATTCCCGACGTGGCGGGCAACGAGCCGCTCTTTGCGCGCACCATCTTCGAGAGCTTGGCGCTGCGCTACGCATCGGCGATTCACAATCTCGAAAAGATGTTGGATCGGAAGATCGAACGCATCCACATGATTGGCGGGGCCACGCGGAACAAATTGCTGATCGCGCTCACCGAGAAGCAGACCGGACTGAAAGTCCAGGTCGGCGAAACCGAGAGCGCGACCGTGGGCAGCCTGGCGATCCAACTCGCAGCGAGCGAAGCTGCGGGCGCGCGCGTGACGCCAGCAGCGATCGCCAGGTGGGCGGAGCGGCTGTGTAAGAGACAGGAAGCAGGGAGCAGGGAGTAAGGAATAGCGCGTGCTGTAGCCCGCTCTTGACTCCGCGCCCGGTCTCGGGTACGTTGTCCTTACACGGGAAAGGAGGTTGATCCAGCTAATGAGTAAAGATTCTTCAAGTAGTCACTTACGTGAGGTGACTGAGGCCTAGGGCATCGCGCCCCAGACTCAGGAAAGACAGGGCGGAGGTTTCTCCGTCGCGGCCTGGCTCTCGCGGAAGCGCGATGGCCTTAGTCCAATCCCAACAGATCACCGGCAACGGCCTGGGAACTTGCGTTCTCAGGCCGTTGTTGTTTTTAAAGCAGGGAACGAAAGAACAAGAGAACGAGAAGGGTCGGTATCAGGAGTAGGGACCGAATCTGACCGGCAAGGAAACAGGAGATGGCGGGCAGGCATCAGAAAAAGTAGAGGCTTCCCATGGGTCTGGTTTCTTTCACTCCAAACGATTGGCGCAATCTGGCGTGGCCGGCCGGGATTCTGCTGGCGACGATTGTCGTGGCGCATGTCGTGCGCCGCATTGCATTCGCCCTGTTGAAACGGCTGACGCAACGCCGCGGCTCACTGCTCGGTGAGTCGCTGTTGCGACATGGGCAAAGGCCCTCGCAATGGATGCTGCCGTTCATTGCGGTTCTCGCAGTTATCCCTGCGCTGCCGCTGCCGGACGCGGTGGGCACGGCGCTCGAACATATTGCGGGCCTGGGGCTGATTGCCACGGTTGCGTGGCTGTTCATTCTGCTCATTGCGGTCGCTGAGGACATTCTCGCTGGCCGTTACCGCATCGACGTGGCCGACAATCTGACCGCGCGCCGCGTCCGAACGCAATTCCAGATGCTTCACCGCATTGCGGTGGTGCTGGTTGTGGTGGTGTCGGTTGCGATCGGGCTGATGACCTTTCCTGCCATCAAGCACATCGGCGTCAGCCTTCTGGCGTCGGCGGGCGTGGCCAGCCTGATCGTGGGCATGGCGATGAAGGACACGTTCGCCAACATGATCGCGGGCGTACAGATTGCGTTTGCGCAGCCGTTCCGCATCGGCGACGCGGTGGTTGTTGAAGGCGAATGGGGATGGATCGAGGAGATCGGGATGATGTACGTGGTGGTGCGCATTTGGGATCTGCGCCGGCTGGTGCTGCCGCTGAGCTATTTCCTCACCAATCCGTTTCAGAACTGGACGCATACCAGCGCGGACCTGCTGGCCCATTGTTTTCTTTACGTGGACTACACGGTGCCAGTAGACCCGGTGCGCGAGGAACTGCGGCGCGTTTGCGAGGAGTCGCCCTTGTGGAACAGGCGGGTGTGCGTACTGCAGGTCTCCGACTGCGACCATCACACGCTGCAACTTCGCGCACTGATGGACGTGCGCAACTCCAGCGACGCCTGGGACATGCGCTGCGTGGTCCGGGAAAAGCTCATTGATTTTCTGCAGAAGAATTATCCAGGCAGTCTGCCGAAATACCGCGGCGAGGTTGAAGCGGGAGCAGGGAGCAGGACCGCCGCGTAATGCATAGGCCAGAGGCTGTTTCGATCCGCTAGAATCCTCAATAGCATGAAGTGTCCTTATTGTGGTTTCGGACAGGATCGGGTGGTGGACTCGCGCGAAAGCAAAGAGGCCGACTCGATCAGGCGGCGGAGGGAGTGCGAACGCTGCAACCGACGCTTCACTACCTACGAGCGCATCGACGAGATTCCTTACATGGTGGTGAAGAAAGATGGGCGGCGTGAGCGGTTTGACCGGCAAAAGGTACTGAGCGGCCTTCTGCGGGCGTGCGAAAAGCGGCCTGTCTCTTCGACGCAGCTTGAACGGATCGTCGACACAGCGGAGAGCTTTCTTGTCGATGCTCCCGAGCGCGAGCGCACCACCGCCGAGATTGGGGAGCTCATCATGCAGCATCTCAAGGGACTCGATACGGTCGCCTACATCCGGTTTGCGTCGGTCTATCGCGACTTCAAGGATGTGCGTGAATTCAAAGAAGAACTTGAAGGATTGCTTAAAAATCATGGAAAGAAAAAGAGTTAACTGCATCTTGTCTGCAGGGTGATTTTGTAGAGGTCTTCGGCGCCCTTCATGCGCTCGATCGGCGTTATGTCGAAGGTAATGGGTATGCGCAGCATGGTGGATCGGCCGCCGATGGTGATGGCGGTTTCGCGGTTCTGCATGGCGACGCGATCGAGTTCCGCGGTGAGGATCTGCTGGGTGGCCCGGCCCTGCAAAACGGCCAGCAGCGAGGAGTCGCTCCAGTGGTAGATCACGTCGTCGGAGTGGAGGCTTTCAGTGAGGAATGCCGCGACGGCCATCAAACAGTCTTCGACCGCTTCCGAACCGAATCGCTGGTTGATCATGGTGAGGCAACTGAGGCGGAAGAGCACAACGAATCCCTTGCCGCCGCTCTCGATGATGTGCTGGACGTGCTCGATGGCGCTGCCGCCGCCGCGCAGTCCTGCGGCGTTGTCGTTGGCGGTGGAGTGATCGGCTTTGCGGAACTGTGAGGCCTCAACGGGCGCGGAGTCGACGCCGGCGGGATGCAGGAATTCATCCATCCGATCGTGCAGGCTCCGGATGGTTTGCGCGCTGGTCACGGCCGCGAGTTCGTGCAGCAAGTCCGCGGAGTTCGGTGTTGAGAGATCGATGCCGAGGCTCTTGAGCAGTTCCGTAAACAGGAACGAAACCATCGCTCGCCACTCGGTTTTGCGGTCGCGGAGTTCGGCATCGACTCGCCGGCGGTAGTTCTCAAATTCGCCGAGCACGGCGCGGACCTGGGCCAGTTTCTCTTCTTCGGGCAGCCGGTCGGGGAGCCGCAGCGCAAGCATGCCCACGTTATCGCGGAACTGTTTGTATGCCTCCCCGTCGATTTCCGGAACGCCCAGTGCCGTGCCTTCCACGACCAGCGTGAGCACGCGATTGGGGTTAGGCAACTCGACCGGTGTTTGCTCGGCCGGGTCCTCAGGTTCTCGTCCGGTGATTTGGCGCCGGTTCATTCGCAGACACTTCCGACTTCCTTATCGGCCAAGCCTGCTGCATCTTTATGCGCCCGTGACCCGCCATCCTCGGCGCGTGAACTCGCCCTCCTGTACACTAGAAAGAAAAAGCGGAGCTAGCTGTGTTAGCTGAGTTAGCGGAGCTAGGCCCACTCGGTGGCGACCACGCTCAATGAGCGGCAGGTTCGATGCATCGGTGGGGGGGCTGACAAGTACAACATGATGAAATCCAAAGTTCCTGTAGGCATCCTGGGCGCGACCGGAATGGTCGGCCAGCGTTACATTCAACTGCTCGAAGATCATCCGTGGTTTGAGATTGTTTGGCTTGCGGCCAGCGATCGGTCGAGCGGAAAGCCTTATGGCGAGGCCGCCAAATGGCGTCTGGACACGCCGTTGCCCGAGCGGATCGCGAAGATGGTGGTGTCGCCGGCCGAGCCGGAAGGCGCGCCGAAGGTAATCTTTGCCAGCGTCGACGCAGCCATTGCAAGGGAGATGGAGCCCAAGTTTGCCGAGGCCGGATGCGCCGTGATCTCAAATTCGAGTGCCTTTCGCATGACGCCGAATGTGCCTCTGATCATTCCCGAGGTGAACGCCGGCCACCTGCACCTGATTGAGGAGCAGCCTGTGCGCAAGCAGTCGGGAGGCTATATCGTCACCAATCCCAACTGCTCGACAATTGGACTTGTGATGGCGCTCAAACCCATCGAAGAGCGATTTGGTATCGAGACAATTTTCGTTACCACGATGCAGGCGGTGAGCGGCGCGGGCTACCCCGGCGTGGCGTCGATGGACATTCTCGATAACGTGGTTCCCTTTATCGGCAGCGAAGAAGAGAAGATGGAAGCCGAGACGCTCAAGCTGCTGGGTCGTCTGGAAGGCCATTCCGTCGCCCCGCTTCCGGCCAGAATTACCGCGCACTGCAACCGTGTGCAGGTAGTCGATGGGCATACGGAGTGCGTTTCGATCAAACTTGGCACGAAGCTGGGCAGGGAAGCGACCCGCGAGGACATTCTGGCCGCATGGGCGGACTTTAGACCGCTCGCCGGGCTGGGACTTCCGTTTGCGCCTTTGCAGCCCGTGGAATGGAGCCCGTTGAACGACCGTCCGCAGCCTCGGCTCGATCGCAATCGCGGCAGGGGCATGGCGGTGACGGTAGGCCGACTGCGCCCGTGCAATGTGCTCGACTGGAAGTTTGTGCTGCTCTCGCACAACACCGTGCGCGGCGCGGCCGGTGCAACCATCTTGAATGCCGAGATGCTGGCAAGCCTGGGCAAGCTGTGAAGCAGCTCTTAGCCGTCATATCTCAGCATTCAGGCGTTTTTTGTCGGATCAGTGTCACGATGCAACCTTTCGCCGCGCAAAATCTCCGGCGACGGCGGTAGAAACGAATAGGCTGAAAGCATAGAGCTGACGGCTGATAGCACAATTGGAATTGGCATGAACCTGGTAGTGATGAAGTTTGGCGGCACGTCGGTCGAGGATGCGGCGGCCATTGATCGCACCGCAGCCATTGTGGCTGGGCGGGTGGCAAAAGGCAAGAACCCTGTGGTGGTGGTGAGCGCCATGGCCAGGGTCACCGACCAGTTGCTGCGCGCAGCGGCGGCAGCTTCAGAGGGTGACCGCGCCGGAGCGCTGGCGATCAGTTCGCGGTTGCGCGCGCGGCATCGCGACACGGCCGCCGACCTGGTGAAGGGTACGTCCGAATGCGCCGTGCTTGTTTGCACCATCGACCAAAAGTTCGATGCGCTGGATGAGGTTCTGCGCGGATTGGCGGCGATTCGCGAGCTGACGCCGCGCATCTCCGATCTGATCGTCAGCTACGGCGAGCGGCTGTCGGGCCAGATTGTGACGGCGGCATTTCGCGAGCGCGGTATCGAAGCGGCGCATGTGGATGCGCGCGAGATCGTCATCACCGATTCGCAGTTCCAGAAGGCGGCGCCGCTCGACGACGTGATTGAAAAGAAGGCGCAGGAGAAGCTGCTGCCGCTCGTTCGCGCAGGCAAGGTCCCGGTGATGGGTGGCTTTATCGGATCGAACGAGGCAGGGCAGACGACCACGCTGGGCCGTGGCGGATCGGATTATACGGGCGCGCTCCTGGGCGGGGCCATTGAGTCAGAGGCCATCGAGATATGGACCGACGTGGACGGTATCATGACGGCCGATCCGCGCGTCTGTCCCGACGCGCTGCGCGTGAAGGTGATCAGCTTTGAGGAAGCGGCTGAACTGGCCTACTTCGGCGCCAAGGTGCTGCACCCGGCCACGATTCTGCCCGCAGTGAAGAAGAACATTCCGGTGTACGTGCTCAACAGCCGCAACGCGGCCTGCGAAGGCACCCGCATTATCTCCGTAGCGCCGCACTGCAAGAGCCCGTTCAAGTCGATCGCGATCAAGAAGAAGCTGACCATTATTGATATCGTGGCGAGCCGCATGTTGATGTCGCACGGCTACCTGAGCCAGATGTTCGCGGTCTTCGACAAGCACAAATGCCCGGTTGACATGGTTTCGACCAGCGAAGTTTCGGTATCGCTCACCGTGGACTCGAACGCGAGCCTGCCTGAGATCGCCGCTGACTTGCGCGCCATGGCGGATGTGACCTACGAGGGCAGGAAGGCGCTCATCTGCATGGTGGGCGAGGATATTCGCGGCCAGAACGGCATCGCCGCGCAGGTTTTCAACGCCATCCGGCATATTAACGTGCGCATGATCTCGCAGGGCGCAAGCGAGATCAACATGAGCTTCATGATTGAAGAGGACGACGCCGACGAGGCGGTGCGCTCGCTGCACGCGGCCTTCTTCAAAGATCCCGATGCGCTGGTGTTCGATGTGGCAGCGAGAAAACAGCTAACAGCAGACAGCACACAGTAGACAGCAAACAGTAAGCAGCAAACAGTAAGCAGCAAACGGCTAATACTGGCGCGCAATCTGCCCACTGTCTGCGGTTAACTGTTTGCTGTAAGCTGTCTTCTGTTTGCTGTTCCAGAGGAACTTATGCAGATTCTCGTTCTCGGTAAAGGAAAGACCGGTTCGCTTGTCGCCGATGTGGCGCGTGAACGCGGACACGTTGTACGTGCGCTGGACATTAACGACAATTCCCACGCCTCGGCGCTCACGGCCGCGAACCTGGCAGGCGTCGATGTTGTCATCGACTTCACTGCTCCAGAAGCGGCTATCGAAAACATGCATGCGGTGCTGTCCGCAGGCGGGCGCATCGTGGTTGGCACCACCGGATGGTACGCCAAGCTCGGCCAAATGAAGGTGCTTGCCGCCGAGCGCGGCGGCGGACTTCTCTATGGCACCAACTTTTCGATCGGCGTGCAGAAGCTCTTCCGGCTGACCGCGGAGGTCGCAAAGCTCGAAGGGTACAAATTTTCGATCGATGAGACACATCACGTGACCAAGCTTGACGCGCCTTCTGGCACGGCTATCACGCTGAAGGAGATCATTCTCAGTGTGCGTCCGGGGATTGATGTGCCCATTGAGTCGCACCGCGTTGGCGACGCCAAGGGTGAGCACGTAGTGCGCGCCACCAGCGATTGCGACGTGCTTGAACTGCGCCACGATGCGCACTCCCGCCGCGGCTTTGCGCTGGGCGCCGTGCGCGGCGCAGAGTGGCTGGCAGGCAAATCCGGTGCGTGGGAGTTCCGCGAGATCTTCGACGAAATCTAGTCTTCTATACGTGACGAATCGAGTTGCCCGTAGGATATTTTTGATGAATATCCAAAATTGACAAAGTTTGTTATTCGACCGATGATCGATCCAAGGAGATCGTCCCATGAATGTTTCGCTTACGCGGGAACTCGACAAATTTGTTGCCGCCAAAGTCGCATCCGGGCGGTATACATCGGCCAGCGAGGTGGTGCGGGAAGCGCTGCGCCTGCTCGAAGAGCAGGATCGGGTGCGTGGTATGCGGCTCGATGCGTTCAATCGAGAGCTTAAGAAGCGTTTGGAGTCCGCCGATCGAGGAGAATTCGTCAGTGCGGAGGAGTCATGGCGGCGCATCCAGGATAAGTCCAGGCAGCACAGAAAGCGGATTGTGTGAGCAAGTACGTCCTGACGCCCGAAGCCGACCATGATTTGGCTGACATCTGGGAATACATTGCTCAGGACAATATCGAAGCTGCCGACCGCTGGGATGCCAGGTTGCGCGAAGCCTTCGCGATGCTGGCCAAGAGTCCAGGTGCGGGACATGCGCGCAGCGATCTCACGGATTTGCCAGTTCTTTTCTGGCCAGTGGGTGCCTATTTGATTCTTTACCGAATCAAGAAGAAACGCGTGGAAATCGTCGCTGTTACGCAAGGTGCGCGCGACATCCCCACCTTCCTGAACGAACGCACCGCATAATATCCGCCCAGAATCCACACGACCGTCGGCCAACTTCATACTCCGGAAGCGCGGCCCGTTGTAAACTTGTTTGTTATGGAAACTACTGGCTGTGGTACCGCAATCGTAACGCCTTTTCGGGCGGATGGATCGGTGGACGAGCCGGCGCTTTGGTCGCTGGTGAACTGGCAGATCGAGTCGGGGATCGATTTTCTCGTGGCCTGCGGGTCGACGGGCGAGGCGGCAACGCTGGACGAAGAGGAATGGTTGCACACCATCCGACTCGTGATCGACGCGGCAGCGGGACGCGTCCCTGTCTGGGCCGGCTGCACGCACAACTCGACGCGTGTGTTGCTGCGTCAGGCGGCGCTGCTCAAGCGCGTGCCCGGCGTGGCCGCGGTGCTATCAGCCAACCCCTACTACAACAAACCCACGCAGGAGGGACAGTTCCAGCACTTTCTTGCGCTTGCCCGCGAGGTCGATCCGCTGCCTGTGTGCGTCTACAACGTGCCAGGCCGCACGGCCGCGAACCTGGAGCCGGAAACGGTTGCGCGGCTGGTTGCGGCAGCCTCGAACATTCAGGCCATCAAGGAAGCCAGCGGCAAGCTCACGCAGTTTGCCGAACTGGCGCACCTGATGCCGCGCGGGTTCAAAATCTTCTCGGGCGATGACAACCTGGCGCTGGCGGCAATCGCCGTGGGTGCGCACGGGCTGATCAGCGTGGCTTCGAACGAGGCGCCGGCCGAGGTGATGCACATGATTCGCGCCGCGCTGGAAAATCGCTGGGACGAGGCGCGCGATTTGGAACGGCGCTTCTCGCGTCTATTCGAAGCCAATTTCTGGGAGTCGAACCCTGGGCCAGTGAAGACGGTGCTGAGCCTGATGGGCCGCTGCGGCGATGGCGTGCGTCTGCCGCTGGTACCGCCCACGGCAGCCACTCGATCGAAGCTCGAACGGCTTGCCGGAGAACTGGGATTGCTCAAACACGCGCCGATTCCGCCGGGCGTGCGCTCGGAGGTTTACTGAAGAACCGTATGCGAAGCAGATCGGTTTTCACGTACACGCGAGCGCTGTGCATTCTGCCGGCGCTCGTTGTTTTATTCGCCACATTGCAGACGGCGGCGCAGAGCCAGGCAGGTGCAGCGGTAACGCAAGCCCGTCCAACGCAGCCGGACCGCAACGAACTGCTGAAGGTGAAGCCGAATATCGCGGGCCAGCGCAACGGCATCTTCATCGAGCCAGATCCGATGGACTTTGCCGATCACACGGGTTTTACTTCGCTCTTTGACGGCAAAACGCTCACCGGCTGGGATGGCGAGCCGGGCGTGTGGAGCGTGAGTGGCGGAGCGATCGTGGGCGTCTCCACGAAGCAGCACGTTGCCGGCAACACGTTTCTCGTCTACCACGGCGTTACAGCAAAAGACTTCGACCTCAAGCTCGAGATCAAGGTGGAGTGGGGCGGAGGCAGCGGCATTCAGTACCGCAGCAGCACGGGGATTCCGCCGGGCCGCGTGGCCGGCAAGGGTGAACCGCCGCTCGATCCACGCTGGGTGATGATTGGGCCACAGGCGGATTTCTGGTATCCCGTGAACGAGCACGCCAAGCAATATAGTGGGCAGCTTTACTCGCAAAACACCTCGCTTGGCATCATTGCCTGGCGCGGGCAGGTGGTCGAGTCTGAGCCGGGCAAGTTTCAGCGGCTTGTGGGAATGATCGGCGGCCGCGCGGCGCTGGGCAACTTTGTGAAAGACGGCCAGTGGAACCAGTACACGATCATCGCGCGCGGCGGCGTAATTCTGCACATCCTGAATGGGCAGTTGATGGCTGTGCTGATCGATGACGATCCGGCGTCTACCAATAATGTTTCGGGGCTGTTCGGATTGCAGATCGAGGGCACACCGTGCAAGGTGTCGTTCCGAAACATCTGGCTGAGAAAGATCGACTGAAAAACTGTGCAGTTTCTTTGCTGAAGCGAACGCAACGTTGCGCTCGGGTTCGCTTCAGCGAGCGAAAGAACTGTGCTCAAAACAGGTCAGCAATCAACAGGAACGTGAGCAGAAATCCGAGAATAAGCAGAACGATTGCTGCTGCGTTGATGCGCGTGAGTGTGACGTTCCGGTTGCGCCAGCGCGCGTGCAGAACTGCCCACGCCGCAAGCCAGAGCACGATGCCGCTCGTGGTCACGCCGGAGAGCGGGCCGGTGGGCTTCCCAAAGATCATTGCGCTACCAGCCACGGCGGACTTGTCGCCCATGGAGGAGGCGATTTTCGGCCTCGCCATGATGAAAGAACTGGCGCATCACGGCTATCGCATCGGGCCGGGCACGCTCTACCCTCTGCTTCACGGATTGGAAGAAGCTGGCCTGCTCAAAGCGATTGAGGCGAGCGGCGGAGACCGCAGGCGCATGTGCAGGATCACGGCTGCCGGCAGGACGGCTCTGGACAAAGCGCGCGATAAGGTCGACGAACTGCACCGCGAGCTGCATGAGGCGCGCGCGTAGGTTTAGCGGGCCAATCAAGCGCCGGCGTTGAGACCTGACCAGTAGGCCAGTCTATTCAGCGGAAGTCGAGGGGCCAGCGCCGATTGAACTACGCGACCCCCTTCATAGCCCCGGGGGAGGGCAAGTAAATAGAACCCGGAACAGCAGAATTAGTTTCGCGGTGGCAAGAACAAGTCCATGCGGCGCCGGATTGCCGCACAAATACAGCGAAACAGTTTTGCCTGCGAAGCATGGAGCGCCGCGAGGCTTGCGTGCCTGCGTCTGTTGCGCGCTGTCGACTCCACTGTGGTTTATGAAGCCAGGTTTTTCTTTACCAGATCGCTCACCAGGCGGCCTTCGGCTCGCAATCCCGCGGCCTGCAGTTTGGCCTGCACCGCCTTCATTGACGGGCCCATGTCTTTGGGAGTCGGCTTGTGGCCGAGCGTTGACTCCAACTCGGCGAGCGCCTCTGCGACCAGCTTCGCCAATGCTGCCTCGTCGAGCGCCTTGGGAAGGAACTCCTCGATGACGACGATTTCGGCGGCTTCCCTGGAGGCGAGATCGGGCCTGCCCCCGTTGGTAAACTGCTCGATGGAGTCGCGGCGCTGTTTGATCATGCTGACGAGAACCTGCTCGGATTCCTGCTGCGTCAGCGCCGCGTCGATCTGCTTTTGCGCCGCTCGCTTCTCGATGGTCTTGTTCATGAGCGCAGCCTTGATCATGCGCAGCGTGCCGGCGCGATCGGCGTCGCGCGCCTTCATGGCGGCTACGATCTGCTGGCTGATCTGGGCTTCGAGTGTTGCGGATTCAGTCATTTTTCTGGCTCCTGGTGAAGAGAACGCATCTAAGTGAACAGCAATCAATCAACCGCAATCTCGCGCGGCGCGCGGCTGGTTAAGAAAATTGTAGCGATATAAACCTGGAGATGCACAAGGGCGCGCAAAAGATGCACGCAGAACGAGATTTCGATTTGACGTTACAAAATCGATTCTGTGAGGCGGCAGAACTTTTTCTCGCGATTCGTATTTACAGGAATGAACGGTGTTTTGAGAGCAGCACACCGGAGGAAAACATGAAGAACTCAAAAATCACGATCGCCTTGGCAGGATTGGCGCTCGCCGCCTTACCGGCGTTTGGCGTCGATTATCCCAACTCGAACGGTTCAGCGAATCCCCCTCAGCCCGGAACGGTGAACTATATCGAAGGTGCGGCATCCCTGGATGGAAGACCGTTGAGCAACCAGAACGTCGGGTCGGTTGCAATGCAGGCCGGCCAGGTGCTGACGACGGGCGACGGCAAGGCGGAGATTCTGCTCACACCGGGCATTTTCCTGCGCGTGGGTCCAAACAGCGCGGTGAAGATGATTACGCCCGATCTCGAAGATACGCAGGTCGCTCTTGAGAGCGGGCGCCTGAGCGTCGAAGTGGACCAGATCTTCCCCGAGAACATGGTGCAGATTATGGACCGCGGCGTCACGACGCAGTTGATGAAGACCGGCTATTACGAGTTCGACGCCAATCAGCCCGAGGCCATGGTTTTCGATGGACAGGCAGAGGTTCAGCGTGGCGACGGGAAGTGGCAGGAGTTGAAGGGGCACCACGAGTTGGCGCTTGCGGAGAACGTTCGCACAAAGCCGCGGGACTTCAACTCGCATCCGACGGAGGACGATCTCTACAACTGGAGCCGTCTACGCTCGCAGTACATGGCTGAGGCCAACAATCAGATTGCAGATGAGTATGCAGGCGAGCCTGGGTTCAATCCAGGGTGGTATTGGGATCCGTACATGTATGACTACACCTTCCTCGGCATGGATCCGTTCTTCAGCCCGTTTGGATGGGGATTCTATCCATGGGGCGGCTTATACGGAGGCATGGGCTTTTACGGGGGCGGATTCTACGGTGGGCGTGGTTTTTATGGTGGGCGTGGCTACTATGGCGGACGTGGTTACTATGGCGGACGCGGGGTCAGCGGGCGCTCCTACATGGGAGGCGGTCTCCGTGGCGGCGGTCTCGGTGGTGGCGGATTCCACGGCGGCGGGTTTGGCGGTGGAGGTTTCCATGGTGGTGGCGGCGGCTTTGGTGGTGGTGGTGGACGGCGGTAAAACCCGCTGAGAAGCAGGAAGGAATGGCCGGGGCTTATGGCTCCGGCCATTTTTTGTTTTCTGTATTGAGGGCAGTCGTGAATTTTTGCCAAGAAATAATCACAAAAACCACAATATTGTGTATTATGTGGATAGAAAGTGGGTGCAACCGCTGGCCCTATCACTCAATCTGCTCGAAAGCGAGGGGAAAATGATCCGCAAAACACGCCTTTATACTCCCGGCCCGACGCCGCTGCTGCCGGCAGCCCAGTTTGCCATGGCTGCGGCCGACATCCACCACCGCACGGCCGAGTTTCGCGCCATCTTCCAGAAGGTGCTGGCGCAACTCAAGGTCTTTGTAGGGACGAAGAACGATGTGTTGCTGCTGTCGAGTTCCGGCACGGGCGCCATGGAGGCGTCGATAGCGAATCTGACATCGCCGGGTGACAAGGTGCTGGTGCTTACGGCCGGCAAATTTGGCGAGCGCTGGACGGGGCTGGCAAAGGCATTCAATCTTGAGCCGGACGTGGTTGCGGCGCCCTACGGCGAGACCCTCGATCTTGCGCAGGTGCGTGCCGCGCTTAAACCCGCGCACAAAGCGATTTTTATGCAGGCCACGGAGACCTCCACGGCAGTGCGTCACGATGTGCAGGCGATCGCGAAGCTGCGCGACGAGTTAGCCCCGAACACGCTGCTCGTAGTGGATGCCATCACGGGTCTTGGCACCACGCACTTCGACGTGGATGGGTGGGGCATTGACGTGATGATTGGCGGCTCGCAGAAGGCAGTGATGATTCCGCCTGGTCTTGCGTATCTGAGCGTGAGCGAGCGGGCGTGGGCGGCGATGGAGACCTCGAAGAATCCGCGCTACTACTTTGATTTGCGCAAGGAGCGCAAGAACGCGGTGAAGGGCGAGAGTGCCTACACGCCGGCCGTGGCTCTGGTGGCGGGTCTTGGCGCGGCGCTCGATTACATTGCTGGGCAGGCGGGCGGCGATCTGGAAAAGGGCCGCGACGCGTTGATCGACAACGCGCAGGTGAATGCCGAGGCTACGCGCGCTGGTCTTGTATCGCTGGGCTTTACGCTTTTTGCGCCGACGGCGCCCGCGGCAGCGGCCACAGCAGTCTCGGTGCCCGAGGGCATGGACTCGAGCGAGGTGGTGAAGGCGCTCAAAGCCAAGTTTGCCCTTGTTGCCGCCAACGGACAAGGCGAGATGAAGGGCAAGATCTTCCGTCTGGCGCATCTTGGTTTCTTCGATTATCTCGACACGGTAGCGATGCTTGCCGCTATGGAGCACATCGCTAAAGACACACTGGGCCTGCCGGTGAAGTGGGGTCAGGCGGTGGCTGCGGCGCAGGAAGTGTATGCAAAGGCAGTCGTCAGCTAACAGAAAACAGCAAACAGCAAACAGCGCCGATAGCAGAAGGACGCTTGGAGAAAGAGACAAACTGAGCAGTGGGCATTCTTGCTGTTTGCTGTTCGCCAGGGAAGATCGATGGCAGAGTTAACTTTTGGAGAGAAGCTGCTGGTCGCGCGCAAGCAGCTTGACCTCTTTCAATACGAGATGGCGGAGCGGCTGGGGGTGCATCCCAACTCGCTCACCAAGTACGAGCGCGGCGAGGGCAAGCCGCACGCGGCGGTGGTGCGTATGTTCGAACTGCTCTGCGAGCAGGAGGGCATTCGCTTCGACAACTTCGAGAAAGGGTCCGCCGCGGCGGGCGAGGAAAGGAACAAGGGAGCAGCCATGAAGGTCGTTTTGGCGGAGAAGGTTTCTCCGGCGACGCTGGCCGTGTTTGCGGCCGAGCCGGGATGGGAAGTGAAGACGCACGATCAATTGCCCGAGGGGTTGCCGGCGGCGCTGGCCGACGCCGATGCGCTCGTGGTACGCAGCGCCGTGCAAGTGGGCGACGAACTGATGGCGCACGCGCCCAAGTTGCGCGTCATTGGCCGCGCCGGTGTGGGTGTGGACAATATCGACGCGGAGGCCGCCACGCGCCGCGGCATTGTGGTGATGAACACGCCGGGCGCGAACGCCGTGGCCGTGGCCGAACTGGTCCTTAGTCTGATGGTGGCGCTGGCTCGGAAGGTGATGGTGGCCAACTCCACCATGCACGCTGGCAAGTGGGAGAAGAAGAGCCTGCAGGGCACGGAGCTGCGCGGCAAGACTCTGGGCATTCTCGGCCTCGGACGCGTAGGCATGGAAGTGGCGCGGCGCGCGCGTGCCTTCGGCATGGAGATTGCCGGTACGGATCCGTTTGTCTCCGCAGCCGTGGCGCGCGAGAATGGCATTTCGCTCGTGTCGGTCGAAGAGCTATTTGCGAAGGCAGACTATCTCACCCTTCACGTTGGCCTGACGCCGCAGACGCAGGGCATCATCAACGCCAAGGCATTGGCCACGATGAAGAAGGGCGTGCGCATCGTCAACTGCGCGCGCGGCGAACTGGTGGTCGAGGCCGATCTTGCGGCTGCGCTCAAGAGCGGCCATGTGGCCGGCGCGGCGCTCGATGTCTTCAACGTGGAACCGCCGAAGGACTCGCCTTTCTTCGGTCTCGACAATGTGATTCTGACGCCGCACATCGGAGGCTCGACGGCCGAGGCGCAGGAGGCTGTGGGCGTGCAGATCGCGCGCCAGGTGCGCGAATACCTGAAGCTCGGCGTGGTACAGAACGCCATCAATCTGCCGTCCCTGAGCCATGAGGAGTATCTGAAGCTCGCGCCCTATATTGACCTCGCCGGCCGGCTGGGTGCATTCCTTGCGCAGGCGGGCAAGGGCGGCATCCCACCCCAACAAGCCAAAAGCGGGTTTGCCGGGGGCCCCGGCCTCGAGTCGATTGCGCTGGTTTACGGCGGCGCGCTTGCCGATGTGAAGACCGAACTGGTGCGCAACGCGGCCCTGGCCGGACTGCTCGCGGGCTTCGAAAATGTGAACCGCATCAACGCGGCCGCTGTGGCGGCGGAGCGCGGCATTCGCGTTCATGAGGAGACGGAAGAAAGCCATCGCGGCGGCGCGGCCTCGGTGCTCACGATCGTGTTGCATACGGCGCAGGGCGAAAGCCGCGCCAGCGCCACGGTGATTCACGGTGAACAGCCGCGGCTGCTGGCCTTCGACGGTATCGATGTGGAAGCGCCGCTTGAAGGCGCGCTGGTGGTCTGCCGCAGTCTCGACGTGCCCGGCGTGATCGGGCGCATCGGCACGATTCTCGGTCAGCAAGGCGTCAACATCGCCAACTTCGCACTGGGCCGTGAGCGGACGGGCGAGAAGCCGGCCAGGGCGCTGTCGGTGGTGCAGGTCGATGAGCCGGTTTCGGAACAGGCGCTCGAATCGCTCAAGGTGATCGATGCGCTCGTCGAAGCGCGGCTGGCGAAGCTGCCGAATGGAAAGTGAATAGCTCTCAGCCGGCTCTCACCCAACCAGCGATTGGGAGGGAGCCGGTGCCCTCGTTTTCGTGTTCCGCTGTTCAGTGCTCCGTGGGGCCGGCCACCCGTCATTTCCCTTCTACTGAATCACCTGCTCCGATTTCCCGGTCAAGTTCAGTCCGGCGGATTGGGGCAGAAATGGCAGCATGAACGAGAAATTGTATGTAACTTGCACCTGGACCAGGCAGCCAGGGCTGTTCGTGGGTGAGCAGGCGGCGCAACCACTCGAGCTCGAGCAGGCCGGCGTCGTCCCAGGCCAGGTGGCATTTACGGTCAGGTTCTTGGGATTGATAAGAGGAAGTGCCTGGCTTTTGACGTAGCTCTGAATGTCGCTATTATTCGTGACGCAATTGTAGACCGTCGACGCTGAGCAACTGGTCGCTCCCCCATCCGAGCCGCGCAGCATCGCATATCGCGCGGCATCCTGGGCCGCATAGGTGACGTAGTGGTAGCAGTACATTGCTCGGCTGAAATCCATAATCCCGAACAAAAACGCAAGCAGGATTGGAACGGTTATCGCGAACTCCACCAGTTCACTGCCGGAATCCTCTTGAAGAAGACGAATGCTTCGCCTCAGCCTATGTCTTCCCGACATCCTCTCTCCCTCCATGTGAATAGACAAGCGTTTGTCGTATCGCTTACGGCGTATCTTACGCGCAAGATCGTCTTCGCCTTCATACTTCCGGTTCCGCTTCTAGCTTCCCGAGCTTCTCATCTCCGCTGAGCGCGTGATCGTCATCGGGGAGGAGACCGCCGGCAACGGCACCCACGGAGAATACGTTGTCGATACACTCACCGACATCCTATACACAAGGCTGGTGTTGGCTGGACAGGATGGCGCACTAGAGCAGTTCGCCGAATAGGAACTGCCGTCGGAGCACTCGCAGCCATACGCCGGAGTTGCAACGGTCAGGTTCGGCACGTCCGGTGCGGCAGCC
>JAJYFA010000046.1 GCA_021790995.1 Acidobacteriota bacterium
GACGTTGCCGATGCCGGTGATAATGACGCGCTTGCCGGTGGAGAAATCCATGCTGGAGTAAGGCGGCAGGCCGTTGTAGCAGTACACAAAATCCTTGGCCGCGTAAACGCCCTTGGCGTCCTCGCCGGGCAGTCCCAGCTGTCCGCTGGCCTGTGCGCCGCAGGCAAAGACGATCGCCGCCGGGCGCATCGCCTCCAGTTCCTCGATGGTCAGGTCGTAAGACTTGCCCACCTGAACCCCGCCGAAGTAGTGCACATTGGGCAGATCAAGCACTTTGGCAAACTGCTTGCGCAGGCCCGACTTCATCTTGTCTTTCGTGGGATAGATTCCGTATTCCGCCAAACCTCCGGGCTTGATATCCCGGTTCAATATAAAAACGTCATATCCTGCCAGTGCGATCTGCCGGGCGGCAAACAAGCCCGCTGGGCCTGCTCCGACCACAAAAACACCCTTCATGTTTTCTCTCCTCGTAGGCCGATGGATTGTATGCTTTTCTTCAATTCTACTCTTTAAGAAGGGTGAAAGCCTGTAAATGGTTGTCAAGGCGGGAAAAGAGAAATGCGGCAGGAAGGCTGCTCTGGCAGGCCTGGTCCTGCGCGGCGAGCAGTGGGCAAATGCGGACGCTTGACGAAGAGCGGCGGATGCGTGCGGCCGGAACGGATCAGCAAGCTTGTCACCAGCGACAGGGCGCCGTCGGCCACCTGCAGCAGCCCCACGCCTTCGGTGGCGTTTGTGGTGGACTGCGTGAGGGCTGCCGAATTGGCCGCCAGTCCATTGACCAGCGACAGGCCGGCCGCGTCATCGGCACCGGAGTTGATGCGCGACCCCGAGGACAACTGCTGCAGAACCGTCTGCGGGCTGTTGTGAGTGTTGTTGAGATTGTTCTCAGCGTAGATCGCCGAAAGATTGCTCAAAACACCGAGAGCCATGGGTTCAACTCCTTCTCGGATGCCCGCTGTCTGCTCACCGATCCACGCTTCGATCCAAAGATCTGCGTTCGTGTCTTCCGGGTGGGTCTGTTTGCGTCCACCCCGTTCATCGGTTGCGGGCCGGATAACTTTAGTCATTGCCCTTAAATTTTTTCGCGGGCTTTTTGTCCGGCTCCGGCTCAGTATGTCCAGCTCTCGCGCACTGCATGTTTCAATCCGCTGCAATCGCTGTCCCGGAGCGATGCAAACTGCTGTTGCGTAACGGTGCGGCCGGCTGTCGCATTCCGGGGCAGGGAAGCGCGGATCAATCCCCTGCAATCGCCGCCGCAAAGACAGAAATCCTCCTGGCACAGCCGCCTGCCTGCGCCAGAAACAGCAAACCCTCCGGCGCGCCGAAGGGTTTGCTGCAGCGATTTCGAGAATGCAAAGCGTCTAATCCCGCTTCGGTCTGTAGCCCCAAAATCCGTAGTACGCCACGAACAGATACCCGATGATCGGGATGATCAGCGCGTGCTGAATGCCGACACGCTCGGCCAGGAAGCCGAACAGCGGCGGAATCACTCCTCCGCCGAAGTTGCCGATCGTAATCACGCCCGATCCCTTGCTGGTCAGCGGTCCCAGTTCGGCAATGCCCAGCGCGAAGATCGTCGGGTACATGATGGAGTTCGTCAGGCCGCAGAAGACCAGCGTCCATACCGCGAACAAGCCATGCGAAGACATCGAGATCAGCAGCAGGCACGTACCCGCCAGGCCAAGAGCCACCAGCAGGTGCTGCGCCTTGATCCACTTCATCATCGCGCTGCCCACCAGTCGGCCGACCATCATCCACGTGTAGTAGAGAGTCAGCATCAGCCCCGCGGTCTCGACCGTGTCGATGCTGCCTTTCAGCCCGAACAGGTAGCTCAACGCGGCATGGTTGAACATGTGTGCGTTCAGCCATGACTCCACAGGCTCGATGCCCTGCTTGAGGCAGAACTGAATGGTGATCGCGGCCAGGCTGATCTCCAGTCCGACATAGAGAAAGATGCCGGCCATGCCCAGCACCGTGTGGCGATGGCTCCAGATATTCCTTTCCGCGACCGGGGCGCCTGCGTCCGGATTGGATGCGCGCTTCATCGTAATGGCGGGCAGATGCAGCATCATGAACACGAAGCCCAGCAGCAGAAGCGCGCCGGCAACGGCCACGTAGGGCCCCTCCAGCATGTGCGCCGTTGCCGCTGAATTGGCCGCGCTGCTGGTCTCCGAGAGCATGAAGCGGGCCGCAATCCACGGCGCCACCAGCGAGCCGAACGAGTTCACCGCCTGCGCCACGTTCAGCCGCGACGAGGCGCTGTGCTCGGGGCCCAGGATCGAAACATACGGGTTTGCCGCGGTCTGCAAGCCGCAGGCGCCCGTGGCCAGCACGAAGATGGCGAACAGCGTCATCGGGAAGTTGACCATATTCGCCGCCGGCACAAACAGCAGGGCCCCGCCCACCATCACAAACAGCGAGATGACCATCGTCCGCTTGTAGCCCACCAGTTCGATCACTTTGGCCGCAGGCACGGAGAAGAGCAGATAGGCCAAGAACCAGGCGAAGGTAGCCAGCATCGCAGGCCCGTGATCGAGTTGGAAGATGTCCTCGAGCTTCTTCACAAGTGTGTTGTTCAGAACCGTAAGGAACCCAAAGATGCCGAACAGGATCGTGACCGCGATGAAGGGCCCGGAGTAGTTGGGTGCGCCGGTCGCGGGTGTAGAGCGCGTTGCCATGGAAGTTCGTCCTCCGCAGGATCCAAAGAAGAGAAGCTGAAGGGTGCCAAAAACAACTCTACTGTCCACGGGCAGGCGGCGTCCAGAGGACGGGGCAGGATTCACAGGGCAGTCGCATTTCAAGATTTTGGGAGAATCTGTCTGGAAAAGAGCAAGGCTTTGCCATAGCCAAGCAAGCTTCGGGCATCGGCGGTTGCTCAAAAGGTCCAAACGATAGACGAGCGTGGCGAAGATTGGTCTGGCATGGCTGAAGCCCGGCCGATCTTGCCGCATTTTCGGCCCCAGAGGGTGCCCCGCCGCGCCCTTGTTACAAAGCAGCTTCCGATGTGTTTTTGGGCAGCATCGAGAGCCGTGCCGTTGCGGAAGGGCTGCTGCTCGGCATGCCCTATCCAAATGCGATGGACCTGGGCATTACCTTGTAACTGCGTTTGGCAAACGGGCGGTTCCTGTACAATTGCCGCGGATGCTCGCCGATATCTGCGAGATGATCCAGCGGAGCAGTACCAATCGCGCCCCATGCTCTTTCTGACTTGCGACGGTTCGATATTATGGGTAGCTCCACGGAGAGGGGGCGTGCATGCCTAAGCCTCATAGCGCGCTTTTTTGTCTCCCATTCCTGATTCTGGCTGCCACCGCCTGCCAGGGACAGCCCGGCGAGATGCCGGTTTCTCTGCGCGTCCTCGACGAGACCCCTGTCACTTCCTTGCCTCACGATATCCGGGGGTATCGCACGGTTGCCGGCGAAGGTGAGTTCTATTTTCAGGCTCTGGCCGGAAATTATCTGGCGATTAGCTTGAAAGGGGAAGTGCGCGTGGCGCTCGATCTGTCCAAGGTTCCCGCCTCCAATTCCATCCGGCCAGACGGCCTGTTTTTAGTTGACCTGGCGCCGGCTCCCCGCGGTGGCGTTCTGGCGATCACGACGTGGACAGACGCATCGCGCGAGTCCCAGTATGGCCTCCTGCGCTTCGACGAGGACGGGGATTACGATGATTTGATCCCGCTCGATACCGGATTTACTCCTGCGCATGTCGCGGAGTTCAGCTCCTCCGGCGGTTTTCTTCTCTCCGGGTACGACGATTCCGGCAAGGTGCGTCTGGCGCTCCTCGACACGCGTGGAAAGGTACTGGTTCCCGAGGTTCTGCGCTCCGGCAGCAGCAATGCCTCCGGCAAGTCCGGGAGCGCGGTGGCGAAAAAGCCGGGTGCGACTGCGGCCGCTTTCAAATCTGGCTTGATACAGTTAGAGAGCGGCGACGACGATGCCGTCTATGTCTTCGATCCGTCATGGGGACGCAAAGCGATCCGCGTTCGATCCAACGGGCAATTCACCGAGATGGCCCTGCCGCAGCCGGCGTTCCTCAAAAACGACCGCACGATGCCGCTCCAAATGCTCATCTCGCACGGAAGTTTGTACCTGTGCGAAGCGGTCCCCGATACAGGTAAGACGCCGGGAGATGCCATGGAACTGAAGCGTTTCACGATTTCGGTCTATGACCGCTACAGCGGAGCGCTGACTGCTTTTTATCGAATCGATTCCACCTTCGGCGCGACGCCGGTTGCGGCTTCTCCGCAGGAGTTTTTCTTTCTACATGCAAGGAATGTGCCGGGCCAGGGGCTGAACTTTTCGATCGTTCGCATGGCGCCTTAGTACTACAGTTGCAGATGCTAATCTGTTTTCGCTCTCGGATGTGGTTCTCCGCGTGATTGAGGGAGAAGCGATTATCTGGATGGAAGCGTGAGTTGCTGCGGTCCCACGACTGAAGAGCGGGGTTGTTTGTGCGCTCGGAGGCACACGAGCGCAGTCTGGCCTACCTTTAGGGCCTTTTGAGCCACTGTTAGCGGAAGAACGGCTGGCAATTGGCCGAGTGGATGGGCGAAGCGGCTCTTTACCGGGTACAGCATTTGTTGAATCGGGGACGTTGGGATGCAGACGCCGCGCAGGACCGGCTCCGCGATTATGTGCTGGAAGAGTTGAGCAGTCCCGATACAGTGCTGGCCATCCTGCGCGCACGGGGAGAAAAAGCTCCCGATGGTCAGGTGCCGCTCAGCGTACCGGAACTGCGCCACCTGCTCACTCGCCTGCTCTGGCGCGGATGGCGCGGCATTGAACACTTGCTGCACTGCTCTCGATGGCGAAGACAGCATCAATTCCATGCTCTTTGCTGCCACTATCGAAAGCGCGGCTCGCCGCTGCCAGTTTTCTATCTACAACTGTATTAGGGGCCCAGAGATTAGCCGGACACTTTTCGGTCCGACTGGGGTCGTGCCCTTGTTACAGAGCCTCGCTCGATAGAGTTTTTCCGCAGCATTTGAAGCCGTGCTCTTTCAAACCTTGACGCGACGAAACATCGGGCTAAAGCGATTGCTCGGGCTGACCCCTGAAACCTGTTCCATTACACTGGAAACGTATGATTCCCACACTGACCTGGACCCCTGAAGGTGTTCGCTTTATCGATCAGACCAAGCTTCCTCTCGAAGAGAGCTATGTGCTCGCCACAACCTACGAACAGGTGGCTGAGGTCATCGTCACCATGGTCGTGCGCGGCGCTCCGGCCATCGGTGTCTCTGCGGCCTACGGCGTCGCCCTGGGCGCGAAGAATACCCAGGCGCGCACCGTCGAAGAGTTTCGTCCCGAGTTCGAGCGGATCTGTACGCGTCTCGCCTCAACGCGCCCCACGGCCGTCAATCTCTTCTGGGCCATCGACCGGATGAAGGCACTCTTTGCAACCCTGGCCGCGTCGGGCCTGTCTCTGGACGAGATCAGGCAGAAGCTCCTGGCTGAAGCACACACGATGTATGAGGATGATATTGCCGCCTGCAAGCAGATGGGCGCGTATGGCGCCGAATCGATGCCTCAGGAGGGCGGTGTGCTGACCCACTGCAACGCCGGAGCCCTCGCCACCTGCGGTTACGGAACCGCGCTGGGCGTCATCCGCGGCGCCGTCGAACAGGGCAAGAAGATCCAGGTCTACGCCGACGAGACGCGGCCGTTCCTGCAGGGCGCGCGGCTGACGGCGTGGGAGCTGATGGCCGACCAGATCCCCACCACCGTCATCTGCGACAACATGGCGGCAACTCTGATGCGGCAAGGCAAGATCCAGGCCGTTGTCGTCGGCGCGGACCGCATCGCCGCCAACGGTGACACCGCCAACAAGGTCGGCACCTACAACGTGGCGATTCTGGCGCGCGAACACGACATCCCGTTCTACGTCGCGGCGCCCTGGTCCACCATTGACATGGCCACGCCGACCGGCGACCAGATCCCGATCGAGGAGCGCCCGGCGAAAGAGGTGACGCACTTCGCCGGCAGGCAAGTCACGCCCAACGGCGTCGAAATCCGCAACCCGGCTTTCGACGTGACGCCAGCCAGGTACATCGCCGCTATCTTTACTGAGCGCGGCGTCCTGCGTGCACCCTACAACGAATCGCTCAAAGCGATGGAACTGGCGGGCTGACCCGCATTCGGAGCAGCCCATATGCAGCAATCATCATCGCGATTGTCTTCATGGGAAGAAAAGGCCAGTTGCGGCGTTCGCGAGGTGGAATAGAGTCACATTCAGGCGGAAGCTCCGCGGGCATGGAGCGATTTCGCCACGATCAGGCTTGTTGACGGCAATCTTCCGTCTATCCGTGTTCCGCAATCCCCACGCTCTGTCTTCAGCAAAGATCGCTTATTCTTGTAGCAACCCCTTTTTGCTTTGGCAGGCAACCAAACAATCCTATGAGCGCAGCCGTTTTAGAGGTCGACGATCTTCGGGCGCAGTATACGCGGGAGATGGCGCTCGTGCGCCAGACCTGCGATCGCACCGGAGACGGCACGGCTGCGATCCGGCGGCGCTCCGCGGTTGTGGACCGCATCCTGATCGAGATGTGGCGCCGAGCCTTTGCCAATTTACCCGCACAGAACGTGGCGCTTCTTGCTCTGGGGGGCTACGGGCGCAAGGATCTGTTCCCCTATTCCGACATCGACGTGCTTTTTACGTTTGCCGACGAGAAGACAGAGCAGCAATCGAAGGAGGCCGTGCGGGCGATCGTCCAGGGCATGTGGGATGTTGGGCTGCGCGCCAGTCCCGCCTCGCGCACGGTGAAGGAAGTCGGCAAGTTCGATCCCGATAATCTGGAGTTTACGCTGGCCACGCTCGACAGGCGCTTTCTGGCCGGTCAGTTTCCGCTCTATCAGCAACTTCATCAGGTGGTGTTCCCCGGCCTGGTGCTGAGCGAGTGGACGGCAATCACGCAGAAACTGGGGGAGATTGCCCGCGCGCGGCACGCCAAGTTCGGCAACACGATCTTTCATCTGGAGCCCAACATCAAGGATTGCCCCGGCGGTCTGCGCGATTACTCGCTCGCCGTCTGGTTCGCGATTCTCTTCCACCTGAAAGAGACCAGGGAGTGGCCGCGGCAGCGCGGCGGAGTCTTCCAGAGCGCGCGCGGCGATGCGGAAGCCGCCTTCGATTTTCTGGCTGCCGCGCGATGTTTCCTGCACTTCCGTCACGGCCGCGACGACAACGCGCTCGACTGGCAATCGCAGGACGAAGCCGCGGCGCGATCGATTGGCCTGGAGACGCGCGGAACCGCCGACCCCTCCTACTGGATGCGCACTTATTATCGTCATGCGCGCGTCATCTATCGCCGCGCGGCGCTGCTCATGGAGCACTTGCCCGCGCCGGTCAGCTTCTATCGGCAGTTCCGGCGCCGGCGCTCGCCAATCGCGGGCACCGATTTTCTCCTCGACCAGGGACGCATCGACATCCAGCCCGGAGCGCAGTTCAACGATACAGCGTCGATTCTGCGCATCTTCTCGCTGATGGCCACGCACGGTTACACGCTGTCGCAGGCCGCTGAGGACCGCATCACCGACGCATTGCCGGTGCTTGCGATTGCGATTCCCGAAGGACCTTACCTTTGGAATGCGCTGCGCGAGGTTCTGCTGGGGCCGCACGCGGCTCACGCGCTCAGGACCATGCACGCACTTGGCGTTCTGGAGATGCTCATTCCTGAGTTCCACGGTATTGACGCGCTGGTGATTCGCGACAGCTATCACCGCTACACGGTTGACGAGCATACCTTTCTCACCATTGACAATGTGCATGGCCTGCGCACCCCGGCGCACGAGTACGAGCAGCGGCTGGCGCAGCTACTGCCGGAGATCGACCGGCTCGACCTGTTCCTGCTGTCGTTGCTCCTGCACGACACGGGCAAAGCGCGGCGCACGGGTGAACATGCAGGGCATAGCGTGGAGATGGCCGAAAGTTTTCTGGCGCGGCTGGACTTCGATGCCGAAGAGAAAGAAACGGTTCTGAGGCTGATCAAGCTGCATCTGGAGATGTCGGCGGCCATGCGCCGCGATATCTTCGATCTGGACAACGTGAAGGGCTTCGCGGAGAAGATCGGGGAACCGCAACTCTTGAAAATGCTGACCCTGATGACCTTTGCCGATATCAAGGCGGTCAATCCCGATGCGCTGACGCCATGGAAGGCCGAAAACCTGTGGCAGTTCTATATGTCCACATCGAACTTCATGGATCGCTCGGTGGACGAGTCGCGGTATCACGCCGCCATCGATCCTACGCTTCTCAATCGCATCCGTTCGATGGCGCCGCCGGCGCAACACGATGCGCTCAGGCAATTTCTTGAGGGACTGCCGCAGCGCTATCTGCAGACCCGCCTGCCCGAGCAGATTCGCAACCACTTCCAGATGGCCCTGAACCTCGGCAAGAATCCGGTGCAGCTCGATCTCAGGCCTATCCGCCAGCTCTTCGATCTGACCGTGATTACGCGCGACCGCTCGCGGCTATTCGCCGACGTGGCAGGAGTTCTGGCGGCGTGGGGCATGAACATCGTCCGCGCCGGCGCCTACTCGAACGAGACTGGTGTCATCGTCGACAGCTTCCATTTCGCCGATACTTTCCGGACCATCGAGCTGAATCCCGGCGAGAAGGAACGCTTCCTTGCGAATGTTCACGACGTGGTGTCGCAGAAGATCTCCGTCGAGCAACTGCTGGATGCGCGCCGTCATCTGAATCGCCCTGGCAATCTTAAGGTCGAGGTACAGACGCGGCTCGAATTCGACTCCGAGTCTTCGAGCCACTCGACAATCCTGCAGGTGATTGCGCAGGATCTTCCGGGGCTGCTGCGGCAGATCGCGCTCACCCTGAACGCGCACCAGTGCAACATCAAGATTGCGCTTATCGATACCGAGGGCGAAAGCGCGATCGATGTCTTCTATCTGACCAGTCACGAGGAAAAGCTGAAACCCGAGGCGCAGAAGGCCCTGGGCAAAGACCTGACTGCCGCGCTCGAAGCCATGCGCGTGCCTGCGTGAATCGGCGCGCAGTGTACCGTTGACTGTGAACAGTCGACATCAAAAAGCTGGTGGTAGTTTTACGCGGCTTTGACGAAAAAACAGGCGCCTTACGCCGCATCCTGCCGCACAAAGTACTCATCGAGCAGCACGGCGACCAGCACCGCCGTAGGGATGGCGACCATGGCGCCGGGAATGCCGCCGAGATCTGCGCCGACAATCAGAGCGACGAAGATTCCAAGCGCCGGCAGGTCCACGCGGTTCTTCATAATGCGGGGAATGAGCCATGAGCTTTCAATCTGCACCCAGACGGCGAAGAAGATCGCGACGCCCAGAACGCGGCCCCAGGAGTCGATGGCCGCCACCAGGACCGCCAGCACAATGGAAACGGTCACGCCGAGAACGGGAACGATGTTGAGCAGCCCTGTCACCACGCCCAGGCCGTAGGCGTAGCGGACGCCGAGCGAGAGATAAACGATCATGCTGACCGCACCCAGAATCAGCATGAGACTGGCCTGGCCGAGGAGCCACTTTTCCATGCGGCCCGCGGCGCGGCGCAGTGTGGCGTCGAGGCGCTTGCGCGGCGCAAGAGGCAGAAACGAGAGAAACCAGCGATAAGAAGCCTCGCCCTCGATGATGAAATAGAGCGTCAGCACGAACCCGACAGCGACTTGGGCAATGGCGCCGGCCCAATCCGTGAGTGAAAGCAGCAAAGTGCCCGCTGCGTGGCTCAGAGATCCCTGAAGCCAGCCGATAACCTGGGCGGAGTGCAGGCGATCGATGAAGGGAATTTCCCGGAGGTGAACAAGCAGGGCTGGAATTCGGTTGGGCAACTCGCCCTGAACCGTCTGCAGATCACGGATCACGGGCGGAAAAGCAAGAAAGCCGAAGCCCGTGAGAGCGCCAGCCACAAGCAGCAGGAGGAAAAAAATAGCTCCCGCGCGCCGGAATGGGAACCACCGGCCGATGTGCAGCCGGGATGTAGAGTGCACCACGGGCGTCAGAATCACAGCAAAAAGCGCCGAGACGTACACAAGCGCCAGGAGACTGCGCAGCAGCCACACGATGTAGATTGCCAGGGCAAGAGCGAAGGCAAAGACGATGTGGCCGCGAACGTTCCGTGCAGAACCTGGAGCAGGTGGATTCATACGAAGCGCTCCTTGCGTGCAGAGCTGAGCCAGCTCCGCTGTTACTGCCCTCCGCTGAGGATCGATCCCACGATGCCGCCCAGCAAACCAGCTCCGCCCACGGTGCCAGCCTGCTGTGCCGGAGCCTTGGGCAGGTACTCGTAGATCTGGTGCGCCAGCCGCGAAATGGGCAGGGTTTGCAGCCAGACCGTACCCGGCCCCACTATCTCCGCCAGAAAGATTCCGTCGCCGCCGAAGATCATGTTCTTGATGCCGGGAACCATGGTGATCTGGAAACCGACCGACGCTTGGAACGCGCCCACGTGGCCGGGATGCACGCGCAGCACCTCGCCCGGCGCGAGCGTCTTCTGAACGAGTTCGCCCGAGAGCTCCAGCCATGCCGTTCCCATGCCGCCGATGCGCTGCAGCAGAAAGCCGTCGCCGCCAAAGATGCCTGCGCCGAGCGACTGCTGAAAGCCCAGAGTGATGGTAACCTGCGGCGTGGCGCACAGGAAACCGTGGCGATGCACCAGGTACTCCTGTCCCGGAGCGAGCTCGACGGGCACAATGTGGCCAGGCACCTTCGTGGCAAATGAGACCGAGCCGGGGTACTGGATGGCGCGGTACTCCGTCATGAAGATGCTGGCGCCAGCCACCGCGCGCTTGAGTACACCGAATAGACCGCCGCCTCCGCCCATCTGCGTGTGCGTTGCCATCTGGATCGATGCCGTCATCCATGAAAGCTCACCGCTTTCAGAAAATACGCTTTCGTTGGGGTCGAGATCGACTTCGAGCACCGGCATGGTGGTGCCGACAATACGTGCCTGCATAAGGGAAGCCTCCTGTCTCGATCAGTGTATCGAAGACAGGGAACGAGAGAACAAGCAAATAGGAACCGCGGGACTGGAATCATTGCCGATCGCGATGCGCAATGATTGAATCCTTGATGCGATCGTATACGTCGCTGGGAAGCACGCCGCGCTCGATCAAATCCAGCTTGGTGCGGTAGGGGCGAAAGCGCACGATCCTGCCGGCCCAGGTACGCGTCATTCCGGGCGCTTTGAGGAGTTCGTCAACACTGGCGTGATTGATGTCGATGCGCGCGCCGGGCGGAAGAGCGGAGTTCATCTTCGATGCGGAATGCGCCGCGCCTGCCTGCACAGAGGCCGGAATCGCTCCGGAGCGGGCTGCCCAACCGAAGGCCAGAAGCGCGGCAAAGATCGCGACGAATCGTTTGCGGAGATGCACGCAACCATTCTCCGCCCGCGCCCGCACTCGCGCAAGGAAGAGTGAAGTCAAATGTGGCGCTCTCGCCGCCGCGTCCGCGATCTGCTATCCTTTCGCATATGCACCTCCCCGTGCGCGATGCCGAGCTTGTACAGATCGTGGACGCTTCGCTGGCTGAAGCCGCGCGCCGCGCTGGCGCGCTTCTCGCCTGCCGCATCGGTTGCACCCAATGCTGCCATGGAACCTTCGCCATCAATGCGCTCGACGCCGCGCGCCTTGGCGCCGGAATGGCCGAATTGCTCGCGACCGATCCCGCGCTCGCTGCCGCGATCGAGCGGCGCGCCCGCGGCTGGCTGGCGGCTCACGGTGCGGATTTCCCAGGCGACCGGAAGACTGGTGCGCTCGGCAGCTCAGTCGAAGAACAAGAACGCTTCGTGGAGTTCGCCAACGAGGCTGCGTGCCCCGCGCTCGATCCCGCGACGGGCCGCTGCGACGTGTACGCGTGGCGGCCCATGACCTGCCGCGTCTTTGGCCCTCCCGTGCGCTCGGTGAACGGCGACGGTGCCGAAGGCTTGGGCCACTGCGAGCTTTGCTTCATCGGCATTGCGCCCGAGGAGATTGCCGCCTGCGAGATGCCGGTTCCACACGCGCTTGAAGCGGATCTGCTCCGCGATGCCGGCGAGAGTTTCGAAACCGTCGTGGCCTTTGCGCTTCTGTTGTAGAAGACTCGCACTGCAACGCGCGATACACTGATCTTTGCAAACTCCCATGCCAATGCGCCCCTGCTGGGCCGAGATCCGCACTCGCGCTCTCGAAGAGAACTTTCGCTTTCTCGCCAGTCTCGCCGCGCCCCACGTGGAGCTTCTCGCCATGGTGAAGGGCAACGCCTACGGCCACTCGCTCGCCTTGTGCGCGCCTGCCGCCGCGCGTGGCGGGGCGAAATGGCTCGGCGTCACCAGTGTTGAAGAAGGCATCGCCGCGCGCGCGCTTTGCCCCGATGCGCGTGTGCTCGTCATGTCGGGCTATGCGCGCGGCCAGGCCGCGGCCGCCCTCCAGTTCCAACTCACGCCCATTGCCTGGGAGCTTTGGCAGATCGACGAGCTTGCAGCCGCCGCGCGTGCCGCCGGCGCCACGGCTGCCTCCGTGCCTGTGCATCTTGAGATCGACACCGGCATGAGCCGCCAGGGCGTGCTCCCGGGCGAACTCTCCCGGATCTTTTCGCGTTTTGCTCCGGGTTCGCCACTGCGCCTTGAAGCTGTGATGACGCATCTGTTTGCCGCTGACGAGGCCGACAGCCAGGCTACGCAGGAGCAGCTCGCGCGCATGGACGAAGCTCTTGGCCGCATCTCCGCCGCCGGCCTCTTCGCTGAGTGGCTCAACGTGGGCAACTCCGCCGCGCTGCTGGCCGGTCAGGCGCGCAAGCTTGGAGAATTGGCCGAGCGCCACGGGATGAAGGCCCTGCTGCGACCCGGCCTGGCGCTCTACGGCGTGGTTCCGGAGTTCGATCCTGCTTTCGACGCCGGGCAGGAGCCGGCATCGCTGGCAGCCGCGCGCGCCGCGCTCAAGCCCGTTCTCGCGTGGAAGTCCCGCGTTGTCGGTCTGCGCTCTGTGCCGGCCGGGGCCACCATCGGCTACAACGCAACCTTCGCCGCCACCGAGCCGATGCGTCTTGCGCTGGTCGCCGTGGGCTACGCCGATGGTCTTGAACGCTCGCTCGGCAACCGCTTTTATCTGCTTGTGCGCGGCGAGCGCGCGCCGCTCGTGGGCCGCGTCAGCATGGATCAGTCGGTGCTGGACGTCACGGAGATTCCCGGCGTCGAAGCTGGCGACGAGGTGGTCTTGATTGGCGCGCAGGATGACGAGAGCATCACGGCTTACGACTATGCGCATGCCATGGGAACGATTCCGTGGGAAGTTTTTACGCGCATCGGTCAGCGTGTTGCGCGCACGGCTGTCTGAAGTAGATATCGAGCCCGCGCACGGAATCTAGTGCGCGGCCGGTTCCGCCGGCGTCGGGCACAATCCGGATGCGCACTCAACCGCGGCAATCATGGCCTCGGTTCCCATGCAGGAGTTAAGCAGCATGTGGTAAAGCCCGCGCGAACACCACTCCTGTTGGTAGAACTTGCGGATTGCTGCCGCGCGCCGCTTGTCGATCGCCGCCAGATTTTGCTCCGCGTGCTGCGCCTGATCGGGAAATGTGCGCACGTACCATTCCTTCTTGGCTTTGGCCGTAGCGTACACGAAAACGTGAAAGCATCCCGGTCGCCCGGCAAGAGCGCATGCTGCTCCCCGGCCCACCAGGACGCAGTTGCCCAGCCTCGCAGCTTCAAGGATCTCCTCCCGCACCAACTCCAGCATGCGCTCGGAGTCGAAGATCCGCTCTTCACCGTTCGTGGCCGGCGTATAGACCGGGTCGAACCAGAAAAACTTGCCGTACCGGTAGTACCAGGGGTCCACCCGCTCGTCGTATTTGGCCGCGGTCTTTGGATCCACGCCGGCCATGTGCGCCGCGCCGGTCACCAGCTCCGAGTCCAGCAGCCGCCAGCCAAGCCGCGCCGCTAAATCGTGGGCGAACTGCGCTCCATGCGAACCGTACTCTCGCTCCACGGTAATGACCCTGATTGGCGTATGCATCGTCCCCCTCGCAAAACTCCCTGCGCTGGAGAATACAACTCTTGCCGCAGAAAAGAAAACTGGAATTATTCCTCCCGGCGGCATTGAGTTGCGCCTTTGGACTTCGCTCATTCCCATTCTTTCCCGCCAGCACGAACGAAGGAACAGGCGCGGTGCGACCTGTCTGCAATCGTTGGAATCGCCGCTCTCCGCGCACAATTTCTTTTGCACTGGAGAGTTTGAGGGGCGACAATAGCGGAATGAAAAAGCTTTGCCTTCTAGCCCTGGCGTGGTTTGCCCTCGGATCGGGACTGCTTTTCCTCGATGCCCCTGCGGGGCATGCTTTGGAGAAGCAGCCATCTGGCGTCTATCGCGCGCGGCGCGTGGCGCTGGCGGCAGAGCTTCACGGCGGTGTCGCCATTCTGTTCGCTGCCGAAGAACCGGCGCTGGACTTTATGCCCTACCGGCAGGACTCCGACTTTTACTACCTGACGGGATGGAACCAGCCGGGAGCGGCGCTGATGATCGTTGGCGATGCGCCGCAGGCCACAATGCCGCGTGCCTACAAGGAGATTCTGTTTTTGCCCGCGCGTAACCCGCGCATGGAAGCTTACACCGGGGTGAAGATGGACGCCGCTACGCCGGGTGTAGAGGAGGCCACCGGCGTAGACAATGTGGAGCCGATGACCGAGTTGCCGGCGGAACTGAGCCGGATGATCTCCACTGACCGCGCGCTTTTCTACAATCTCTGGACGCAGCCCGGCACGCCTGCGGCTACTGCGCTCCTGCGCTTTACCTCCGTCACGCTTGGCAGCGGAGACGCACCCCATGCGCGCGACGTGACCACGCTGACGATGCCTTTGCGCCAGATCAAGGACGCGGGCGAGATTGCGCTCATCAGGAAGGCGTCGACGGCATCGATCCTTGCGCAGCGCGTGATGATGCAATGGTGGGTCAAGCCCGGCATGACGGAGCGCGCCATCGCGGGTGCGATGACCGCAGTGTGGATGGAGAACGGATGCGAGCGGCCCAGTTACGCGCCCATCGTCGGCTCCGGCCCTAACTCGACCATCCTCCACTACTCGAAAAATAACCGCACCATGCAGAGCGGCGATTTGCTGCTGGTCGACGCCGCCTGCGAGTACTCGATGTATGCGGCCGATATCACGCGCACGGTCCCTGTCAACGGCCACTTCACCCCGCGGCAGCGCGAGATTTATAACATCGTTCTGGGAGCGCAGCAGGCCGCCATCCAGGCCTTCGTCGCCGGCAAGTCTACCCTCAACGACCGCGACCGCACGGACCCGAACTCGCTCGACACCGTGGCGTACGACTACATCAATACGCACGGCAAGGATCTGCACGGTCAGCCGCTCGGCAGGTATTGGCTGCACGGGCTGGGTCACTTGATGGGCATCGACGTGCACGATCCGGCCGACTATCCCGTGGTGCTCAAGCCGGGAATGGTCTTCACGATCGAGCCGGGAGTGTACATTCCCGAAGAGGCGATCGGCATTCGCATCGAGTGCGACTTTCTGGTGACCAGCGACGGCAAGCTCATCGACCTCGACGCTTCGCTTCCCCACACCGCGGATGAGATTGAAGCCGCGATGCAGGCAGGCAAAGCCAACGCGAAATAATGGATTGCATGGACCCACGCGACCAAATGCCTCAGGATCAGATCGAAGCGCTGAGCCGCGCCTTCAGCGAACAACTGCTCACCCTGCTGGATGAATGCGCGCGCGGCCGCCATGGACTCTTCAGCGAGCCGATGGATCTGGACGAACCGGAGAAAAGCTGGCCTGATGCGGCAAAGCTGCGGGAACTGGGCCTTGCGCTGCAGAACATTCTCGCCGCACAGGGCGAGCGCAATGCGCTTGTGGATGAGTTCCTCGACCTGTGCACGATGCACGGCGAAAGCCATCCCGGTGAGCGCAAGCTTGCGCGAATGTTTCTGGAACGTATCGAGCGCGGCGAGGTGGGAGTGCAGGGCGAAGCGAAACCGTGGTGACCTATGGCAACGGTTCCCGGCGGAGATTTTCAACCGTCCGCGATTTCTCGCGAGATAATGGACTGGAAAGGTAGAGAATCGTAATCGCGATGACAGATAAGCAAAACAACCAGCAGCCCGTGCCTGTTTCTGAATCATTTCGCGAAGACATGATCTGGAAACAACTGAAGACTGTCCGCGACCCTGAGATCCCCGTCAATATCGTCGATCTGGGACTGGTCTACGCGGCCACGGCAAAAGACATCGACGGCGGCAAACGGATCGAAGTGCGCATGACGCTGACCGCTCCCGGCTGCAGCATGTCCGACGTCATCAAGGCCGAGGTGGAGCGCAAGCTCGCCGCGCTGCCCGAGGTGCGCGAGGTCACGGTCGAGGTGGTCTTCGATCCGCCGTGGGACAAGAGCAAGATGTCCGAGGCAGCCAAACTGCATCTTGGCTTCGACTCGGATTACGGCTCGCCCGCACCGGCCCCCGGCGGTTTCAAGATTCTTCGCTAGCACGCAACGCGTGCGGGACCAGCCTCGCGCGGGCGGGCCTTATGACTCGTCTTCTTCGGACCGTTCGGCTCCGGATTGTTTTGAGGCTAACCGGTCCAGTTGATTGCGCCAGTCAAGCGATTCGATAAATGCTTTCGACTCGCGCCAGCCGGGCTCGACGATCACATGCAGCTCGAGATACACCTGTGTGCCAAGCAGCGACTCGATCTTGTGCCGCGCTCCGGCGCCGATCGCCTTCAACTTCGACCCGCCTTTGCCGATCAGAATCGCCTTTTGCCCCGAGCGCTCGCAGTAAATCACTGCGTTGATTCTTGTCAGCGGCCTCTTGCCCGGTCGCGGCTGGCCCTCCGGCTCTTCAAACCGCTCGATCACCACGGCCGAAGCGTAAGGAACCTCTTCGCCCGTCTCGACGAGAATGCTTTCGCGGATCAACTCGGCGACCATGAAGCGTACGGGTTGATCGGTGTACTGATCCTTTGGAAAGTAACGCTCGCCTGTAGGCAGCGCGCCGACGATCTTCCGCACCAGCACGTCGAGTCCGTCGCGCTTGCGCGCGCTGATTGGAATTACTTCGGCAAAGTTGTGCTGCTTCGCGAGCGACTCGATCAACGGCAGCAATTCGTCCTTGCGGACAAGATCGATCTTGGTCAGCACCAGGAAGACCGGGCAATCGAGCTTGCGGACGAGCGACAACAGAAATTCATCCTCCGATGACCAGTTGGGCACCCCAGGTCTCGATTTTGAGACTTGGGAGGGCGTCTGGGAGGAATCGCTCTCGAGCCCGATCCGCCGCGTCACATCCATCAACACCAGCACCAGGTCGCGCGCTTCGAGCGCCTCATGGACCTCCTGCAGCATCCGCCGGTCGAGTTGCGAGGCCGGCCGGTGCACGCCGGGCGTATCCACAAAGACAATCTGCGCCGCCGGGTGCAGCCCTTTGCGCGCGGGAACCTCCACCACGCCGGCAATGCGGTTGCGCGTGGTCTGCGGCTTGGCTGTGACAATGGCGACTTTCTCGCCGGTGAGGGCGTTGAGCAGTGTGCTTTTGCCCACATTGGGCCGGCCGAGGATGGCGACAAATCCGGATTTCACTTTCCGTTCTCCATCTTTCATTATCGCGGACACCGGCGATGAGACAGCAACATGGAACTAGTCAGGCTTGTTTTGGCAGGGGTGTCTTTGCCACGGGCGGAAACAGACGCACTCGCTCCACGCGGCGCCCGGTAGAGGCGACGATCTCCACGCGCAGGCCGAGCGGCTCGATCGGAACGGTCTCACCGGTTCTGGGAATGCGTCCGGCGATCTCGCTGACCAGGCCGCCAAGCGTGGTGGCTTCGTAGTCCTCGCCCAGTTCGACTGACTCGCCGACGAGATCTGCGAGCTGATCGGCAGGGAAGCTGCCCGGCACAAGCCATGCGCCCGATGGCTCACGCTGCGGCTCCTCAAAGTGCGCATCGGTCTCGTGCTCGTCGCGAATGTTACCCACAATCTCTTCGAGCAGATCTTCAATTGTCACCAAACCCGCCACTGCGCCGTACTCATCGATCACGATGCGCATGTGCTGCTTCTCGCGCTGCATCTCGCGCAGCAACTCGTAGCCGCGCTTGGTCTCCGGCACAAACGCGGCCGGCTTCAGGATCGTCGCCACCGTGTGCGTGCGCGCCTCTTCGTCGCTGATCTGCAGCAGGTCATGCGCGAAGGCCAGACCCACGACGTTGTCGAGCGTGCCTGAGTAGACAGGCACGCGCGAGTAATTGTGCTGCTTGAGCAGTTCCAGAAAGTGCTCGAGCGTGATCGAGTCGGCGACGGCAAAGATCTCTGGCCGCGGCGTCATCACCTCGCGCACCAGCTTGTCGCCAAACTCCACGGCTGAGCGCACCAGCTCGCGGTCGCTCTGCTCGAGGATTCCTTCCTCTTCGCCGGCTTCAATCAGCGCTTCGACGCCGGGCGCGGGGTCCTTTGCCGGATTTACCGGCGCCTCGGCCAGTGCCGCTATCGAAAAGAAAAATCGGATGAGGATGGTGACCGGCGTCGCCATCCACAATACCAGCACGATGGGCCACAGCAGCCGCTCCGCCCAAAGCCCGCGCGTGCGGTTGAAGAGCAACGACGGAATAAGCTGGTTGCAGAAGACAACTGCCAGCACCACGCCCAGAACAGCCTGCGCGATCTCTTGTGCGCTTGGTTCGCCGGGGCGTACAGCATGGACAAAAAGTATGGCGCCAAACTCAAGCGCCATCAGCCCCAGAGAAAGCTGCATCAGGACCGCCGCGCAGAGTGCGGCATGTTCGCGGTCAAGGCCGAGATGCGGCTCGATCCGTTCCACCCAGTGATCGAGGTGCTCCTCGACTTCGCGGCTCAAAATCTTGCCGAACTCGGAATAGACGCGATGAATGTAGGAGGCTAGCGCGGCTGCCGCCACAAGCAAGGCGAGAAGCGCAATCTGGAAAAGCGTCATGGCTTGCGCACCCGCGCAGGCTTGCTCGCTGGCTGGCTGGTTGACTGGCTTTCCACCCGCTCAATCAGTCCCAGCGGCAGTCCGAGCCGCTTGCGCAAACGCTGCTCGCGCAGGTGCATTTCGCCGGAGTCGGTTTCGTGGTCGTAGCCAGCCAGATGCAGCAGTCCGTGCAGCATCAGTACCCGGAGCTCGACGGCCAGCGAATGCCCCTGCTCATCGGCTTGGCGAAGAGCTGTCTCCACGCCGATGGCCAAGTCTCCGGCAATCTTCTCTGTCCCTCGAATGTGGTGATCGGAGGGGAACGAAAGCACATCCGTCGGCCTGTTTTTCCCACGGAAGCGCCGGTTCAGGTCGCGCATCGCGGCGTCGCTCGTCAGCAGCACCGTCACCTGCCCGCGCAACCGCACCGCGGTCCGGGCTTCAGTCAGGAATCGCGCTAACGTGCGTATGGATGGCAGTTGGAGCGTCTTGGCATCCTGGCCCGCGACATACTCGCGCGTGCGCTTGGCCGAGAGCGCGTTTAGCGCCTCCGCCGCTCGGGAAAGATCCAGTTCTGGGTCGATGACGATCATCGTTCACCGGGATGCGGTTGATGCCTGCGCAGTTCCGGGTCTGATTTGATGATACGCGAGTCGTCAGCGCCCCAAGCCAACTCCGGCAGCTTGTGGTGTAACCGGGCAACAGGTGAGAGTATGGACATCGACGGATGAGATTTGCGGCGGTACGGCCGCATTGACCAAGAAGGCGCAGACCACTTTGGCAATTCTTGCGCGGCATGGAATCAGCGTCATGATCGCGGATTGCCTGGGAAATTTCCACATCCATCTGCCGCCCGGAGTGTTATCTTTTGCCGAATAGGCCGGGATCGCCGATTTTCGACGGTTTTTACCAAGGGGGCGATTGGCATGAGGGTCTGCGTTTTTGTCTTATTCCTGCTGTTTTCGTGTAGTCCGCTTGTGATAGGCCAGCAGCAGCCAAAGCCGAAAGCGACGGCCAGTGCTGCGGAGCAGCCCGGCGTCAATGTCTCGGGCGACGATGCAAGCGCCGTCGGCGCAATTCCGGTGAATACGGTAGATTTTGGTGAAGGCAGGCAAATTTTGGGGTTGCCGGATCGAGGAATTACCCGGTTTCCCACTCTCTGCTCCAGCGATGGAGAAATCTTCGTAGAAATTATGGGCGATGTGGATCCGTCAGCTAAAGTGATCGCGGGCGATCTCTATGGCATCTCATCGAGCGGCGAGGTTACGAAGATTCAGCGCAACTTCACCGTTTCAGAGAAGAGAGTGGTTTCGGCTATCTGGAGCTATCCGGGCAACGACGAGGTTGCCACGCTCCTGAGCGCCACGGTGCGGGATAAGGAGGATCAGGGGCAGGATTCCAAAGTCGAGTACTACATCTCCCTCTCCAAGCGTGACGGCACATTCTCCAGGCAGATCAAGCTCGACCTGCCGTTCGAGCCACTGAAGATCGCGGTGCTCGATTCCGGGCGTTTTCTTGTGTTAGGGATTGAGCCGCTCAATAAGCAGCCGTTGCTGGCGCTTCTGGATTCGGATGGAAGCTATCTGCGCCAGATCGATCTGGATGCTCGCCCTTTCGCCGCTTCGGGTTCGCTGCAGGCGATCAATCGCGGAGCGCTGGAACACGCCGGAGCCTGGGAGGCAGCGGCCATTCCGGCGTACGATGCCATGTTCGTTCCCTATGGAAGCAATGTCCTCTTTTTCCAGCCCGAATCGGAGTTGCCAGTTCGCATCCTCAACGAGGGAGGCGAGGTGAATGTTGTCAGATTGGCGCTGCCCAAGGGGCAGCTTCTGCAGTTTATGCTGCCCGCGGCGAAAGACGACACTTGGGTCGTGCGCACGGAAAAACTCGCGGACTTTGCCGCATTCAAGAAAAAAGGGATTTCCGTCAATCCTCCGCAGCAACTCTTCGAGGTCGACCCCTTCTCGGGAAGGGTACTGAGAGAGTTGGTAACTGAAGGTACGGTACCGTCCAATGTCAGCTGCGCCACAGAGAAAAGTCTAACCGCCCTGATTTATTATCCGAAACAAAATGCAGCAGAGCAGAACGCAATCGCTAGTTCTGGATGGAGGCTGGTGAGCGAACGGCGATGAGAGCGGCAAAAAGCCGGGGGCACGCGGCTTTCGGCCTGAATTGTGGGTACCAACGCCCGAAGTCTCCTTCCAATTCGTCGTGTATCGGATTCCGGCCGCCTAAAGGGACCAGAATCCCTAACTGACTTCCGTTCTCAAGCTGCCCACTCCCTGGCTCTTTGGCGCTCTCCATATTCTGATGTCGACTCAACCGGCGTTGGCTGTTACATTCGCCAAGATCTCGATTACCCCGCGCGGAGAGAGCGACTTTCTGCCCAGGTTCCGACAGTGCAATTCGACGATCCGCCTTTTCCGATCTGAGCGTAAAAACAGTGCGCGGATCAAAGCCTAACCAGGCGGAAATTCACGTAACCCGTTCCCAATCTATCATTTAGCGCGTCTCGCGTACATTGCCTAATCAGCAGAGAACGTGGAAGATTGGCTTGACATTACATACATTGTTGTATACAACTCTCGTCTGAGGTGGTTGATGACTGCGAACCGTCGTGAGTTTTTACTGGGAGCTTCTACTGCTGCGGCTGGTCTTTCTTTCTCATCGTTTTCACTTGCCTCGGAACACGACCAGGTTCGCAGTTTTGCCGAGGTCGGCGATGGCTCTTCGCCGTTTCTTTTGGAATACGAGGGAAACGTACTCACGAGTATTCGGTTCGCATCCGACAGTATGCCGACGAACTACGTGGCGATGGGGCAGAAGCTTGGTCATGTCGAGATCGTGTGGCGCCATCCTAATCAAGCGTGGCAAAGATTCCAGACCGCAGACGCATCTGCTTCCCAAATTGAATCGGGTATCTATCGTGCGCGGGATGATCGTGGGGAATCTCTTGCGGTTAGCGTCCACCTGAAGCCGCAGGGCAGACTTCTGCTCTGGACAATTGGCCTGCAGAACACATCCTCTGATCCCATCGAGATCGGCGACCTGGCTCTTCCGCTGCCGATGCACGCCACCTTCAGTCCAAAAGGTTCTGAGTCCCTGCCTGTACTGAAGCACAGTTTCATTTCCGGGCATGGTTCGTTCCTGTTCTGGATGCGGTCCAACAGCGCTGGACCCTATCTGATGTTGACGCCAGAAGAGAACACTTCGCTGGAATACTGGGACTATCTCATGCCGCAGAAAGAGTCAGGTCAGGCCCGCCCCGCCTTCCCTTCATATCGCGTGTACGTTCATTCGGTGGCGGCGGGCGAGAAAGTGGAAGCTCGCGGGGGCCGCTGGCGTCAACCTCGCACAAGTGTCACGCTTGCGCCTGCCGGAAAGGCCGGGGATCAGCGGCAGTACGGATTCCAGTTGGCATGGGCGCAGGATTACGCAGGCGTGAGGCAGCGGCTGGTGGATGCAGGGCTGATGGACATGGAGGTAGCGCCTGGAATGACCGTGCCCACCGATCTCTCCACCTGCATCGCCATCCGATCGCGTGAGCCGATCAGGAGCATCGTTGCTGAGCATCCGGAGCAGACAACGATTGAATCTCTCGGCGGAAAAGCTGGACGAAGGCTTTATCGCGTGAAGTTTCAGCGGCTCGGCGAGAACATGCTGACAGTGAACCATGGCAGGAACCGCATGACGCGGCTGGAGTTTTTCGCTGCCGAGCCCCTGGAAACACTCATTCACAAGCGGGCCGCGTTTACCACCAAACTGCAAATTCGCGATGATAGTAAGTGGTATAACGGCTTGCTGCCCGAGTGGAACATGAAGTCGCAGGTGCGGCTCAGCCCGGACAACTACGACCTGATTAAAGGCTGGCGCATTTACGAAGTCACCTGTGATGACCCGGGATTGAGCAAGCCGGCCTATCTCGCCAGCAAGAACGCTGAATTTCCGAACCAGGCCGAGGTGGAAGCGCTTGACTACTACATCGAGCACTTCGTGTGGGGCGGCCTGCAGCGGACCACCGAGGAGAGTTACAGCTATGGCATCTATGGCATCCCCGACTGGAAGCACAACCGCGACAGCAAAGATCCAGGGCCGAAGGGCAAGCTCCATATCTGGCGGTGCTACGACTATCCGCACATCATCGTCATGTACTTCAACATGTACCGCATAGCCCGCGATTATCCGGGGATCAAGATGAAGCTGGATCGCGCGGCCTATCTTGAACGCGCCTACGGCACTGCGATCGGCTTGTTCACCATTCCCATGGAGGTCGTCGGCTGGTCCGCGTATCAGACCGGCTTCTATAACGAAGTAGTCATTCCCCAACTTATCGAAGAACTGGAGATTGCCGGCGAGCACGACAAGGCTTCCCGGCTGCGTGGTCATTGGGAGAAGAAGGTGGCGTTTTTCGTTGCCGGCAAGCCAAATCTCTTTGGATCGGAATATGCCTTTGATTCCACCGGCTTCGAGTCGACACAGGCGATCGCCCGGTACGCACTCGATCATCCATCAACTCCAGGTATCGTGCCGCGACAAGCCGAGAAGTTTTCCGTAGAGCAAATGCGCGACAACCTCTTCTGCCGCGGCATGATCGAAAAAGCGTATTACTACTACGGCAGCGACTATCGCGGCAGCGCGGGCGATTCCTACACGCTGAGTTATATGTCTCCGATGGGCGGCTGGGGAGTTCTGAACCACGCGCTCTATGACCGTCTTGAACCAGAGGCAACGATCCGCCTTGGCTATGCTTCCTTCCTCAGCTCATGGTCCCTGATGAATACCGGTACGCCGGAGTCCGGCTATGGATATTGGTTTCCAGGTAAGGCAAACGATGGCGGAACGGGCGGCGGTTTCGAGCCGGCGGCTTATGGAATGACATGGCTCGGACAGCCGAACGATCGCGGCGACTGGTATTACTCCTGCGAGACCGACCTCGGCTACTGCGGCGCGCTTCGGACCGCTGCGACCATAGTTGCCGACGATCCGGTGTTTGGACGCTTCTGCTTCGGCGGCGAAATGCACGCCGAGAAGTCATTCCTGCGCATCATCCCCCGGGACGGTGTGCGGCGGCGTCTGCACCTCCGCACGGCAGGTCAGAAGATTGATTTCGAAGTAACAGGGGCGAGGTTCGCCAAAGAGGAGCCGATGCAATGCTTCATCGATAAGCAACGTTTTCTTTTCATCATAGAGACAGAGAGCACGAGCAGCGGAGAAATACAGTTTATGGTTGCCGGCTTGCCGGCGCATCCCTACAAAGTCATTTGCGGCCAGGAGACGAAAGAATTCCATCCTGGGGATAGGGACACTCTGCACCTGCGTGTCCCCGTGGGGGCCTCAAAAATTTCAGTAGAGGTCATTAGGGCCTAGCGAACTTTACTCAGAACGGATGGGACATTCTCCGTTTTGTACTGCCCGCCTGTTTCCGGGGGGCCGATGCGCTCATGCCCGGCGAGCTGAAGGCGGCGAACCCGCTGGGGATATTGCGGCAGATCGACGGCGTGTTTACCCGTGAGCCGCTCCAGAAATAGATACTTGCCGCGGCAAACAACAAGGGCAGCCTCTCAACGACGGGCTGCCCCT
>JAJYFA010000219.1 GCA_021790995.1 Acidobacteriota bacterium
AAATCGTTAGGATCGTGAATTTCTCCGAGTCCTCTGATCCTGAAAAACCATTCTCCGGAGCTGTTCAACATTGGGAAAGTGTATGGATGTTCGAATTCCCAAGTGCCGTCTTCTGTGTTTACTGAGTTGGCCGCAACCTGAGATCCAGTCAAAGCATTTAGACTTCGCAGATCCCTCACTCCGTTGGCGATGACGAACAGGCAAACAAAGAGCAGCATGAGAACAAGAGATTGCAGCTTCTTCCGGGAGTTGCAGTGCAAGCCGAGAACGAAATAAGCGTAAATGCTGGGGATGAATCCGAGGAGCGCGTCGACTGCTCCGGTCATCCAGTGTAATGCGACGAATATCGAAAGAAAGACAGACAGGGACAAGCCCGCCAGCGCGAGAGCCTGGGGTGTCTTAAGCACGAACGATTTCATCAACTGCGGGATTGAGACCAGCAGAATCAGGACGGCCAGTACCAATTCAATGCGGTACTGTGCGAGCGATCCGAAGACCGCGGGCGGCGTGAGATAGGATACGACGAGGTAGAGGAGGCTTAATACAAAACCCATCTCGATTACCCTAGCTCTTCCGCCGTGCAACTTACAGTGAGACAGGCAAGTGTTCGCGTACCCAACATGCGCTCGGGTGAAGTCTCACGCGATTGGGTAGTTTCCATGGATGGGGAGTTACCAAGACCTGTCGAGTTGGCTTCTTCAGTGCAAGTTGCAGTTGGCTCAGTGGATCTCGATGTGCGCCACATACGTTTCACTCCGAATGGACGAAGAATTCTGAACTTCAATCATCTGGCGGATGCTGTTCTCTGTATGCAACGACAGAAAGGCACTGAAGGCGATCGAGCCATAAGATCGACCGATTGAAAGAATCATGTTGCAACAGAATAATGCATGGGGGCAGCCGAGTCCACCCGCATTTGCGGCTTTAAGAGACGATCACTGCTGCTTTTTGATCCCGGTTTCCGGATGATTCAATCGGTTGGCGGCGAAGAGCCTGGAGCCTGGATTTTGTGTGTTTACGATGAGCCTTTGTGAAGTGACTCTCGCTGAATCGTCGAGGTGTTGCTGGTCGTTACGGCTTGTATGGTGCGATGGTTTTGCCTTCGGCGGAGAGGTAGGGGGCTAGCGGATCTCCAGGCAGGTCGCGGAGGCCGGAGATGACGGCTTCGGCGTTGATTATAGCGCCGGCCCAGTCGGTGTGCGTGTGCGGATCTCCGAACAACTTGTCGACGGCATCGGGTCCCATGGCATCGTAGCGGCGGGCAATGATTTCGTTGAGGTCGACGAATCCTGCGTGCTCCTGCACGGCAACCTGCCTGGCCCAGCCGCGATAGGTGTCTGTGTTGCGTCGAATATGGCCATTGACCCAGATCTTGCGCGGCACAAGTGAGCAAATGATTGGCGTTGCACCCCTGGCGCGCACGTCGGCGATGTACTTGCGCAGGTACCAGCCGTAGGTGTGCACGGTTACCATCTTGCCGGTGCGGGGATCGGTGACGTTATAAGTTTCATCGCCGATTCCGGGGAGGCTGCCGCGGACGTTCGGTCCGCGCGGGCGCGCGCCGGTAGGCGGCGCTGGCGGAGTGGCGCCGGGTGGAAGGCCCTGGTCGGGAATCGGCTGTGTGCCGGGAAGTTGGATGCCGCCATCGTTGTGGCCAAACTGGATAAGGACGAAGTCGCCGGGTTTGACGATCTCCAGCGCCAGGTCCCAGTGGCCCTCGGAGATGTAGCTGTGGCTGGAGAGGCCGCCGATGGCACGGTTGACGACGTTGATCTTTGCGGGATCGAAGTAAGTGGCGATGGGCCTGCCCCAGCCCCACTGATTGTGGTCGCCGCGGCCGTGGCCGTTGCGGACGGTCGAATCGCCGATGAGAATGAGCGAGGGCAGGGAAGGATTGGCAGGCGATTTGAGGCCAAGATCCTGCTCACGCGCGCGTGGATCCATTTGCGCAGGCTGGGCGGAGCGGACGTTGGCAGGTGTTTCAGGCGATGCCGCCGAAGAACTGGCTTGGGCAGGGGGAGCGGGCTTTTGTGGCTGCTGCTGCGCTGCACGAGCGAAGAACGGAAGCAGACAGAGGATGGCAACAGCCAAACTCATGACGGGCGCTGTACGGGAAGCGATCGGATGCTGCATCGCGTGGCGGGGGGAGCGAGGTTTGAGGGCGAAGCGAAACATCTGATGGATTGTCATTGCGGGTCTCGAATTGGTTGTGCGCTGATGGCGCAAAATGCTGGTACAAATCCCCGAAGCGTATCTGCAAGGGTTCGGAACAAGACACGCAGCAGACGTTGGGAACGGATGGCATTATTGTTTTAGCAGACAAAACAACAACGCGGTCTCCCATCCTTTTCCGCAAAGGGCGCGGAAAAAGAATGAGACACGGAAACAGTATCTTCTTGCCGGATCAATCGATCACAGCGCGAACGCCGGACTTTGACCAGAATACGCCATGATCGATTGAATGCAACAACAGGGCCGATGGTATGATCGACGGGGCGGTGCATTCTCTTTGACATGGATAATCGATTGTAATAGACTCCTAGTGATTCTGTTCCCCTGCGGATCGAGCGATGCGTCCTGTGGCCTTCGATCTTGCAGATTTTCGCCTGCCGGCATCCGAGGTCTGGCGGGTGCTTGCCGATGGCGAGCCGGGCACGGCCATGCCGTCATGGAGCGATCTGCCTGCTTCGCAATTTCGCGCCGTAGCGGATTATGTGCTCTCGCTGCCCGCCACTCCGCCTTTGAGCACGGCCGACCAATGGGTGCCTGAGCCGGTGCTGCTTGCCGCGGGCCAGCGTGTTTTTGACACGCACTGCGCACGCTGCCACGGCAGCGACGGCGCGGGCGACGGCCCTGACGCCCGGCTCTATCGAAGGCCACCCGCCAATTTTCACGAGATGGAGGTCTCGTTTGCCGGAGCTGGCTACGTGATTCGCAATGGCGTTCCGGGCAGTGGCATGCCGAGATGGCCGCTGCTGACGCCCGCCGAGATTCAGGCCGTTACTGTGTACATTCGTTCGTTTTATCATCAGTCCGATGCTGCCTGCCGAGCCGAGAGTCCGGCTTCAACTTCGGGCAAGATTTCGAAGAATGGATTCGGCGAGGAGGATGTGCCGTGATTGCCTGGATTATTGGCATTGTCACACTGATTCTGCTTCTGTTTGTCGTTTGGCGAGGAGTGTCAAAGAACTTTCGCGAGCGCGTCGAAGCGCCAAAGTATCTTTTTCTTGAAAACCTCGGCATCGCGCAGCCGCGCCGCGAGCAGCCGGAAAAACCTAAGAATTCCCAGGAGGGAAATCATGAGTCCACTCAGTCGTAGATCGTTCGTATCGCAAGCAGCCCTGGGCCTGGCAGCGCTGGGCATGTCAGGCGAAGCCCAGCGCACAGCCGAGGCGCAATTGGTATGGAAAGGCAGCGAGTGGAAGCTCGCCGAATTTCAAAAGCTGGTGAGCCATCCGGCCCGCGTCAAGCAGGTCTTCGACGTAACCCAGATCACTGGCGGCAAGTTTCTGAACAACATCAAGAACTCGCTCAACGGCCTCCAGTTTGGTTTTGATATTCCCAAGGACCAGATCAAGATTGCGGCAGGGTTGCACGGTCCGGCCAATTTGACCAACTACGACGACTATATCTGGAGCAAATACCGCATTGGCGAGTGGCTCAATGTTACCGATCCTGCCACGGGAAAGCCCGCAGTCCGCAATATTTTTTACCCTGCGACGCACGCTCTGGGTGCGGCCGCATTCGCGCAAGACCCCAGCGAGGAAAAATCGGTCTATCAGGATACAAGCGTTCAGGCGCTTGAGGCTCGCGGCGTTCAGTTCCTGAGTTGTCACACGGCAATCGAAGAGCAGGCACGCATACTGGTCAAGCGCGAAAAGCTGACGCAAACTCCGGAAGAGGTGGTGCGCGAGATGCTGGCTCACACGGTGCCGGGAGTTCTTGTGGTTGCTTCGATGGTGGCGGCGGTTGCTTTGCTGCAGACCGAAGGGCGATTTGCTTACACCGCGGTGTAACCGGAAAGGAGATGAAAGCCCGTGAAAATGACTCGCCAGTTTCTGACCGCGATTCTGCTTGCCGCCTGCGTTGCACTGTTGCAGGCGCAAACCACACCGCCCTGGAGCAAGGGCACGAACGCACCGGCAGCAGAACCAGGATTTGCTTTCCACGTTGCCGATATCGACAATGTTCCGGATCTGCACGGCAATCCTGCGAATGCACAACTGGTGCTGTTCATCGGCGGCAACCAGTTCTTTGTGCTTCCGCAGCTTGTGGCCGCGTTCGAGCGCCTGCACCCGGACCTGAAGGGCCGCATTTTTTATGAGACGCTTCCGCCAGGAATTCTGCGGCGGCAGATCGCGGCGAACGGCGCAATCACGCTCGGAAATCTGACGATTCAGGTTAAGCCCGACGTGTACGAAGCCGGTCTGCGCGCGGTTTCAGAGATGCAAAAGAGCGGTCTTGTTGATGGCGTTGTCCAGTACGCAACCAACGATCTCGAGATCATGATTCGCGCCGGGAATCCCAAACAGATTCGGACGCTCAACGATTTCGGGCGGCCCGATCTGCGCCTGTCCATGCCCAATCCCGAGTGGGAGGGTGTGGCGCACCAGATCGAAGCATCGCTGCAAAAGGCTGGCGGCGACGCGCTCGAAAAGGCTGTGTACGAGGAGAAGGTTGCGAACGGCACAACCCGGCTCACCGAGATTCATCACCGGCAAACGCCCATGCGCATTATGAACGGAACGGCCGATGCGGGTGTTACATGGGCTTCGGAGGTGCGCTTTCAGCAGAGCATCGGCAACCCGATTGAAGGCGTGGCGATTCCCGCCGCGCAGAACACGACTGCCATCTATGCAGGCGCTGTGATGAAAGATGCGCCGCACGCGACGGCAGCGGCCGAGTGGCTGGCCTTCCTGCGCAGCAGCGAGGCGCAGGCCATCTATCGGCAATTCGGGTTCAAGGCGGCGCTGGAACAGGCCCATTAGGAGAACGCTCGATGCCAGCTTGCTCCTCGCCAATACGCATCTCGCTTGCGTTTGCTGCCGCGTTCTGTGTGGCCGCTGCCGGTTGCCGCAGCCACACAGGGCCGGCAC
>JAJYFA010000047.1 GCA_021790995.1 Acidobacteriota bacterium
CCAGAGCCCGCCTCCGCTTCACCAACCAGGGACAATTCTGGCGGAGAGCAGCGAGTTTGAGTAGTAAAATTCAGCGAACCGCAAGTGTGCTATTGGCGACTGTCTCAACCGAGGGGTTCACCCCATTGCCTCAAACGCACAATGAGGCATCGGGAACGATAATGCCTCAAATGGACGGGAAGGCAGCCAAGAGATTCGCTGCTTCCCCTGATCATTTCCGCCCAGAAAAAAGCCCTGGCCGAAGCCAGGGCTGGTAGCGACCTCCGGGGTATCTATTGGACGGTCGTTGCGACCTTGTGCAGCTCCGCGGTGTTCTCGCTGTGCTTCGCGAAGACGATGTAGATCTTCGTATCGGCGGGCACCGACACGACCACACGGCTGTTTGAGTTCAAGTTCATGATCTCCGTGTCGCCCGCTGTGCCTATATTCTCGGCCAGCCGCTCCCGCATCATGTCGCCTTCAGAAAACGCCGCGCCTGTGTTGTTGCCGGCGACCTGGGCAAGCACGGAGCCAATGCCGGAGGCAGCCCGCACCAGAAAGTTCTTGCCGGTATTCTTTCCATAGACATTGCCCTTGATCGGCCCGAGATCGAGCCCCGTTCCCACCGCGTCGATCTTCTCCCTGGCGCCATCGAGCAACTCGATCTCGTCGAACTTCACGCTGACCAGTCCACTGCGGTCGGCCTGCTGAAGCGCGCCGTAGACGCGCGCGCCGGCAGGTATTACGATTCTGTCGCCGATCGCGTAGGTGTACTCGACCACGGCCACAACCGGCGTCTCGACCGCGCTTGAGATCTGCGTTTCGAGCTTCGCTTCGATCCGTGTTCCAGGTGTTAGGTCCAGCTGCGGCGTCGCATCGCCACTGGCGCTCGTCTTGGAAATGGTCCCGGTTGAACTCTGCGTCACACTTCGCACAAAGACAAGCGACGGCTCCTTGAGTGTGTTTTGTTGCTGGCTCTGCGCGGCAGGCTGGCTTGACGCATCGCCATAGGGCGCGGGATCTTCCCACTTCTGTTGCGTATCCTCGAAGGTCGGCACGCTGGCCAGCGTGCGTCCGGCTCGCGGCTTTGCCGTTGCAGGCTTGTCAGCAGCATCTGAGGTCGGTTGCAAAGCTGATGGGCCTGTTGTAGCGCGCGTTCTTTTGATGTCGCCAGGGCCAAGTTGCCCAGCGGCATTGTCCGCCGCAGGCGTGCGCACGGTGTCCATCACTGGCGTGACGCTGCCTTTGGCGGGCTTGGTCTCCGTCTGCTTCTGTTGCTGCGTTTGCGGCTTGGCTGCAATCTGCTTCTTGGGAGTCTTGCCCGCAATCGCCGTGAAGATGAAGAAAAGAACCGCAATCGCAAGCCCGCCGCCCAGAAGAAGCAGTTTGCCTTTGCTCAATCCTTCCGAGCCGTTTTTACCTGCCCGCGTCGCAAATCCTGTCGCGCCTTTTTGAGGCTGCTCTTGCTCGATCCCAACTCCCTGCTCTGCGCCTGGCGCCACTACGCCATCCGCCGGGGCAGTCGAGCTAATGCTGTTGTTTCCGATGTTGTCGTTGATGCTCATAGTCGATGCCCCTTTCTACTGGTGGCCGGATTGATACGGCGGCGTGAACGGCAGCCGGATCAGAATGGGCCGGTCAACCTGATCCGCCTGCGCGATTTGAAGAAAGATCTGCTCGGTGGACTCTTTGAAGTTGGGCCGGTCGAAGACGACGACACCATCGGCGCGTGCCCCAGGCTCCAACCTCGTCGTGCTCAGCTTGTAATCGCGAATCTCCATCTGGTCGGAGAGAATGCCCTTGCTCTTCTTCGACTTCTTCTTCTCCGGTTTGCGCCCAGCGATCTGGATCTGCGGCGGCACGATCTCGACCGAGGCGTCCGCGTTGTTGTAGATCGAGTAAGCGACAACAGTCTCGTTCTTCCACTGTTGAACTCGGCCGATGGATGTTTCGATCTGCCGCCCCTCCCACTTCGTCCACTCGGGCGCGTTGATCTGCGCCTGTGCGGCGAACACATCGTCGAGAGCCGATCTGGACGCATTGCTGGTACTGGCGATCTGCCCAGCCGAATGCGAACTCGTCTTCCGCTCCTGGCCTTTGTCCGTGGCTGCCGGCGCTGTCGGTCCAGGTGTTTCGCCGCCAATCAGGAAGCTACGCGCCGTGCGGTACTCGATCAGGAAGTCCACCGGGGCCGCGTCGCTCGCGGCGTTCGCCCCTGCACTGATCAATTCGATCGTTACGTGCTGGCCGGATTTGGTCGCGATCAGCAGATTCGATTGCGCCGGTTCCTTGGTAATGGGCTTCACGTAGACGTACTCGGGCTCCCCTTCGTTGTGTTCGGCCTTGAATGCGCCCGGGCTGCCCAGGATCACGGACGTTACATCCTCTGGCATCCGGATCGACGACTCGAAATCCGGCCGCAGATGCAGAATTGTCACCTCTCTCGGATTGATCGTGAGCGTGGCGACCCGCGCCGGAACAGCATGATCGGCCGCCAGCGCCGAAAGCGGCAACAGCATCATTGCCAGGAATACTTCGCAATGCCTCATTCCACTTACCTCCTTCGCGCGCCCGTCGATGCGCGTCTGCGAATCGTGTACCGCTGCCGCACGGCCTCGACGTAAGCCACGACATCCGGGCTGTTGTAGTTCAACTGCTTGATTTGGATCCATCGATCGCCCGCATAGTAGGCGGCAGATACAAGCCTCATGTCGCGATGAAACTCCCACATCAGCGCGGTCACATAGCGTGTGCCCGCCGCAATGTTTTCTTCCACGTCGAAGGGATGAAGGGCCCCGTAACGCTGCGCCGTTGCCGGCATCAGTTGCATCAGCCCCATCGCGCCCTTGTTTGAAACGGCGCGCGGGTTCCAGCGCGATTCAACGTCGATCAGCGCGGCGATCAACTCCGAGGGCACGCGGTAATGCGCCGCATATCGGCGCACGCATCTTTCCGCCTGAGATGTGCCGGGCTGCGCCCGCACGCTGGGAAGCGCGGCAAAGAGCAGAAGAATAATTGGAAGGATTCTCCTTATCATTCCGCCGCCTCCGGGACCGTAATCCTGGCGGCGAACCGCGCGCCATCGACAAGCAGGCTCTTGAATCCCTCGCGCAAAAGCAGATGCCTGCGGTCCTTTTCCGTTTTAGCCAAAAACGGCAACAGCACGTCGCGCAGGTCTTCGGTTACGTGATCCGTGCCAAGCAGGCGAAGCGCGTTGGCGAAGTCGATCATCTCCGAGACCGAAGGTGGCTTTTCCAGCGAATAGTTCCGGAACGAAAGCGCGATGCCCGCCATCTCCCGGTGAAATTTCTCGTCGGCCTCTGGCGTGCGGCTGGCAATGATCTCCGCCTCGCGCTCTGGTGTCGGATGTTCGACGCGCACATACAAACTGCGTCGGCGAATGGGATCGCCCAGCCGGCGCTCCTCGTTGCTGGTCAACACCACGAAGGGAATGCTCTTCGCCCCAACGGTGCCAAACTCAGGAATCGACAACTGCCAGGCGGAAAGGATCTCAAGCAACATCGCTTCAAAACCCTCATCCACCTTGTCCAATTCGTCGATTAGCAGCACGCACGGACGCTCGCATTCGAGCGCCCGCATCAGCGGCCCCGCCCGGAAGAAGTCGCGCCCCTTGAGGCTGGCCTGTATGCTCTGCCAGTCCGCGTGGTCGCCCCGCGCGAACTCCATGTAGAGCCGTTGCAACCCCTCGTCGAACCGCCCAATCGCCTGGTCCTCGGTCACTCCGCGGTAGCACTGCAACCGCTCGATATGCGTCCCGGCGGCCTTCGCAACCGACACCGCCAACTGCGTTTTGCCACTGCCCGCTGGTCCTTCGAGCAGTAGCGGTTTCTGCATCCTGGCGGCGAGGTAGACGACTTTGATCATCACCGGGTCGATAAAATAGCCGGTCGCCGTAAGCCGGGCCGCCAGTTCCTCGCAGGACTCGAACATCCGGTTGCCTCCTTCGCATCGTGCTGCAGGAGGATTGATCGGAAGTCAGATTCGGTCAAATTGCCGGGATGAACTAACCATCCCAGCGTCAATGACCGGTCATGTTCGAACCGGCGCCCCATGCATCAGGCGGGAATAGCCAATTTGCGTCTGGGAACGCTCCGCACCGAGAACCTGTGGCCATTGCCGCCCGTAGGAAGGGCAGCGAGCCAATTTTCAATATCAACGATGCGATAGCGAACCAGTGGACCAACTTTGATGTACTGCGGTCCGTCGCCGCGCAGACGCCAACTCCGCAGGCAAGCAAGGGTGACCTGCAGCTTTTCAGAGACCTGGGATTCAGTAAGAAGAGCTTCCATGGTTGTCCTCCTTGGGGGTGGGTGATCAAACAACGTAGCCGAGACGATATGCGAATGTCTGTTTTCGGTCAATTGAGGCCGAGTTCGATGGGATGCCTGCGGATTCATGCCTCTTTCTTGCGTTTGCTGCGCAATGCCAAGGCGGCATCGAGTGCGTCCCTTTTGGCGCTCATGCGGATGTGACTGTAGTGACGGAGCATCTGCCTGGAGACATGACCGGCAATTTGCATAATCGTTTCGTCACCAGCTCCGCTTTCCGCCAACTCTGTGATCAAAGTGTGCCGGTTGTCGTGCCAGCGGCCTTTGACCTCCGCCTTGTCACGGATGCTTTTCCATGCCGTCTTGAGTGAAGACACATGACGTGTCGGGTCGTGCGGCATGGGGCGGCCATATGCGAACAAGTACCAATCGTCTTCGGTTGCGCCAAATTGTTCGAGATACCACTCCCGGTGCCAGAAGAGCGCTTCGGCAAGTTCGGCATTAAACGGTACTGTGCGCCCTTCGCCGGCCTCGGTTTTCGAGTGGCCCACGCGCAGGAACTTGTTTTCGAGGTCGATCTGACGCCATGTGAGGGTTTTGATCTCGGCGTCGCGCAAACCGGCATTGCGAGCCAGCATCAACGCAGTATAGATGTGGGGGCTCTTCGATTTATTGGCCTGCTCGAACAATCGCTTGGTCTCGTCAGCATCGAATGCCTTGCCGACCTGCTGCCGGACGGGAAGCTTCAACTGCTTCTTCTTGCGCAGTTGCGCCCGGATGATTTCGCCGGGGTCGCCCAGCATCTTCAGGAGAAAACGGACTTCCTCGTTGACCGACTTCGGCGCGGCCTTTTCTTTCAAGCGAGCTTCCTGATAGCGCAGAACGATCGATTCGTCGATGTCGACGATCAGCAACGAACCAAGCAGACGCGAGACGTGTCCCAGCGCGTATTCGGCATAGGTGGCGGACTTGAATCGCAACCGGTAGCCCTTCAGGTAATCGTCGATCACCTCGCGCAGGAGGCAGACGCGCAACTGGCGCGTCTCGGCCACGTTGAGAAAGCCCGCCTCCAGTTCCCGATGCCGCTGCTGCTCGGCCAGTTTTGCCACCGTCTTGGAGGTCGATTTCGAGGACTCCCGGATCTGCCGGCCTGCGAAATAGAACTTGTACCACCAGATTCCCCCGCGTTTGAAAACCGCCATTGTCTGCTCCTTCCGCGCAAGGCGCCAGCCCGAAGCCGGGTGGCGCAAGTGGAGAGTGAAGCAAGAGGCGGATTCGTGCAAACGAATCGAAGGCGGGTCTGAAACTGAAAACGAGGGGGTCTCTGGAGGGAAGCCGGAACGTTGAGCCTGATTGCTATGGAGTCAGCATCCGTTTTGAAAGAGGGTGGGCACAAAAATGGGCACAGTGGCCAATTTTTCGTGTTTTCGGGGATGCTTTGGAAGGCTCTAAGTTGTTGAAAATAATTGGCTCCTCAGGTAGGACTCGAACCTACAACCCTTCGGTTAACAGCCGAATGCTCCGGCTTTTTGCGACTCTGAAAAGCCTAGCAGGAGCACATCTGAGGACAGGATGCGCTAAGGTATTCATAGCAAAAGCACATAAGCCCATCTGCCAACCGCTGAAATATGAAGGACTTGTGGCCGCGCCAACAAGATTCACAGCAGATGTCCTGACTTCCCTCCTCTTCACCGATTGCTATCGGTATGCTCACGATTATCACCCATTTTGAAAGAGCAGGTGCACAAATCTCTTCACAGTGTTTTGGGAATCGAATCGTACGGATTTGCGCGATTTGGATGCTCTGTTTGCCATGGGCGGATGGGCAGTGAGGACGGCGAGTTCTTCGTCAATGCAGCCAGCTCGGAAGCACTGGTTCGGCGCCCGCATCAGAGTAGAATGCAGAGCATGGATTTGGTCTCCCTTCTCAGCCGTCCTGAAGGCAAAACGCTTGAGTTCAAGCGCGACCTTTCTTCTCCTGAAGGCGCGTTGAAGACCATCGTCGCATTCGCCAATACCTCCGGAGGTGCTCTTCTTATTGGAATCGAGGATGGCGCAAGGGGAGTCAAGGGCGTCCGGGACGTCCTGAAGGAAGAAGAACGTCTGGCGAACCTCATCGCGGACAATATCTCACCCAAAGTCGTCCCTTCCATCGAGGTCATCGCATGGCGGAAGACCCATGTCCTGGGAGTCGAGATCTATCCGAGTTCCAACCGCCCTCACCATCTCAACCGTCTCGGGCCGGAAGATGGTGTTTTCATTCGTGTGGGCTCAACGAACAGGCGTGCCGATCTTGTTCTGATCGAGGAAATGCAGCGATTCAGCCAGGTGTCATCCCTGGACGAGCAACCGTTGCCGGAATTGAACTCGGAAGCCATCGACTTCCGAGCTGCTTCCGAGTTCTTTCGGTCGATCCGCAAACTCACCCGCCATGACCTCGAAACCTTAAAGCTGGTGACGACCTACCAAGGCCGGCTTGTGCCGACCATCGGCGGCGTTCTCCTCTTTGGCGCCGATCGACTGAGCCACTATCCGGACGCATGGATACAGGTCGGCAGATTCGCCGGGAATGACCGGCGTCGGATCATGGACACCGCCGAGGTGCGCTCCTATCTTCCAGGTGCGGTCGAAGAAGTGATCGCCTTCCTGCAGAAACACATGACCCGCGAAGCCGTGATTGGATATGTGAAGCGGACAGACGTCTGGACCTACCCGGTGGTCGCAGTGCGGGAAGCCATCATGAATGCAATCGTCCACGCTGACTATGCTCAGCGGGGCGCGCCGATTCGCGTTGCCCTCTTCGATGATCGTCTTGAAATTGAGAATCCCGGATTGCTGCCCTTCGGCCTCACCATCGACGACATTCAGAAAGGCATCTCAAAGCTTCGAAATCGGGTCATTGGCCGAGTGTTTCAAGAACTCGGACTGATCGAACAATGGGGAAGCGGCATTCAGCGCATGACGGCGGCTTGCCGCGACCGCGGACTGGACGCCCCCCAATTCGAAGAGATTGGAACCCATTTCCGTGTGACACTTTCGGCGGTTGCTCGCAGCGTTCCCGCAAAGGACGCTCGAGACGAGAAGATCCTCGCGGTATTGGCCGAGAACGCCGAGGCAGGTCTCTCAACCGCGCAGATTGCTGAACGACTCGAAATCTCTCCCCGTGCGACTAGAACCCGACTCGTTTCGTTGGTGGATCGCGGGTTGATCGTCGAGATTGGAAGCGGTCCGCAGGATCCTCATCGACGTTATCACCTCATCACCGGAACCCGTTGAGCATTACATTGGCGTTCACGTTGGCAAACGCAACCGCAGGCTCTCGAAGCACGGATTGATAGGATTTGAAGCAATTGGACTCCCGTGCACTCGGGCGAGGATCTGCGTGGTTCCTTGCCGCAGCGCCAAAGCCCGAGGACGGGGAACCCGAATAAGGCGGTATAAGGCGGTCTAATAGGGCGGAATAAGGTGGAATAAGGTGGCCCGACCGCAACGCCGTGAATGAATCGCTCACAGATTCCAACTGTCGAGTGGCTCGTGCCAAACCATTCGATCGACGAATCGGTGGCCTGCATCCTCTAACCATGGTTCGGCTATCAGAAACGCCGAAATGAGGATCGAAAGCAAGAGGCTCCCGCAAACGGCCGTCACAACCATCCCGCGCAACGACATTCGGGGCGAATGAATCGGGGCGCCGCAGCGCGGACAGATCTCATGCTTCCCCATTTTCTGGGTCTCTCTCTGCGGCACCCACCTCCGCAATCTCGATGCAATATCGCCCGTCCATGGCCGGATCGCTCTCATCGCTATCCTCCTCCTCTTGATCGTCAGTAGCCTGGGTACTCAAAGCGGCGATGGCCGCCCGTTGCCGTTTGTGCCGCCGGACCTCCAACAACTGCTCGCCAACGGTGTGTTTGGGGACAAAGCAGTATTCAAAGTAAGCTTCAAAAAGAGCCTGGTTTCGAATGCCGCGATTCATAAGATCCGCGTGATGGTGCCTGTAAAGGTCCTTGAGCGCTTCGGGCGGAATGATGTAGAAACGCCGCTTGCCCTGATTGGCGGATGTAGCCTGCAGCCAGTTCTGTTGAATCCAGAAAACGATCTCTGCCTTGCGAACATGAAGCGCGCTGGCGAGGCTTTCCACTGAAAACAAATCACACCGGATATCCCGCAGGCTGAGTTGGTTCCTCCTGAGCATGTTGCGAATCGCCTTTGGTGTCCGATCGATTTTCTTCGCCACCTCTTCAATTGATCGCTTCACCAGTTCCTCTCGAACAATTTCCATTTCGGACTCGGTCCATCGTCGGTGGTCCTTCCGTCCTTTGATTCCGTGCTGGATGACCAAGCGCCAGCACGCCTCCTTGGGACGACCGGTAAGGCGCTGAAGGCGCACTACAAGTTGTTCGAGTTTGTTCCCCGAAAGCACTTTGGCCTGAGCTGCCATGGCCATAGCTTCGGGACTCCACTCACGGGACCGCTCTGGCAATTTGGGGAGAGTTGCCATATGCGCCTCGATTACTGATCGTCCGGTGATCGCCAAGGCCAAACGTATGATTGGGTCTGCAGAACCTCTGGAGGAGTCGCTCTCTCGACGCGGGAGCCATGTCCCACGTCGCTCGCAGAAGCGCGATCCGTTTCATCGCATCGAGGACGCCGTCAAACCCCTGATGTCTCGAAATCTCGTGCGGCTTTCCGCGGAGGCTTTGAGGAGCCTCCTACTTACTAAAGGCATTTGCAAAGGCATTTTGGGGCACGCCTTTTGACGAGAAAGAAAGGAAGCTCGCCTATACTACTGTCAAGACGGTGGTTAATCCCCCCACGGGCAGATGCTCGCGAATGCCGCCAACAGGTCCTAGCCGGGAAGAGCTGACGTGGAGTTGGGCCTATACGACCGGGCACCAAGCTTCTGATCAGAAATTGGAGGCCGCTGCGAAAGCAGCATGGTCGTACTCTCTTCTGTGCGCAAGGACCTACCTGAACGATCAGGACGCGGCACACGAATTGATGGAGCACGCCGTACACAATGCTTCCCAGTACGTTGTGCGTCATCCAGACGCTCCCCCCGAAAAACTCGTTGCCCGTATCAAGAGCGTCATTCGTCGCCGGGCGCGACAGCTCTCGGCAAAGCTGAGCCGCGAACTGTCAGTTGGGTCCATGCTCGATATGGAATCGCTTCTCACGGGTGAACTTGAAGCGGAAAAAAGAGTCTTTGCAAATGAATTGCTCTCCCGGCTATCGCCGTTCGCGCGGGCCATCGTCAACCGGCGCTCGGAGGGATACACCTGGCGAGAGATTGCTGGAGAATTAGAGATGGATCACACGGCGGTCCGTCGTGCATACTTGCGGGAGTTGGAGGCATTGCTGCAAGGACTGTCCCGGTCTGGAGATTCCCCGAAATGCGACTAAGCTGGCACCGGTCTTCCCGCCTGGAGGACCGCTTTGAGACTTGGATCACACAGCAACATCAGCGACGAGTCCTCGCCGGGGAAACCACTCCTTCCGGACCATGCCCAGATGAGGGGTTCCTTCAGGATCTTGCTCGCAAGTCCAAAAGCATTGCGCTCTCTGATCCTCGGATCGATCACACAGCAAATTGTCGCCAATGCATGAGCAGACTTCTTGAACTCCGGGAACAAAACCGCTCTCGCCAGCGGCGGGTCGCCTTTACTACAGCTATCACTGCCTCCGTCTTGATAGCAGTGTCGGTCGCAGTCGCCTGGCATGTGCTGGGGAGAAAGGCATCGTCAGCCAACACAGCGGTCGTTGCGCAGACGGTGGACCTCTGGGATGCGGCAACCGTTCGCGGCGAGCAGCCGGGTCAATTGGAATCGGTATCGCTGCCGGCCGCTCAGGTAAGGGTGACGATTGTTCTACCACGCCATAGTGCGGCCGGACAGTACCTGGTTGCAGTCACCCGCGATCAGAATGGGAATGGGCTCGTCGCCGAGGCAACCGCTAGCACGGTTGCAAATGGAGAGCAGCAAGAGATCACGACCGGTCTTGATCTCCGAAAGGCCGCGGCGGGACCGTATTTCCTTTCGACCACTCACGAACAGGATCAAGCTGCCTACTACTACCCTCTGCAGATTAAATGAGAGCAGACGCACCGGTGAAATCGTGGCTCGGTCTGTGCGCGACAACTGAAGCCCGTCGCTAATCCCCAGTTTCGATTGTACGAATTGCCCCCGAGCCACATGTGTCGAGCCGAATCTTTCCGAGGCTTGCCGCATCCACTGGATCGGCGTGCCACTCTGACAATGTTGAAATGTCGTCTGTCTTGTCCGCCATGCGAGTTCCACTGCCTATTGGAATGGGCGCTATCCGATTCAGTCTAGGAAGGGGAACGACCGAGGAAGCGATCCAAGCGGTCGTGGAGGATACCGAGCAGGTACTTAGTTGGCAGAAATCATTTACCAAGGTTCCTACGCGGGAGACTCCCAACCGGCGCGCCCTGATTTACTTTCGCAGGAATTGTTGGTTGAGGATCGCCGGCGAATCCTGTGCTATCTCGCGTACCGTGTAGTGGATGGACAGCGACGGAGGACATTCATCGGCCTCTGATGTGAATGCGATGCAAGTCGCACAGCTTTGCGGAATTTAGAAATCCCGTCGCTGTGCGGCACATCACAGCGAGTTTTGCCGCGAAGAGAGAAGAATGAGGTCGACAGTGTGGGGGTGCTCTTATGCAGAGATCCCTTGTATGTGCAGCAGGTCTTGCCTGTGTCGCGCTGGTGTTTGTGCTTGCGTCTGGTAAGACCACCGCTCAGGTTCACCCTAAGGAATCTGGGCATCAGCAGACCGAGAATGCGGCTCTGGAAGGTTCCGCCGTTCAGATGCTGGTCACCGAGCAGATTTCTCGCCGGGATCTCCGCAAGTTGGTCACGCCTTCCCGCACCCTCCACGATCATCCGAATCTCGCGGAATACTACCATCAGGAGGCTCGGCGCTTGCTGGCTGAATCGAAGGAGTATGAGCGATTGGCCCACGCGGCCGGTGATACTACGCCACTGAGCGAGCCAAACCATTACGGGGTGAGTCGAACGGCGCGCTTCGATTACATCGTCGCAAAGGATCAGCTCAAGAAGGCGCAAGATGCCAGCCGTTTGGCGGCCTTGAATGCACAGGCTGCGGAGAAAGAGGGTTGCTTCTCATGCCATAGCTTTCATGGCCGCGGCGGGACGATCGGCCCTGATTTGGCGTTTGAGGGATCTCGCAAACGCTCGGACGCCTGGCTCATCGGCCATTTCAAAGATCCACAGGCACTTTCTCCGAGTTCTGCCATGCCCGCCTTTGGCGGCCTCACGAACCGTCAACTCGAAGTGCTCTCCGCCTTCCTCCAATTTCAGAGATAGACACTGCTTCTGCAGTATCTCGCCGCATTGAAGTGCTCGCGTCTTCTTGCGGACGCACGATCCATGATTCACCAGGTGCGACCGACATAAACATCGAAGACGCGCAATGCACCATTGAGATTCGGATTCCAGTAGTCTCCGTAACTGCCGTAGTGGAACATTGCGCCGGCCTCTACTTTATGCGGGAAGAGATAGTACGCCTTGCCATCTCCGATCCACTGCGGCACCTTGACTTCAGAAATCTGCGTTGAACTGAGGGCCAGGTTGTCGAGCGCGGACTGGAAACCGACGGGATCGAAGACTCCCTGCTGGATCAAGGCAGCGTTACCAACCGACGCGGCGTCGTTCGGATTCAGGTCAGGACGGTATCCGCTGTTCGATGCGTTGTGAGTGAAGCGCAGATCAAGGCCGAAGCGATCCTTGACCAAGTAGTTCGAATTGCCCCACACAACCTGGCTGAGCTGTTTGTACGGAACGAGAGGCTCGTCGACGACGTAGTTGGTCGAGCTGTCGTTCTGGAAGGCCATGTAGGTATTCAAATTGTTTTGCTGATACGAGTACCCGAAACCAAGATTCCAGGCCGGCACAGGGCGAATCTCGGCGCTGGCCGCATCTGTGTAGAAGCGATCGCGCCGCTGGAAATTGGCGGGAAGTCCCGAAATATCTCCGCCGAAACCCTGCGCCTCGGTCGGGGTATTGGGAAGCGCCGGCGAAGGAAATGCATTCTGCACATCGATGTTGGTGTCGTTGGTGAAGGTCAGCCACGATCTCGGCGTGAGCCAAACACTGGCGAAGATGCGGCTGTTGCTCCCGGGGACGATCAGGAAGCCAGGATGGTCGGTCTCGGTCGCCTCATATCCGGCGCGCGCGTTCAAGAGCCCACTGCGATAGCGCAGTGCAACGCCCGCCGTGTTACTGGTCGAGGAAGGGATGACAGTTTGCAGGTCGGTATTGTCGAAGGAGTAGATTTGCGGCCACAATGCGGCATTCGAACGCGTAATCCCGCTGCGCCTGTAACGAGTCTCAACGCTGAATCCGGCAGGCAGTTCGAACTCAGCCTGCACGCCCTCCCAGTGTCGGTGATAGGAGACATTGCCATAAAGCGTGTAGTACGGCGTGAAGCCGTTGATCATGTTCTGCTGGTGGTAATCCGCGGTCAGGCGCACGAACTGGTACGGCGCCCAACTCACCGTTTCGTCGGTGTCGAACCAGTTCTGGGGATTGCGCGTAAAGGTGTTGCGAAGCCGCGTATAGGTAACGTGGCCATTCGCGATGAGCGCTGCAGACGGCGTCAGATTCATGCTCAAGGTATCCGCCGAGAATTGGCTAGGGGACGGAATATCGAGGTAATAGTTTCCAGCGGGAACGTCTTGCGGCGCCGGGCCCGAGGGAGGCGGATTCACAGTGGAAAATCCCTCATTCTCCGGGGTAAACGGACCGGTGTAGGTCGCCGTTGGGAAGATGAGGCGGTCGTTGAAGCTGCTGAATTTATGCTCGTAGAGGAAGTGCAGCAGATTCTTTACTTCGACATCGGCCCCGCCGGCGATGTTGCGGGTGGTGTAGTTGACCCCCTGATACTGCGATGCCTGGTGGCACTGTGCCCCGCAAGTCGTGTTGGCGCCACCCACATACACAGCCGGAGTCGAGTTCTCGTCTAGATAAGTGAGTTGCGTCAGCCCTGTTCTTGCCTGCATGTCCCCCTTCACAAACAGGTGAACCGGCAGCTTAGTGGGCTTGACCCTGACATATCCGTTCGCCAGCCGTCTCGTCACCGCAAACACGGAGTTTGCCGCGATAGTATCCGTCACTCCACCGGGTACAGCAAAGTCAGACGACAACTGGGCAATGTAGGAGGGATAGTGGTCCTGCTGCTGGACCAGGCTGCGGAAGTCAAGCAACGCTCTCAGCCTGTCGCTGATGGTCAGTTGCGAGCGGAGGGAGTAATCGTTGCCACTGACGACTGTGCCGCGGGAGACCAGCGTCAGGTGCTTTTGCGGTAGTACGTAGGCGGTCGATGACGAAGTTCCTGCCGATTGCTGCAGGCTGTCGTACTCTCCGACGCGGCCCGCGAAACCGGAGATGTGGAGGAACCGGTAGGATGCCGGGGACATGGACCAAACTGTCTGCGGGTCTGAATCTGCCGCCGCGCCTTTCTCGCCAGCGATGCGGCGCAGGGAATTGATCGTTGCCGCGCCGGTCAACGCGGTCGCAGCCGCAGTTCCGTAAGCGGGTGCATCGGACGGACGATGAGCGGAATAGACCGTTGCCTGAGTGGCATCCGACGGCAGGCCCCATTGTCCCTTGTCCACGAACCTGCTGCCTCCGCTGGGCGTGGCGACATCGGTGCCGTGAATCGAACTGTGGCAGTTCGTGCAGCGGTCGGTGACGGGCAAGCCTGCCCCGTTGTGATGCCCGCTGTGGCACTGCAGGCAAAGGGCTGGCTCGCTGACGGTCAGGAGATTGGTGTTCGGCGATCCGTGCGCCGAGTGGCAATTCATGCAGTTTTCGGATACGGGCGGATGCTGGTAGGCGAACGGACCGCGGTACTGTGCATGGCAGCTCAGGCAGAGTTCGTTTACGTTCGCCACGCGCAGATTCCGGCCCGAAGTGCCACCGTGCGGATCGTGGCAGTCAGCGCAGCTCATCTTGCCCTCGCGCAACGGATGATGGTAGGGCATGCTCAGTTGCGCTCCTTCGGTCTGGTGACAGCGAAGGCAGGCAGCATTGATCTGAGACCGCGACTCGACAAAGACATTGGTTTCGGGGGAGACGTTGTCTGTGTTCCGCGCGTCCCGCGTTGCCGTGTCAAAATTGGCGCGCGTCACTTGCGCTGACTTCACCGCCGGAGCGTGGACCTGGTGACAATCGATGCATCGCACACCGTTGGCCGCGTGCACGCCGGTTGTCCAGTGTTGCGTGTTTTCGTCCTGCGCGTGGCAGTTCAAGCAGACGCCGTTTGCCTCGGCAGCTGGCCGCTTTGGCAATACGATGATCTTCGAAACGTCTCCGCCACCTTCCACGTGCAGGCTGCCGTTGCCATGGCAGTCCTCGCACGTGACTCCCTGTTGCCCATGAAAGGCGTGTTGGAAGTTCTTGGCTACATCCGCATGACAGCTTGCACAGGTGTCGGAGCCAACCGGCTTGGCGCCGGGAATCTCGAGGTACTTCGAAAACAGTCCGGTACCCTTGGTTGCGCCAATCGCGGTTGGAAGTGGAAGGTAAACGAAGGCTGCAACAAGAGCCACTGCAAAGGCTAGCACCAGAAAAGAACGCCGCATCACTCTGTCCTCGCCGGAAATATCCGCTCAGCGCGCAACCACTTGCGTGGCGCCCGCCTGAAACTGTGACGAGGTCAGGATCGTGCAACGGCCCGCCACTTCGTCTGATGACCGGCGGATGACTGCCATCAACTTGGTGGGCCCAATTGTGAGGCGAATTACTTCGTCTTGTGCCCAAACTACGGCTGACCGGCGTCCGCCGGATGCACCTCCCGACTTTATCGTGGAAATGCTGCGGCATCTGTGATCAAAATCACCTCACAAATCCTCACAGGTCGCCTTCTCTCTCCAGTTCTTCCGGTTTCGCCGGAACCCTCAGTGATAGCATCGTTGCGTGTACGGGGCTCGCAGAGTGGCGCCTACGGTGGGATGCGGTGTTACGATGGACAGGTGAACCGCCGGTTCCAGACGTTCGTCTCGATCGCGGCCATCCTCGTGATGGCCGTCTCGCAGTTATGCGAGCTTTTCGACCGCTGGGACACTATTGCCGACGTTGGACATGACTCCGAATTCATGTTCATTGTGATTGGCATGTGCATTGCGTTGTGCATCCTCTTGGCGTTGCTGGTCATCCAGCTAACCAGAATTGTCTTTTTGCTTGTCATGCGGCTCTTAGGGGGCGCGCCGCCTGCCGCCCAGTTACATTCTTGTGGAACCGTATATTTGCGTCTGCTCTTTTCGCCGCCTTTGAGCTTTACCTCTCTCCGCATTTAGATCTCTCACTTCTCGCCGCGCATGTTCGTGTGCGTGCGCCCTGTCGCGTGCGCACTTTCTCAGACCATGATTCGTGGGAGATTGCATGAGATTTCATCCGGTATTCGTGCTGCTGCTTGTGGCAGCAGCCTGTGGCTGTGCACCTTACAAGTACCATCCTGCGCCTGTCTCGCCGCCTGCGCTCGCCGCAAATCTTGAGGCGCGCAGCTTGGACGACCCGGGCCTGCGCGCGTGGATGGAGCAGGCCGCGGGCTTCGCGCCGTCATCCTGGCCGCTCTCAACCTGGGACCTGAATTCGTTGACGCTGGCGGCCTATTACTTCAACCCACAGATGGATGTGGCGCGCGCCAATGCGGCCGTTGCAAACGCGACAATCAAGACCGCCGCGATGAAGCCAAACCCTTCAGTAGGTGCGAATGGCGGCTACGAATCGGCGGCCGAGAGCCCCTATCTGCTGGGTTTCAATTTCTCGCTGCCCATTGAGACGGCGGGCAAGCGCGGCTATCGCATCGCCGAAGCTACGCACTTGAGTGAGGCAAGCCGCTTTCAGGTAGCGGAGACGGCGTGGACGGTGCGCAGCCAGGTTCGCGTGGCACTGGTCGATCTGGTCTATGCCAGGGAGACAGTAGCAGCATTGCGCGAGCAGGAGGCTCTTCGAAGCAGGTATGTCGAACTGCTGGAAGCGCGTTTCAAGGCCGGCGAGATTCCCCTGCCGGATGTGACAACGGCGCGCATCGATTTGACCAATCTGCGACAGACGTTGCGCACGGCGGAGGGTCAGGTGGAGGCGGCGCGCGCCGCACTTGCCGCGGCGATCGGAATTCCGCTGGACGGACTTACAGACAAGATCGCGATCTGGCCTAGTGCAGAGGAACCACCGGCACCGAATGCACTGCCCGCACAGACAGTCCGCGCCGAGGCGATTGCAAACCGCCTCGACGTACAAAGTGCACTCGAGCAGTACGAGGCGGCGCAATCGAGATTGCAACTCGAGGTGGCGCGCCAGTATCCCGACATTGACCTTGGCCCCGGGTATGCCTATGAAGAGGGAGTCCATCTCATCTCGCTTCAGTTGGGGACGGTGCTGCCCCTGCGAAACCGCAACGAGGGACCCATCGCCGAAGCGGAGGCTCAGCGCAAGGCCGCAGGCGCGCAATTGCTCGCGACGCAATCCGTAGTGCTTGCACAGATCGACAAAGCGCTGACGCAATACAAGGCGGCCTATTCTGTGCTGGATGAGGCACTCCGCTCCGCGGCGCAGACAGAAGCCCAGCGCAAGACGACTGAGATGTGGTTCAAGTCGGGCGAGGCGGATCGGTTGGCCGCGGTTTCTGCCGAAATACAGGTTGGGGTCGCTGACCGCGCACGCCTTGACGCGCTCCATCAGGCACAACTGGCACTCGGATCGCTGGAGAGCGCTCTAGAGCAACCCGTCGATCCCGCATCCGCACCTACATTGCCGAAGAAAGCACCGCGATAGGAGGGACTCCCGTGAAGTCGATTTTGCGTATGACAATAGTTCTCTTTGTCCTGCTAGGCATTGCCGGCGGCTTGGTGTGGGGATTTCTGGCCAGCCGCTCGGAACAGGCGGCGGAAGCAGATAGCGATGCCCCTATTGAAGCCGCCTCGCGCGTCACCCATGATGATGGGAAGACGATTCTCACCTTCGATGCGCAGGCACAGCGTGCCAATGGCATTGTGGTTGCCGCTCTCACCGCCGACAGACGGGCTGTTGCTGCCGAGGCGAACGGAGTCGTCCTGCAGTTGCAGCCGCTTCTCGATCTCAAGACAAGCTACAACACCGCGCAGATGGACATTGCCAAGGCGCGCGCCACGTCGCAGGCATCGCAGGCAGAATACAAACGTCTTCTCGGGTTAAACCAGGGCGGAGAAAACGTCTCTGAAAAGTCCGTGGAGACAGCGCGGGCTGCCGCCGAAAGCGATTCGGCCGCGCTTGAGAACGCGCAGCAAGCCTTGGCCGTGCTCAAGAGTTCAATGCAACTGCATTGGGGCACGGTGGTTGCCTCCTGGCTTGAGCGAGGTTCGCCGCAACTGGATGAATTGCTCGCGCAGCGTGCATTCTTGCTGCAAGTGACGGCAGCGGCTGGCGCAAGCCAACCCTCGCCCGCGCAGGCGATGGCACAGTTGCCTGACGGCACCCATGTTTCCGCGCACTTGATCGCGGAACTTCCGCAACTCGACCCGCGTTTGCAGGCGCCGAGCTATCTGTACATCGTCTTCGCGCATCCGGGCCTGATTCCTGGGATGAACCTCTCCGTCTCGTTGCCCTTCGGCCCCGTTCGAAACGGAGTTGTTGTCCCCTATAGCGCGATCGTGTGGTGGCAAGGCAGCGCCTGGTGTTACGTCGAGGAGTCTGCTGGCAAATTCGCGCGAGTCGAGGTCCAAACGATGAACCCGGCGCCCGCGGGGTGGTTTGTGAGCGAAGGTATCGCGCCAGGAACGCGGGTGGTTGCATCTGGCGCGCAGACCCTGCTCTCCGAAGAGTTCCGTTCACAGATTCAGACCGACGAAGACTAGCTGGAGCGAGGAAAACATACCATGCTGAATGCCATTGTTCGCTTCTCTTTGCGTTTTCGCGGCGTCGTTCTTGCCCTCGCGCTCGCCTTTCTCGGCTACGGGATTTATTCGCTCACGAAAGCGCCATTCAGTGTCTTTCCCGAGTTCGCGCCGCCTTTCATTACGATTCAGACCGAGTCGCCGGGACTCTCTCCTGAGCAGGTGGAGTTGCTGGTGACCCAGCCGGTCGAGAACGCTGTCAACGGCGTCACGGGAATCGAGTCGCTGCGGTCGAGTTCCATTCAGGGCCTATCAGTGATCACGGTGATCTTTCGCAATGACAGCGACATCTACCGTGACCGTCAACTCGTCGCCGAGCGGCTTTCAACCGTGGCTGGCCAACTGCCCCAGGGCGTGCATCCGCCTACGATGACTCCCCTTCAGTCCACCACCGCAACCGTGCTGGTGATGGGCCTGACCTCGGATCGACGATCGTTGATGGACGTGCGGACAGCGGCAGACTGGACGGTGAAACCGCGTTTGTTGGCCGTTCCGGGCGTGGCCAGCGTAACCGTCTTCGGGGGTGACGTAAAGCAACTGCAAGTGCAGTTTCTGCCCGACAAGCTGATCCAGTACAACCTCTCGCTGGACGATGTGGTTGCCGCATCGCAGAAGGCAACGGCGGTATTGGGCGCCGGGTTTGTCGAGGACGGCAATCAGCGGCTGATTTTGCGGCCCGAAGGCCAGCCTGTCACAGCCGAGCAGATCGCGTCCACGGTATTGCTGCGCCAGAGCGGCGCCAATGTAACCCTGGGCCAGGTGGCGAACGTGCGCGACAGCGCAGCGCCTCCCTTCGGCGCGGCCTTGGTCAACGGCAAAGTCGGCGTGATTCTCAACGTCAATGCACAGTACGGCTCGAACATCATTGAGGTCACGCGCAATGTTGAGCAGGCCCTCCACGAGCTGAACCCTGCTCTCGAGCGCGAGGGCATTGCGATGCAGCCGGATCTCTTCCGGCCCGTCAATTTCATCAACACCTCGATCCACAACATCCGGAACTCACTTTTGCTGGGCGCCGCGCTTGTGATCGTTGTCCTCTTCCTTTTCCTTTTTGACCTGCGCACGGCGGCAATCTCGTGCACCGCCATCCCGCTTTCGTTGCTCGCCGCCATCACCGTCATGGACAAGATGGGATTTGCGCTCAACACCATGACACTCGGCGGCCTTGCCATCGCCATCGGCGAGGTGGTCGATGACGCCGTGATCGATGTCGAAAACATCCTGCGCCGGCTTCGGAAGAATACGGCCAGCGGAAGTTCACGTCCTGTCTTCGATGTAGTCCTGGATGCCTCGATTGAAGTACGCAGTGCGGTGGTTTATGCCACGTTTGCCGTGGCCTTGATCTTTACTCCAATCCTCACGCTTTCGGGGCTTGCGGGACGGATCTTCGCTCCCCTCGGCATCGCTTACATTCTCTCCATTCTCGCCTCTCTGCTGGTGGCACTGACCGTTACGCCCGCGCTCTCGCTGCTGTTGCTTGCGCATCGCCGGCTGCGCCCGGAAGAACCGGCCCTCGTCCACTGGCTCCGGGCGCGTTACATCGCGATTCTCGAAAAGATCGAGGAAATGCCGCGGCTGGTGATTGGATGTGCCGCAGCTGCTACCCTGTGCGGAATCGCAGCACTTCCGTTCTTCAGCACCAGCTTTCTTCCCGAGTTGCATGAAGGCCACTTCATCGTGCACATGAGTGCCGTTCCTGGGTCCTCGCTCGAAGAATCTCTACGCAGAGGACGCCAGGTAACTGAGGAACTGCACAAGCTGCCCTTCGTGCGGTCGGTGGGCCAGCGTGTGGGCCGCGCCGAGTTGGCGGACGATACCTGGGGCCCCTACTACAGCGAGATCGAGGTCGATTTGAAACCGATGGGCGGCGAGCAGGAGGAAGCCGCGGAGAGGGAGATCCGCAAGACATTGGCCCAGCTATCCGGCCTCTCGTTTTCCATGGAGACCTTTCTGACCGAACGTATTCAGGAGACGCTCTCCGGCTATACCGCTTCGGTGGTTGCAAACATCCACGGCGCCGATCTCGATCGGCTGGACGAGGAGGCGCAGCAGATCGCGCGCGTGTTGAACCAAGTTCCGGGGGCACGCGATATCCAGATGCAAGCGCCTCCGGGAACACCGGAGATCGCGGTGGCGCTCAATGCTTCCGCATTGCAACACTGGGGCTTCGACCCGGTCAGCGTCTTGCAGGATGTTCACACGGCCTACGAGGGTGAGCAGGTGGGGGATGTCTACGAGGGCAATCGCGTCTTCGGCGTCGATGTGATTCTGCCGCCTGCACTGCGCAGTCGCGTCGATTCCGTCTCCGAGTTGCCGTTGCGCAGTCCCGAAGGCATCTACGTTCCCCTGGGTCAGCTCGCGCACGTCTATCAGACCTCAGGCCGGTACGCCGTTCTGCACGATGGAGCGCGGCGCGTGCAGACCATCACATTGAACGTAGCCGGCGGCGACGCGAGTGCGTTTGTGCGCAACGCACAGCAACAGATTGCTGCCAAGGTAAAACTGGCGCCCGGCGATTATGTCCAGTTCAGCGGCACCGCCGAGGCCGAAGCGCAGGCGCGGCACGATCTCATTCTCCACTCATTCCTTGCGGCGTTAGGAATCATCCTGCTCCTTTCGATCGTGCTCACCAACGCAAGAAACCTGCTTCTGGTGCTCGTCAACCTTCCCTTCGCGCTTGTAGGCGGCATCCTGGCCGTCTTCGCCGGCGGCGGTCAACTTTCCCTGGGAGCGATGGTCGGATTCGTCACCCTTTTTGGCATTACCTTGCGCAATTCCATCATGCTCATCTCGCACTACGAACACCTGGTTAGCGTGGAAGGCAGGGAATGGGGCTACCGCACCGCCATCGACGGCGCATCGGAGAGGCTCATCCCGATCCTGATGACCGCGCTGGTGACGGCGCTCGGCCTGCTGCCGCTCGCATTGCGCAGCAATGCGCCTGGACAGGAAGTTGAAGGCCCCTTAGCGATCGTTATCCTCGGAGGACTCATGACTTCAACGGTCTTGAACTTATTGATCCTCCCAACCCTATCGCTGCGCTTCGGCAAATTCGAGAAGAGCGCGCAAGCGAACGAGCAAGTTTGACAAAACAGGTGCTCGCAGCAATTCGAGGCGCTTGGTGCTCGACCGTCTTTAGATCAGCAATCAAGTGGGCCGCATGACTGAACGTTGTTGATCTGTTCAGAAACCGAAGTTCTTTAGTTAGGAGACCAATAAGGATGCGTACATCGCCTCATCGACTTTTCATTGCAGGGCTCGTGATTGCCTGTTGCATTACTTCACTCGGCCGTGCCCAAAGTTATGCGATTTTGCAGGCCAGCAACGCTACTCCGTCGCCAAGCGCGGACGGGCAGGATCCGGCCTCAGCGCCGCACCCGAACAGCATACAGCCATCGAATGGCGAGCCTATCTGCGGCATCGTCCGTCTGGGACGTTGCATTCGCGATCTTGGCAGTGATGAAAAGGGCGTCTTTACAAGCCCATTTCGCCTCCAGCCGAAAGACTCCTACTGGTTGCTGCCGTTTGGCGCTGCGACGGGATTAGCTTTCGCCTACGACGCCGAAGCTGCGAAGACTTTGGGAGTTGACCAAAACCGTACTGACATTGCCGACAACATCACCAACTTCGGTTCGTACTACGCGACCGGCGCGGAGAGTGCTGGAGTCTACTTTCTCGGCTTGGCCCGGAAGGATCCCAAATTGGCCGAAACGGGACGCCTGAGCGCAGAAGCCATCCTTGCATCAGGAACGGTAACCATGGTGATCAAGATGGCGGCCAATCGCCAACGGCCTCTGCAGGGAAATAAAGAGGGAGACTTCTGGGCCGCCGGCACGAACCACTGGGAATTTGACTCATCGTTTCCATCCGACCATGCTACTGCGAGCATGGCGCTGGCTCGGGTCTTTGCTAGTGAGTATCCGCATTGGTACGTTGCTGTTCCTGCCTACGGCTTTGCCGAATCCATCGGCATTTCTCGCATACTTGCCAATCAGCACTTTCCCTCGGATGTGCTCGTCGGTCAGGCAATCGGGTTTCTTACGGGCAGTTATGTTCTCCACCATCATGCCTTCTATTGTTGCGGACAGGAAAACATACTATCGAACAAGATCATGAGTACGATCAATCCTATTGCCGACCCACGGACACACGCGGTCGGAGTCTCGATGGAGATCCCATTGGGCCGGTAGGACCATTGTCGACTTGCGAGTTACGATGGTTAGTCCCTAACGGCGTGAGCGTCGGAAACAAATTGACCCGAGATTGAGAGAGTCTTACATGGACCGAGGAGCAAGGGCGCATCTGAGAGAACTTCTCTTCCGGATGAGTGTGATTCTGAAAGGGCTGGATGCGCTGCTGGAGATTGCCGGCGCTATCGCACTTTGGGCGGTCAGCCCAGCCGTGATCATCGAGGTCGTCCATTTCTTAACACAGGATGAAATTGCCGAGGATCCGCACGATCTTGTGGCCAATCTGCTTCGGGACGCCGCAGGCCGTTTCTCGCTCTCAGGTGAGCATTTCATGGCGCTTTATCTTCTCGCGCACGGGGTCATCAAGGGCTTCGTCGTGGCCGGATTGCTCAAGAACAAGCTCTGGGCGTATCCGGTCTCAATAGCCGTCTTCGGCGGCTTCATCGTGTATCAGGTTTACCGCTTCGTGCTGATGGGTGGATTTGGCCTTATCGCGCTTTCTGTGTTCGATCTGATCGTGATTTGGCTGGTATGGCTGGAATACCGTGCAATGAAATTGAGAGGTTTCGGTTGAACCGGAGGCGTGTCGCTTGCCCATCTACCTTCTAAATCATTGGAGTTGTGGCGGCGCAGCGAGGTCATCGAGGCGAGCGAGCGGTGAACATCCAAACTGGCTGTCCTCATCCCGAGGGGCCGTGGTCTCAAAAGACAAACTTGGCCGCCAGTTGGACAAGCCGCGGAGGGGCCGCATTCACAATCTGACCAAAGGTGCTGTCACTGAAGTTGCCATCTACCGCGGCCGGTCCGAAGAATTGTGCGTGATTGAACGTGTTAAAGACCTCGGCGCGAAATTCGAGGGACTTGGCTTCTGTCAGCTTTACATGCTTCTGTAAAGCCGTATCGAAGTTGTCGATTCCCGGCCCGGCAAAGTAGCGCCGTCGCGTGTTGCCCATCGTACCCAATGCCGGAAGACTGAAGAGCGCGGTGTTGAATGCTGGCTTGCCGTTTCGCGGACTGAGGTTGAAGCTGAGATCGCCTGGAGCGACGTTGGGAGTATCGAGGCCATTGTTATTGATGCCGTTCGGAATTGAGCCCAGCAGCGAGGTGTCGTTGTTGTTGTAAAGGGTCACCGGCATGCCCGTACCGAAGCGCGTCACGCCGGAGAGCGTCCACCCTTGAGTCCAGCGATTTCCTTGCCGGACGAGACGATCGAAGGGCAGATTGTAGTTATAGTTCAGGACGAAGTTGTGCCGCATATCGAAGGCCGAGAGCGCCCGGGTCAGGCCTGGACCGGCAGGGTTCACCTCTTCAGCCAGGCTGGAGGAGTCGTCAAGAGATTTGCTGTAGGTGTAGCTGGCGACGAGCTCCAACGATTTGCTTTCGTGACGCAGGCTGACTTCGAGCGCATTGTAGCTCGAATTGCCGATTGTCTTCTGATAGGAAATTGCGCCGAAGTTTGCGCCGTATGGCCCGCGCACCACGACCGATTCGCCGTCGGCCCTGGTGAAAGTTCCGGTCTCATTGAAGGGGCCGCAGGTCGGGGTTCCAGTCATTACCTGGTTCGCCTGGCTGACGCTCAGACACAGCACGGGATTGCTTGGATTCGCCGGCGTCAGCACGAGAAGATGATGCCCCTGCGAGCCGACATAACCCACATTGAAGACGGTGCCGGGCGCAAGTTCGCGCTCGATGGAGAGCGTGTAGCTCTCCGCGTACGGCGAAACATTTTGGTAGTAGACGGCCGGAACGCCGGTGATCGGAAAATACTTCGACCAGTTGACGGATGTGTCGGGATGGCTCGGCGAGGCTCCGTAGGCGGCAATGGGAGAGGGATAGGGCTGACCTACGCTCTGGCCGGTCGCTGCCACCACAAAAGGAGTCGTGAACAGCGGCGACAAGCTGCTGTTGTAGTCGTAGCCATAGGGAGGATTGGCGCTCATGATGCTGGCAGAGAGTCCTTCAATCGCCGTCATTGCTG
>JAJYFA010000048.1 GCA_021790995.1 Acidobacteriota bacterium
AAGCTCCTCAACAGAAGCATGGACCAGGTCGACTCTTGCACCGCTGCCAAGAGCACGCGTGTGCGCCGCCTCCAGCATCGCCTGGGAAGCGTCCACGCCCGAAACGCGAGCGCCTTTCGCCCAGGCGGCCACAGCAAAGGCACCGTCCCCACACCCAGCGTCGAGTACGGATCGGCCGCGGAGATCGCCCGCGGCAGCCAATATCGCATGCTGTTCAAGCCGCTCCGTTACCTCACCGAGAAAGGACGACCTCCACCGGGCATAGGAATCAGGCGTGACTTCCAGCACCTTCGCGGTAGAGTCGTCTTCATCCATCAGAAGACAAGCACCTTGTCTGCTTCCATCGTCCAGCGAGTGAGTTCGTCCATAGTACTGCGCCTGGAGCCTTCCGTAACCATATCAGGCCTGATTCCGCGGGCATCCATACACGTGCCGCATATGCCAATCTGCGAGCCCTTCGCCGCAAGACCTTTGATCATGCGCTCGATGTTATAGTAGCCGTTCGGAGTCGTTTGTCCTCCTATCGCACAACTGGCGGCATCTCCGATCAGAAAGACGGACACGGAATTGCCTTCCTGCTTGGCCAATGAACCCGCAAGTCGAAGCCCGTTATAACTGCGTTCCGATCCGTAGGGCGCATCATTCAGAATGATCAAATACTTCATTACTTCGTTCCTTTCTTTTGTCTTCAAAACTCACCAACCAAAATCGAGGTGAGGCAAGTCGTAGCGGATTTGCGCAAGGTAATATCGCTCGAACGCCAGCTTTAGATATCGCGCCCATTTGCCTTTCTTGGTGATGACTCTGTTCCTTGGAGGCAGAAACGGATCCGCCGCAAAATAGAATGCCGTGTCGCCTGCATCGGCGATGCAGGTGGAAGGAATCGACAAGCCATTAACCTTGATTCCACCGCGGAACTCTGCGGCGATGTTGCGAGCCGCGGCGCGGGCCATGAGTTCTGTCATGTGTCCAGTTTTGGGCACAGCAACCGGAACCGGCGTCTGCCGTGGCGGCGGAATCGCCACTGCCACTCCTGCCGCGTAAATATTCGGGAATTTCTCGCTCACCATCTGCGGGCTGATCGTGATAAATCCCTTCGGATTTGCCAAACCACCTACCGAGCGCACAAAGGCGCTCCCGCGGAATGCAGGGATCACCAACGAAAAGTCGAAAAGATATTCGCTTCCGTCATGGAGAACAATTCGGTCGGAATGTGCTTCTCTGATCTGCGCATTGACGACGGATTCGATACTGCGCTCAGCAAACTCGTCTTGCACCATTCGCTGAGATGCGCCGATACCATCAACTCCAAAATGACCCAGGTATGGCTCCGGCGTTAGAAAGGTCAAGGAGAAGCGGTGACGCTTCTTCATGCGTTTCAAAGCGGTATCAATCATCATAACCAGTTCATAGGCCGGCCCGATGCAGCTTGCACCGACAGCTGCACCGATGACAATTCGGCCAGAGTCTCCGGCCAGAACGGTCGCCAAAGCACCTCTGGCCCGCACTGCCTCCCCGACGCTAAACGCGGAGTGGGTATAGCCGCTCTGAGGGCCAAGACCTGGCACTGCTTCGTAGTCAAGGTCAGCCCCGCTGGCGATGAGCGCGGCATCATACCTAAAAGCTTCTGCTGGGGTTGCGATCTCGCATTTGTCTGGGTCAAGATGCTCGACTTCAGCGTGCACGAATCGAATACCCTTTCGCTTCAGTGGCTTCTCAATTCCGACCTGTAAAGAGGCGGGATCGCGCCAACCGAGGATTGCCCAGGGAAGAGAGGGATGGAATGTGAATTCCCTGTCTTTGGAAATGACTGTGATGTCAACCGCTTGGCCTAGCTGCTTACGAAGTTCATAGGCTGCATTGATTCCCCCAAACGATCCACCAACGACGACGATTTGTTTGCGAGTGACGTTCATTTTGATACCTCAGAAACGGCGACCGGGAGCCCGCGTGCACGCCATTCAGCAATCCCGTCGTCCATGCGAGCCGCGCGAAATCCCTTCGCCCGGAGTTGTTTCACCGCCTCGACCGCGAGCACACAGTAGGGCCCGCGGCAATAGGCCACGATTGGCTGGCGCCGACGCAGCTTTGGGAAGTGTGATCTCAGTTCTTTGAGCGGCACCGACATTGCGAATGGAATATGGCCGGCACGGTACTCCTCTGCGGGACGTACATCAATGAGGATGACTTCGCCTTTCTTGACGCGGTTCAACAAAGTTCCCTTTTCAATGGCCTCCAGAGATTCTGGCGCCTCTCTAAACTCGCGAAGGATCGCATCGACCTCAGCCAGCCGCTTCTCTCCCAATGCCCTCAGCGTTTGAAAGAAGTCGCCTACCGCCGGATCAGCTAGGCGATACGTCACGAACAGGCCGTTCTTTTCACCTTCAACGAGGCGCGCACCATGAAGAACCCGGAGATGCTGGGAGCCGTTAGCCACGCTTAGGCTTGCTTCGTGGGCTAGGCTTTCGACAGTTCTAGGCCCCTGGCACAAAAGATCCAGCAGTTCGAGCCGCGCAGGGCTGGCAACCGCTTTGCCCAATCGCGCAAGCTGTTCGTAGAGGCCTTTCTTGGGATCGCCTGTTGCACTCATAAACTATTCAATTGTATCATTGAATAGTTTGACAAGATTGTCAAGTAGAGAAAGTCGAATGGATAAGCTGCCGCTGCTGAACCACCCGATTGACGAGCCAACGACATTTACACCTGAAGGTCTGATCGAGAGCGTGAGGCGCTCGCGTCGAATTCCTGACGGGCGCGTGCCACCCCTCTGCATTCTTGAGTTCGATGGCGATATCACCGATTGGCTGGTCAAGGAGGGGATCGCACAGTCGTTTCCCTCATGGCCCTGCTTTCACACGACGATGTTTGCAATTGAGGTTGACGGCACGATGTGCGGGATCATTCCGCGCACCATCGGTGGGCCCTATGCTGTTCTGATTGCCGAACAGCTCGCGGCCGCTGGCGCGGAACTAATCATCGGTTTGACCTCTGCCGGCCGGGTTTCGCCGGAATTGCCGTTGCCTTGCCTGGTAGCTATTACCGGCGCTGTTCGTGACGAAGGCACGTCGCTGCATTACCTTCCCCCCAACAAAGAGGTTGACTGTCCCGTGCCGCAGGTAGCAGCGATCCTGGAGCGTGAACTCCCTGCGACCGGTTGGTCTGTTCGCTCGGGGAAGGTTTGGACCACAGATGCACCGTATCGCGAAACGCAAGCGCAACTGCAGCACTGGGCCAACGAGGGCATACTTGCGGTGGAAATGCAGGCCGCATCCCTCTTTGCCTTCGGGAAGTCGCGAGGAGTCTCTGTTGCATCCATCGCGATGGTCAGCAATGCTGTGGACCACGATGGTGAGCAATTCAATACAGGCTCGCTAAAGGATGGGCTTCAAATCATCCAAGCATGCGTCCGCGCGTTCAAATCGTTGTGACCAACCTCGTCGCCTAACTTTCCTGTGTACTCAGTCGAGAATTTGTGCAAGCTAATCCGATTAAGTCGGCTGGGGGCCTACGGATCGGGAGCCGATCAACTGACGCCGAGTCACACATTGAAGTGCCAGAATGTTTCTGGCAGCCCATCATCCAAACGAATTCAAACCTGCGCTTTGGGGGGATCACCCGATTTCTTCCAGTAGCCTGAGCCCCGGGAACGGCGACGGGGGTGGCTTCATCCTTCGGCGAGAAGCTTGGCACTGGAACTGGGGAGTTGCAGTATCCTTTGACAGGCCACCGCCCGTGTCGCAAGCCGTTTACAAACCCGCGTGATGGCCACATGCGACAGCCCCTCTCCCTCAATCTGTTTTTGAATGGCAGCGGCCTGATCGGGCATCGCATCGGCCATTGCCCTGATTCGGTCGATGAGGATCGCCTCGTCGAAACGCAACGCGGCTGCAAGTTTCTGCCAATGCTGCAGTTCGATGTTCCGCAGCCGATATTCTCCACCCACCTTCATTGCGAGCTTCACCATGCTTATGTCCACGGACGAATACGGGAGGATACTTGCCAGATCATAGAGCGGCGCAAGGCGCACAACTCCGTTCTGGCCCAGAAGTCAAGGACGCGCTGAACGTTCATTGGCTGCGTGTCGAAGTGGTGGATGCGGCGGGCAAGGTGACCTACCGCGGCGCGTTTGTGACCAGTTTAGTGATCCGCAAGGAGAATGCGGCCGAGATCGCCGCTTGCGGGCGCGCCCGCTGGAAGTTCGAAAGCGAGAGTTTCAACGTGTTGAAGAACCATGGCTATCACCTGGAACATAACTTCGGTCACGGCAAACAGTATCTGGCGCAACTGTTTGTTTTGTTGAATCTGCTGGCGTTTGCCTTCCATACGGTGTGCGATAGCGCCGAGGAACTTTGGCAACAGGCCCGTGTCGTCCTGTGAACCCGCGCGGGGTTCTTCACCGACCTGCACACGATCACCGCTTACTTGCTCTTTCCCAACTGGCGATCCCTCTGCGAAGCGATGATCCACGGAAACGCCGCTCCGACTTGAGCAAACCACAGCTTACTCATCGGGTTCCCTCAGAACTACTGATGACCAAAGGCAATCGCATGAACGGTTTGTACTGGTGTCGCTATTGACGAACAATGCTCCAAACGCACATTTATGTGCCCTGATTGAGGGGGCATGGAGAAGATGGCACGGGACGTGCGCAAAAATCAGCTACTTTTTAGGGGTGGTGACTTCTAAAAAAACAACAATAACCGCCTCGCGATCCGTATCTAGGCGTTCGGCGGAATCGTACCGGCGTTCATGCGATTGCCCTGCTGATGGCCCCTGTCTTCTTGCATACTTATTCATGTAGATTGTATATTTATACAAGCGCGGTTTCCGCCGGAGACCGCGCCTTTGTTTTTCGCGCGAAGGGAAGTACCCGTGAAAACCCAACGCCTGAACATCATTCGAGAAGTGCTCACGCAAACGCCTGTCACCAGCCAGGATGAGCTGCGCCGCAAGCTGCGACGCCGCGGCATCCACGTGACCCAGGCGACGCTCTCGCGTGACATTCACGAGTTGCAGTTGTTGAAAGGCCCGCGCGGGTACGCGCTCCCCAACGGGAACGGTGCGGCAACGGCCGGGGAGGAAGACGATCAGCCGCCCTCGCTCAAGGAAATGATGGACGGTTTTGGCCTGCGCGCAATACAGGCGATGAACCAGGTGGTGCTGAAAACCGTGCTGGGTGGGGCGCAGCCGGTGGCGGCGGCCCTCGACCTGGAAGGATGGCCGGAGATCGCCGGCACCATTGCGGGTGACGACACGGTTCTTATCATTTGCACAGATACGCGGCAGGCCGGTGAGGTGGCCACGCGATTAAGGACAATCTTGCAGGGATGACGAAGACGATTCAGACAGCAGTTGTGGGAGTCACAGGCTACGCCGGCGCGGAACTGGCGCGGTTGCTGCTCAATCACCCGCGCCTTGAGGGCAAGCCGCCGGTGTTTGCCGGGCGCGTGGAAGGCAAGGATCTGGAGCGTGGCGGCATTCCGCTCACTGAGATCCATCCTCACCTCGAAGACAACGACGGCGCGAACCAGCTCAAGATGGAGCCATTCTCATGGGATCTCCTAAGCGCGCGCGGTGTGGACGTGCTGTTTCTGGCCACGCCTCACGAACAGTCGCGCGCGTGGGTTCCCGAGGCGCTCGATCGCGGCATGAGCGTGATCGATCTGAGCGCGGCATGGCGGCTTACGGACCCTGCGCATCGCGCCATTTATGCGTTTTCCGACGAGGGTACAGCACAGGCCGCGGCCATACAGGCACAGGCCGTTTACGGCATGCCGGAGATCTATCGCAAGCAGATTGCCGGAGCGCGCCTGGTCGCCAATCCGGGCTGCTACGCTACGACGGTGATACTCGCGCTCAGACCGCTGGTGGCCGCAGGTATCGTAGACCTTGAGCGCGGCATCGTCGCCGACGCGAAGAGCGGCGTGAGCGGCGCGGGCAAGGCGCCGACCGCAAAGACGCATTTCATGTACGCAGCCGACAGCCTCTCGGCATATGCAGCCTTTACGCATCGACACACGGGTGAGCTGATCGAGCAAATCGGTGTCTCCAGCGAGGAAATCGTCTTTACGCCGCATCTGCTGCCGATTCCGCGCGGCATTCTCGCGACGAACTACGTGCATTTCAAAGAACCGCAGACGCGGGAGAGCGTGGCCGCGGTCTATCGCGAGTTTTTCGCCGGCAGTCCGATGGTCAGGCTTTACGAAAAGTCGCTGCCGCAGATTCAGTACTCGGTGCGGACCAACTATGCCGACATCGGATTCCAGCTCGATCGCAGCGGCAAGCGCGCCATTGTCGTCAGTTGCCTTGACAACCTGCTCAAGGGCGCCTCAGGCCAGGCCGTACAAAATTTAAATGTGATTGAAGGCTGGCCGGAATCGGAAGGGCTCCAATGAAACTCGCCGCGGAGGGCCGTAAGTAAATGAAGTATGTGGTCAAGTTGGGCGGTGCGGGCCTGGAAGATCCGGCGCTGCTTGAAGGTTGCACCCGGGCCATCGCCGAACTGGTTCGCGACGGCAACCAGGTGGCCGTAGTGCACGGCGGTGGTGTGCAATTGACACGCACGCTCAAAGCGCTCGGCAAACAGAGCCAGTTTATCGACGGTCTGCGGGTTACCGACGCCGAGACCCGCGATGCCGCGTTGATGGTCTTCGCAGGCCGCGTCAACAAGGGCCTGGTTGCTGCATTGGGCGCGCTGGGCCAGCCTGCCGTGGGCCTTTGCGGCGGCGACGGCTTGATTTTTCGCGCGCGCAAAAAACGCATGTCGCCCGATCTCGGCTACGTGGGTGAAATTGCCGCCAGCGACCCGCGCTGGCTCGATGCCATCTGGCAGTTGAATGGCGTTCCGGTGCTTTGTTCGATGGCCTTGGGTTTTGATGGCGAGTATTACAACATCAATGCCGACGAGATGGCCGCAGCCTGCGCTATTGCCTGCCGCGCGGACGCGCTGGTCTTTCTCACCGACGTTCCCGGCGTGAAGGGCGCCAACGGCGAGGTGTTGCGATGGCTCTCCATTGACCAGATCGCCGAAATGGCCAAGAGCGCAGTCATCACTGGCGGCATGTTGCCAAAACTCGGTGCTTGCCGCGAAGCGCTTTTGAACGGCGTGAAACGTGTGCGCATCCTGCCGGCCGACGCTGCCAGCTCGTTACCCGACCTGTGCAGCTCGCGCGTTGCGCACGGAACTGAAGTGATGGTGGCATGACGTACGATCTCATCGCGTTCTGTTCTGAAAGGGCGCGACCGGGGAACCTGCCCGGCGGGTGGGTCGCGTTTCTTAAGGCGCACAAAGATAGTGGGGACTTTAGCCCCCGATCAAATTACCAGCCAGGAGATTGGTCAAGGCGATGACAAAACTTGAACAGATTCGCGCCGCCGAAGCGCGGCTGCTGCTCTCCACCTACGATCGGAATCCGATCCTCTTCGTCGATGGCGAAGGCGCTTACATGTTTGACGAGAACGGTACAAAGTACCTCGATCTGCTCAGCGGTATCGGCGTCAACGCGCTCGGCTATAACCACCCCGCAATCGTTGAGACGATCGCTCGCCAGAGCCGCGCCCTTATCCACACCTCGAACCTCTACTATCACGAGGGGCAGGCCGAGCTTGCACTCCGCCTCACGGAGCGCACTGGCCTCGATCGCGTCTTTTTCTCGAACACCGGCACAGAAGCCTGGGAAGGCGCGCTCAAGCTGGCGCGCGCCTACGCGGGATTGCGGCGTGGCGAAGGCGCAAGAATTGGCACAAAGTTTCTAGCCCTTGAACACAGCTTCCACGGCCGCACCTTTGGCTCCATGTCGACCACGCATAAGGCAAAGTACCGCGAGCCGTTTGCGCCCGTTGTGCCAGGAGTCGAGTTCGTACGCCTCAACGACGTGGCCGATCTGCGCGCGAAGTTTTCGAATGAAGTCTGCGCTATTCTCGTCGAAGCCATCCAGGGCGAAGGCGGCATCCGGCCGCTTACGCAGGAGTTTTTCTCCGAGGCTCGCGATTTGGCCAACTCTACCGGCGCGTTGCTCATCGTCGACGAGATTCAGGCTGGCATGGGCCGCACCGGAAAGTGGTGCGCCTATCAGCACTACGGCATCCGCCCCGACGTGACGACGCTCGCCAAGCCGCTTGCCGCCGGCATTCCTCTTGGCGCCGTTCTCTGCACGGAGGAGGTTGCGCGCGCGATTCACGCCGGTATGCACGGAACCACCTTCGGCGGCGGCCCGCTGGCTTGCGCGGTGGGCATTGCCGTCATCGACACCATCGAGAAAGAAGGCCTGCTTGCGCACAACACCGAAGTGGGCAACTATTTTATGGGGCGCTTGCGCTCGCTCGCCGAAATGCACGGCACGATTGTGGATGTGCGCGGAAAGGGCCTGATGGTTGCCGCCGAGCTCGATTCGGCCGATCTGGCCAAGCTCACCGTTGCCGAAATGCTCAAGCGCCGCATTCTCATCAATTGCACCAGCGATACCGTCTTGCGCTTCCTGCCTCCGTTCATTATCGAGCGCAGCCACGTCGACACGGCGATCGCCGCATTGGACGAAATTTTTCAGGAACACACCGCGGCGCACAGCGCGCCCGCAGGAGGAAAGCACAATGGCTAGCAGAGCCACCATGGAAGGCAAGGGAACTGCCGTTCCCGTTGAGAAAGACCCCGATATTCTTGCCGCTGCGGCGCGTATGGCCGGCGAGGACCTGTGCTCGATTGCCGATCTGTCGAGCGGCGAAGTGCGCGCCATTCTCAGGCTGGGCCACGACGTAAAAGGCAATCCACGCGAGTACCGTCACGCTCTCGACGGCAAACAGATGGTGCTGATGTTTGAGAAGGCCAGCCTGCGCACGCGCCTCGCCTTTGAGACCGGCATCAACACCCTGGGCGGTAACGCCATCTTCGTCGACCAGACGAATCAGCCGCTCGGCGAGCGCGAAACCATCGCCGATGTGGCGCGCAACCTGGAGCGCTGGGTCGATGTGATCGTGCTGCGCACCTACGCGCACGACACCATCACCGAGATGGCCGCCAACGCCAGAGTGCCCGTCATCAACGCGCTCTCCGACTTCGAGCACCCGTGCCAGGCGCTGGCTGACTTCATGGCTCTTGAAGAGCACTTCGGCACAGCGACCGGGCTCAACTTCACCTACGTAGGCGACGGCAACAACGTCTGCCACTCGCTGATGCTGGCAGGCGCGCAACTGGGCGCGAATGTGACTGTGGCTACGCCTCGCGGCTATTCGCCCGACATCGAAATCGTGACCAAAGCGCGCGAAATTGCAGAGGCAAACGGATGCGAAATTCGCTTACTACAGGATCCGCAGGCTGCCGTGGAGAGCGCCGACGCGGTTTACACCGACGTTTGCGTGAGCATGGGCATGGAGCACGAGTCAACCAAGCGCGCGCCGATCTTCCGGCCTTTCCAGGTGAACGAGGCACTCATGAGCAAAGCTGCGCCACATGCGGTCTTCATGCATTGCCTGCCCGCGCGGCGCAATGAGGAAGTGACCGACGCGGTCATCGACTCGCCACAGTCCATCGTTTTCGAGCAGGCCGAGAATCGCCTCCACGCGCAGAAGGCGCTTCTGCTTCTGCTGCTCGGCGGATTGGCCAACGTGAAAGCTTTTAGCTCCTAGCTTCTAGCCGCCAGCTTTTTTGTCTATGTGCAATCGTTCGCCGCAAGCCGGTTTGGCTAGCAGCTAGGAGCTAGCGGCTAGAAGCTGAACACGAGGTTCCAATCATGTCCGTTATTCTCGAATCCCTGCCCGTCGGCCAGAAAGTTGGTATTGCCTTCTCTGGCGGGCTCGACACCTCCGCCGCTCTCCACTGGATGCGGCAGAAGGGCGCCATCCCCTACGCCTACACGGCCAACCTCGGCCAGCCCGACGAGTCCGACTACGAAGCCATTCCGCGCAAGGCCCTCGAATACGGCGCCGAAAAGGCGCGCCTCATCGACTGTCGCGGTCCGCTGGTTCGCGAAGGCATCGCTGCGCTGCAGGCAGGCGCTTTTCATATCTCGACCGCGGGGCTCACCTATTTCAACACCACGCCCATCGGCCGTGCTGTCACGGGTACCATGTTGGTCGCGGCCATGAAGGAAGATGACGTCCACATCTGGGGCGACGGCTCGACCTTCAAGGGGAACGACATCGAGCGATTCTACCGCTACGGTCTGCTCGTCAATCCCAGCCTTCAGGTCTACAAGCCCTGGCTCGACGCCGCCTTCATCGATGAGCTCGGCGGGCGCGCCGAGATGTCTGCCTTCATGCAACGCTCCGGATTCGCCTACAAGATGTCTGCCGAGAAGGCCTATTCCACTGACTCCAACATTCTCGGCGCGACGCACGAAGCTAAAGACCTGGAGCATCTTTCGTCTTCCATCAGGATCGTCGATCCCATCATGGGCGCGGCTTTCTGGCGTGACGATGTCGAGGTCCAGCACGAGGAGGTCACGGTCCGCTTTGAGGAGGGCTTTCCAGTTGCACTCAACGGCCGCCACTTCGACGACCCCGTCGAACTGCTACTCGAAGCGAATCGCATTGGCGGAAGACACGGTCTCGGGATGAGCGATCAGATTGAGAACCGTATCATTGAGGCCAAGAGCCGCGGCATCTACGAGGCGCCTGGCCTCGCTCTGCTCTTCATCGCCTACGAACGCCTCATCACCGGTATTCACAACGAGGACACCATCGAGCAGTACCGCGAAAACGGCCGCAAGCTGGGCCGCCTGCTCTACCAGGGCCGCTGGTTCGACTCGCAGGCCATCATGCTCCGCGAATCCGCGCAGCGCTGGGTCGCCAAAGCAGTCACAGGCGAGGTCAAGCTGGAACTGCGCCGCGGCAACGACTACTCGATTCTCAACACCGAGTCGCCCAACCTCACCTTCCATCCCGAGCGCCTTAGCATGGAGAAGACCGAGTCTGCTTTCTCTCCGCGCGACCGTATTGGCCAGCTCACGATGCGCAATCTCGATATCGCCGATACACGCGAGAAGCTGTTGACCTACGCGGCAACCGGTCTTCTCACTCTCGGCAAAGGCAGCGAAATGCCCCGGCTGAACAGCGCCAAAGAGGAGCAGTAGTATTCGATACCTGGAGAAATCGATGTCGAACGAACAACAACCCGTTAAGATGTGGTCCGGCCGTTTCCGCACAGCCCCAGATGCCGCCTTCGACTTCTGGCAGCGATCCCTGCCGTTCGATTACCGGCTGCTTTGTCAGGAACTGGCGGCGAGCCACGCCCATGCGGTTGCCCTACAGGCCGCAGGCATCCTCACGGAGGACGAATTCGTTCGCATTGCGGATGCCCTCCGCGCCATCGGCGACCGCTATGCCGACAAGGGCGTGGAAGTCTGCAAGGACACGGAGGCTGAGGACATACATCACTTCGTCGAGCGGCGTCTGGTTGAGTCGATCGGCGCGCTGGGACTGAAGCTGCACACCGCGCGCAGCCGCAACGAGCAAATTGCAACCGATCTGCGTCTGTACATTCGCTTCAGCATCCGGCGGCGGATTCTGGGGCATCTGGCGGCTTGGGCGCGGCAACTGGTAGATCAGGCGCGCGCGGCGGGCGACGCGGTGATGCCCTCCTATACTCATATGCAGCGCGCCGAGCCTGTCCTCGTCGCGCACTGGCTGCTTGCTTATGTGGAGATGTTGCTGCGCGACGTGTCGCGCCTGGAAGACTGCTGGAAGCGCCTCGATTACTGCCCGCTGGGAGCAGGTGCGGTGGCCGGCGCGACCCTGCCGCTGGATCGCGCTCTCACAGCGCGCGAGCTGAATTTTACAGCTCCCACAGCTAACAGCATGGACGCAACCAGCGACCGTGATTTTGTGCTCGAATATTTACAGGCGCTCACGCAGGTCGCGCTCCATGCCAGCCGCTTTGCCGAAGAGATGACGCTGTTTGCCACGGCGGAGTTCGGATTTGTCGAACTGCCCGAGGCCTTTTCCACCGGGTCGAGCGCCATGCCGCAAAAGAAGAATCCGGACTTGACCGAACTGGTGCGCGGCAAGGCGGGGCGCATTCATGGCGCAGCCGAGACAGTTGCGATGCTGCTCAAAGGGCTGCCAATGGCCTACAACAAGGACATGCAGGAGACACAGGAACCCGTTTTCGCAGCCACGTCGCAAGTGCATGAAATGCTCTACCTGCTTGCCGCTTTCACACGCGCCCTGCGCTTCCGTACAGACCGTATGCGCGCAGCGTGCGAAACGGGCTTTCTCAATGCCATGGCCGCGGCCACCTATCTTGTCCACAAAGGCGTGCCCTTCCGCACCGCGCACGAAAAGATCGGCAACGCCGTTCGCTACGCGCTCGACAAGGGCGTCGAACTCAATGCGCTCGCGCTTGATGAGCTGCGCCAGTTCGGCGCGGAGTTCGACCAGGATTTTTACGCCGCAGTGACCCTTGAGGCAACGCTCGATTGCCATGACGTAATCGGCGGTACCGCGCGGCATCGCGTGAAGGCCGCTCTTGAAGAAACGCAAAAACAAATAGATTCGCTGATCTCACGCTACGGCCTGGTGAGCTTCGGCGCAACGGAGGCCACTGATGGTTGTGCGTAAGGCCCTGCTGCACGATGCCTCGAACATCTACGATCTTGTCAACTCACTTTCCGGCGACGGAACGCTCCTCAAGCGCCCTTTCGCCGAGATCTGCGAAAACATCCGCGACTTCACGGTCGCCGAGTCCGATGGCGGCGTCTTTCTTGGCTGTGGCGCGCTCCACCTCTACGGCCCGCATCTCTGCGAGGTGCGCTCCATCGTCGTCAAGCCTGAAGCCAAGGGACAGGGCGCAGGTGGCGGCATCCTGAAGGCGCTCATCGAAGAGGCCGAGACGCACGGCATTCAGTCCGTTTGTCTTTTCACGCGCATTCCCGATTTCTTTTTCAAGTACGGCTTCCGCACCGTCGAAGACAAGGCAGAGCTGCCCGACAAGATCTTCAAGGACTGCCAGAACTGCCCGCGGTTGGCCCGCTGCGACGAAGTCGCCATGGTGCGCGGCCGCATTCCGCGCATGTCGATCCTTGGCCCGAAGGAAGAGGCGCAGGAGCTGGTGCGGTTATCCGGCTGAACTGCTTCTGGCGCCACAGACTTACCACACCCGCGGTGAGAGTTTCTTTGCAGGGGTTTGATGTGAGAAGATTTGCGGCATCGAGAGCGCAGATGCTCCTTTGCATCGAACATCTTCGCAGGGCATCGAAAGAGGGGAGGATATGTCATGCCAAAAGTTGTACGCTTTTACGAACTTGGCGGCCCAGAGGCGCTTCGCATCGAAGATGAACCGTCGCGGACGCCAGGCAAGGGTGAAGTGAAGCTGAGGGTTCAGGCATCGGGCCTGAATCGCGCAGAGGCGCTCTATTGCCGTGGCTCCTATCTGGAAAGACCGAACCTGCCTTCGCGCATCGGTTACGAAGTTGCGGGTGTCGTCGAAGCCGTCGGAGAAGGAGTAGACAAGAGCTGGCTGGGCAAACAGGTAGCGACAGTGCCCGGCTTTTCGCAGAATCGGTACGGCACGCTGGGTGAAGAGGCTATTGTTCCTGCTGCCGCCCTCGGAGAATATCCGCCCGGTCTCACGCCCGTTCAGGCCGCCTCCATCTGGATGCAGTTCCTCACGGCCTGGGGAGCGCTCGTACACTATGGCGCGGTGAAGCCGGGAGACTTCGTCGCGATTCCCGCAGCCTCGTCAAGCGTCGGCCTGGCCGCAATTCAGATTGTGCACGATGCCGGAGCCACGGCGATCGCAGTTACGCGCACGAGCGCCAAGAGAGCGGATCTGCTTTCATTGGGAGCGCACTCGGTCATCGCGAGTCAGGAGGAAGACTACGTCGAGCGCATCGCTGAGATCACGGGAGGCGAGGGAGTCAGGCTCACCTTCGATCCCGTTGGAGGACCGTTCGTGGAGAAACTGGCGCAAGCTGCTGTCCAGGGCGGCATCATCTTTCAATATGGTTTGCTCTCCGGGCAGCCGACTCCTTTTCCACTGCGCTACGCTCTCAGCAAAGGTCTCTGCCTGCGCGGCTACACTCTCATCGAGATCACGGGCAACCCCGAGTTGCTCGCCACGGCGAAGCGCTACATCTACGAACGGCTGGCAGACGGACGGTTTGCACCAAAGATCGCCAGGACCTTTCCCTTTGCCCAGACGGTCGAGGCCTACAAATACCTCGAGTCCAACCAGCAGATCGGAAAAGTTGTCATCACCTTGTAGCGCGATCAGCGACGATTCAGGATCGCAGCGGCGATGGCGGCCTGCCCATAGCTCAAGCCGCCATCGCCGGGGCTTACTTTGCTGTGCTGAAAGACCTGAAAGCCCTCTTCTTCCAGCACTGCGCGCAGCAGTCGCGCCAAACGGCGATTGTGCATACACCCGCCTGATAGAGCCACGCGGTTGATCCCTGTTTCTATGCGGGCGCTGGCGGCGGCGTTCATCATCCCCTCTGCCACCCCGGCATGAAAGCGGGCAGCAATGCGCCTTGGGTCTTCGCCACATCGCAAATCGCCAAGCAGCGCCTCCCACATGTGGTTGGTCCGAAGCACGTGAGGACCACCATGTTCTTCACCTTCGCGCAGCTCGGGCGCATATTCTTTGCGGCCTTTCCCGTCGTCTTCGTCCACGGCGCAGCCCTCCAGTTCAATCGCTGCCTGCGCTTCGTAGTCCACAACGCGCAGTCCCAGCACGACTGCTGCGACTGCATCAAAGAGCCGCCCCAGGCTTGAGGTCATTGGCGCGTTCAACTTGCGCTCGATCATGCGCTCGACGATGCGTGCCTGTTCCGGCTCCGCTCCGGCCAACTGCGCAGCCTGCTCCGGCTCCATCCCTGCCGCTCGCAGAGCGCTGAACGCCACACGCCACGGTTCTTTCACAGCCGCGTCGCCGCCGGGCAGTGGAATCGGCTCCAGATGCGCGAATCGCTGGAAGCCTCCGGGCCGCGCAATCAGAACTTCTCCACCCCAGATCGTGCCGTCGGTTCCGTAGCCTGTGCCATCGAGCGCCAGACCGATCGTCTCATCCAGCGCGTGTTCCGCCATGCACCCGGCGATATGCGCGTGGTGATGTTGCACGGCGATGAGTGGCAATCCACGCTCTGCAGCCCACTCTTTCGCCCACGACGTGGATAAGTAGCCGGGATGCAGATCGTGGACCACCGCTTCAGGTTCGATCTCGAAGGTTTGCATCATGTGCGCAAGCGCCTCGCGGAAAAAATCGAGACCTGTGATATTTTCGAGATCGCCAAGATGCTGGCTCTGGTAGGCAAACCGCCCGCGCGTGAGAGCGAATACGCTCTTCAGGTGCCCGCCAACGGCCAGCAGCGGTGGCGCGTTCATCGGCAGTGGTACGCTGAGCGGCACAAATCCGCGCGCGCGGCGAATCAGTTGCGGAACGCCATCGACCAGCGCCATGACAGAGTCGTCGCATCGCTGCAGAATCTCGCGGTCGTGCATCAAGAACGCATCGGCAATCTTCCCGAGCCGCGCCAGCGCCTCATCGTTGTCGATCGCGATCGGCTCCTCGCTCAGGTTGGCGCTGGTCATGACTAGCGCCTTTACACGCGCATCTACAAAGAGCAGATGCTGTAACGGCGCGTAGGGCAGATAGACGCCGATCCATGGAATCCCGGGCGCCACGCAATCGGCAATGCCGCGCTCAACGCGCCGCCGCGCCAGAACAATCGGCCGCGAAACCGTCTGGAGCAGCGATTCTTCTTCGTCCACGAACTCACAGATGGCCCGCGCAGCATCCAGATCGCGCACCATCACCGCCAGCGGCTTACCATAGCGGTGCTTGCGCTCGCGCAGTCGCATCACAGCGGCCTCATTCGCTGCATTCACCGCGAGATGAAAGCCGCCGATGCCTTTGATGGCCACGATCTCGCCGGCCATCAGGCGATCGACTGTCGCCTTCACCGGATCGGCCGCTGGAATCTCCGCGCCGTTCGGCGCGACAAGCCAGACCCTCGGCCCACACACCGGGCAGGCGTTTGGTTGCGCGTGAAAGCGCCGGTTTGACGGATCGTCGTACTCCGCTTGGCACGCCGCGCACATCTTGAAGCGCGCCATCGAAGTCTGCGGGCGGTCGTAGGGGATGCGGTGCGTGATGGTGAAGCGTGGCCCGCAGTTCGTGCAATTCAGGAACGGATAGCGATAGCGCCTGTCGCTGGGATCAAGAAGTTCGCGCAGGCAATCCACGCAGGTTGCCGCGTCAGCGGGAATTCCGGTGCTCGCCTGGCCGGCAGCATCGCTGGCAATAATGTGAAACGCCGCATCGCCGCCGGCCTGTAATTCACACACTGCAACCGAATCGATTCGCGCAAGCGGCGGCGCTTCCTCTTGCAACCGCCGGCGAAAGGCTTCAAGCCGCTCAACCGGCCCCTCAACCTCAATCGTTACGCCGCCCGTATCGTTGCCAATGAAGCCAGCCAACCCCTCTTCCACCGCAATCCGGTAGACGAACGGTCTGAAGCCGACGCCCTGCACCACGCCACGCACCTCGTACCGCTTTCGCTTTGGAGCCGATTCGTGAGTCAATCCGTCTTCTCGCTCAGAAACCCAGCATAGCGCATGAGAACCTGCGCATTCCTGTTCGTCCGCGTATCATCACGTGTTCTTCGGTGTCTGTACAATCGCCGGGAAAGACGCATAATCAAAAGGAGTGCATGAAGACCACTGACAATAGAAGACGGACCACAATTATCCGCGCCTCGTTCGCCGCTTCGCTGCTGATCATCGCAGGAATCCGGGCAGTCCACACCCAGACACCGGATCAGGCCGCCGCGATTCACCTGATCGATGAGGCCGTCGCCACGCGCGTCGACAAGGTTTTCAGCTTTACCGACATTGAGCACTACTCTGTCTTTCGCGGCAGCGACGAGACCCACCCCGTCGCGGAGATGACGGTGCGCGACAGTTACCAGAAGGGCGTGGGCAAGAAGTACACGCTACTTTCCGAGAGCGGGTCGGGTATTGTTCTGCGCTTCGGGTTGAAGCCGCTGATCGACAATGAGACAGCGATCAACCAGCCTGGGAAGGTTGAAGGATCCTGGTTCACCTCTGCGAATTACGTGATGGAGTTAAAGCCCGGAGGAGCGCAGAAACTCAACGGGCGCAACTGCTACGTTTTCACCATTCGACCCAGGAGAGCAGCGCCGAACATGGTCGCAGGAACTCTTTGGGCAGACGCGAAAGACGGCACGCTGGTCCAGATCGATGGCGTCGCCTCGAAGAAGCCTTCAGTTTTCGCCGGCGCCACGCACATGATGCGCCGGTACGCGAACATCGATGGCTTCGCCATGGCCATGCACGCCCGTGCCGAATCGAGCAGTGCGTTGTTTGGCCGCACCGTGGTCGTCATCGACTACAGCGACTATCACCTGCAACTTCGCGGGACCAAATAGCGGGACGAAGTTTTCTTAAGGCGTCCTCACGCACAGTGCGATACTACACACAAGCGTTTTCCACATTGAATGATCCTGGGTGATCTTCAATACGTGAACCGCCGTGTCGTGCTGTGATTACGTGTGCATGAACACAACTCTTTGTGGATAACGTGGAGGTCAGCCAGTTCACTCACGAAACGGCATAACCTCTTGTCAAAACAGGCGTTGGCATGCGGTACGGTGACTGCTGTCACGGACTGCGCAAGTCGAAGCTCGTAGAAGAATGTAAGTAAACGCCACGGCCTGTGCATCGCCGTTTGGCGCGCAACTGGGTTCCTTAATTGTGTCCATCAGGGAGGAATTGTGCCAGTATTCACACTACCCCCGCTACCTAGTGAAGATAACCGTTGGAAGATCGTGAACGGTACGATGCGCAAGAACGGCTATGCCCGTCATGCGCTGATTGAAGCGCTGCATACTGTGCAGTCGTCGTTTGGCTGTCTGGACGACGATGCCATCCGCTTTGTGGCTCAGTCGCTCCGCGTGCCCTTAAGCCAGGCGTACGGCGTGGCTACTTTCTACCACTACTTCACGCTCAAGCCGCCGGGCAAGCACACCATCACCATCTGCGCCGGCACCGCCTGCTACATCAAAGGTTCGGACAAGCTGATTGCCGCGGCGGAAAGGAAACTCGGCATCAAGCAGGGTCAAACCACGGCGGACGGCGAGATCAGCCTGATGATCGCACGATGCGTCGGCGCCTGCAGCCGCGCGCCGGTGATGCTCTGCGACGGTGAGCTCTCCGGCCAGATGAGTGCGGAGCAGGTACAGGCGCAACTGGAAAGGTGGGCCGTGGAATGACAATCGAGGAACTGGACCAGATTGCCGCGTCGGCGCGCAGCGAGCGCGAGAAATTCGAGCACGAAATCAACGTATGCCACGGCACGGGCTGCCTGAGCCAGCATTCGGATCGGGTGAAGGAATCCATTGCCCAGGCCCTGCAGGCCCTGGGCAAGAACGCCTACGTTCGCCGCACTGGCTGCATGGGCCTTTGCGCGGCTGGACCTCTGGTGCTCGTCGATCCCGAAGGATCGCTCTATCAGCACGTAAACCCGAGCCACGCCGAAAAGATCGCCGCGAGTCTCGACGATAAGCCGGTAGAGGAGCTGCAATGCAATCTGCGCGAGCATTTCGATCAGCAGGTGCACATTGTGCTGGAGAACTCCGGACGCATCGATCCGGAGCGCGTTGAAGATTACATCGCAAGCGACGGCTACCGCGCTTTGTTGATGGCGTTGAATGATATGACGCCGCAGGGAGTCGTCCGCCAGATTACCGAAAGCGGATTGCGCGGCCGTGGCGGAGGCGGCTATCCGACCGGCCTGAAGTGGGGCACGGTGGCCAAGGCCAAGGGCGACGTGAAATATGTGATCTGCAATGGCGACGAAGGCGACCCCGGCGCGTTTATGGATCGCAGCGTTCTGGAGAGCGATCCGCATCGCGTACTGGAAGGAATGGCCATCGCAGCCTACGCGGTGGGCGCGAGCAAGGGATACATCTACGTGCGCGCCGAGTACCCGCTGGCGGTGAGCCGGTTGACCAGCTGCCTGCGTGATGCGCGGCGGCACGGGCTTCTCGGCAATAACATCGGCAATACGCATTTCAACTTCGATGTGGAAATTCGCCTCGGCGCCGGCGCTTTCGTTTGCGGCGAAGAGACCGCGCTCATTGCATCGATCGAAGGCAGGCGCGGAACACCCAGGCCGCGCCCGCCCTATCCTGCGTCGAGCGGGCTCTGGGGCAAGCCAACCCTCATCAACAACGTTGAAACCTTTGCCAACATCGCGCCCATCATTCGCAAGGGCAGCCGCTGGTTCGCCGGCATAGGCTCGGCGCGCAGCAAGGGCACCAAGGTCTTTGCGCTTACCGGCAAGATCACCAATACTGGCCTGGTCGAAGTCCCCATGGGGATCAAGCTCCGCGAGATCATCGAGGTGATCGGCGGCGGCGTGCCTGGCGGTCACAAGTTCAAGGCGGTGCAAACCGGCGGACCCTCCGGCGGCTGTTTGCCCGAGTCCATGCTCGACATCGGCGTCAGCTACGATGCGCTGCAGAGCGTCGGCTCCATCATGGGATCAGGCGGCATGATCGTGATGGACGATACTTCCTGCATGGTCAACGTGGCGCGGTTCTTCATGGAGTTCTGCATGACCGAATCGTGCGGCAAGTGCGTCCCCTGCCGCGCTGGCACGGCGCAGATGCACACACTGCTCACGCGCATCTGCACCGGTGCGGGAACCATGGATGACCTGGCGCTGATCGAGGATCTTTGCTCCACAGTCAAGGAGACGAGCCTGTGTGGGCTGGGGCAGACGGCGCCCAATCCCGTGCTGAGTACGCTGAAGTATTTCCGCAACGAGTACATTGAGCACATCGTCGAAAAGCGATGCCGGGCCGGCGTCTGCAACATGGAAGCGGCCGCGGAGGTATTGGCATGAGCGAAGTGGGAACAGAAGTCAAAATTCTGGTCATCGACGAGCAGGAAGTAAGCGCGCACGCCGGCCAGACGATTCTGGAGGTCGCACGCGAGAACGATATCCATATTCCCACGCTTTGCTATCTGGAGGGCTTAAGCAATGTAGGCGCCTGCCGCCTCTGTCTTGTTGAGATCAAGGGATCGAGCAAGCTGACGCCTGCTTGTGTCACCACCGTGCAGGAAGGTATGGAAGTCAGCACCAATTCGGAGCGGCTCACGAGACATCGCCGGACGATCCTCGAGTTGCTGTTCGCCGAACGCAATCACATCTGTTCGGTTTGCGTCGCGAATGGCCATTGTGAATTACAGTCCCTGGGCCAGGAGTTGGGGCTTACGCACGTACGCTTGCCTTATCGCAATCCCGATCTCCCTGTCGACGCTTCGCACGAGCGATTTACCGCCGATCACAACCGCTGCATTCTCTGTACCCGCTGCGTGCGCGTCTGCGCAGAGATTGAGGGCGCGCATGTGTGGGACGTGATGGGGCGCGGCGTCAATTGCACGATCATCACCGACCTGCACGAGGAGTGGGGCAAGTCCACCTGTACCCGCTGCGGAAAATGCGTGCAGGTTTGTCCCACCGGCGCCCTCTTCGACAAGAGCAAAATCGGATCTGAACACCCCAAATATCCCGACTTTCTCCCGTTCCTGAACATGATGAGGGAGGCGCAATGAGCAAACTGAAGCTTGCGACGGTCTGGCTTGACGGCTGTTCCGGTTGCCACATGTCGTTCCTCGATATGGACGAGCGCCTGCTTGAACTCGCCGAAGTGGCCGACCTGGTTTACAGCCCGCTCGTCGACGCCAAGGAGTTTCCCGAGGAGGTCGACATCGCTCTGGTCGAAGGCGCCGTGGCCTCGGTCGACGACGAGAAGAAGATCAAGAAAATTCGCGACCACTCGAAGACGCTCGTTGCGATGGGCGACTGCGCCATCACTGGCAACGTGCCGTCGATGCGCAATTCCATTGGCCCAGAAGCGATTCTCGATCGCGCCTACATCGAGAACGTAAGCGCGCAGCCCCAGATTCCCTGCATCGTGGTGCCGAAGTTGCTCAAGGTGGTGCGTCCCATCCACCAGTTCGTCAAAGTGGACGTTTTCCTGCCCGGTTGCCCACCTTCGGCCGACACTTTTTACACCGCAATCAAAGCGTTGGTCAACGGCGGGCCGCTGGACATTTCGGCGCTTACCCGTTTTGGAGCATAAGGTAACGAACAAATTCGGAGCTTTGCATGAGCCAGACCATCACCATCGATCCGGTAACGCGCCTTGAAGGTCACGGCAAGATCACAATCCACCTCAACGATCAGGGCAAGGTGGAAAACGCATACTTCCACGTCACGCAGGTGCGCGGCTTCGAGCGCTTCAGCGAAGGCCGTCCCTTCTACGAAATGCCAAGCCTGATGGCGCGCATCTGCGGCATCTGTCCGGTCTCGCATCTGATCGCATCGGCCAAGGCCTGCGAGGCCATCATGTCGGTGCGCATTCCGCACACCGCGGCACAGTTGCGGCGCATGTTGAACCTGGCGCAGATGGTGCAGTCCCACGCCCTCAGTTTCTTCTATCTCGCTTCGCCCGATCTGCTGCTCGGCATGGAATCTGACCCCAAGGTGCGCAATCTTCTGGGCTTGGCCGCGGCTAAACCCGAACTCGGCCGCGCCGGTGTCGGTCTGCGACGCTTCGGGCAAAGCATGATCGAGTTGCTCGGCTCCAAGCGCGTACATCCCGGATGGGTTGTGCCCGGTGGCGTCACTGAACCACTTTCTGCAGAGAAACGCGACAAGATTCTGGCCATGCTCCCCGAAGCCTATGCCGGTATCGGCCTGGCGCTCGACGCCTACAAACAGATCGCGGACAACTTCAAGAAGGAGATTGAGGTCTTCGCCAACTTCCCGTCGAACTACCTGAGTCTGATCAACGAGGACGAGTCGATTGCGTTTACCGACGGCGCGCTGCGGCTGATCGACGCCAATGGCGCAACGATTGAAGACGGCATGACGGCGACTCGCTTCACTGAGGTCATTGGCGAGGCCGTCGAGCCATACAGCTACACCAAATTCGCCTATTACAAGCCACTGGGCTACCCCGACGGAAGCTATCGCGTCGGTCCGCTGGCGCGTCTGAACATCGTCAAGCAGATGGGGACGCGGCGCGCTGAAAAGGAACTCCTCGAATTCAAGCAGTTAGCCGCTGGGCCAGTGGCAAGCTCGTTCCACTATCATCACGCGCGGCTGGTCGAAATTCTTTACGGCATCGAGAAGATCGAGGAGATCCTCACCGACCCGCTTATTCTCGACACCCACGTGCGCGCCACAGCCGGGGTCAACCGCCTTGAAGGCGCGGGCCAGGCCGAGGCGCCGCGCGGAGTCCTTCACCATCACTACAAGGTAGACGATGACGGCAAAATGATCTGGAGCAATCTGGTGATTGCTACCGGCCAGAACAACAACGCCATGAACCGCGGCGTGCTGCAAGTTGCACGGAATTACATCAGAGATGGCAAGTTTACCGAGGGGATTCTGAACCGTGTGGAAGCCGTGGTGCGCACCTTCGATCCGTGCCTGAGCTGCTCCAGCCACGCACTCGGACAGATGCCGCTCCATATCTCGCTGGTTTCCGCGGACGGCGATGAGTTGGACCGCATCGCGCGGGGCTAGGTCTCTGCCCGCATGAATTTTTACCTTTGGTATCGCGCCTGATGCTGCTTCCATCTGTCTCACTTACGCGCAGCGGTCGCACCAGCGGGAACGATCGTCGCCGGCGGCATGTTCCACCCCTCGATCTGCACCACCTGCGAGCTGCCGGAGTCCTTCGGCAACTGTGCGGTCAGTGTGGTGGATTCGCCGGGAACCAGTTCGATCCAGTTGTCGGACCAGAGAACGGGTGCTATGAGGCCGCCGCCCGGCGTGCGTATCGCGGCATGCAACTGAAAGGCCAGCGCCGCCGAGGCGTTGTCGAGATGCAGCCGAAGAACGCGTCCCCGCGGCGAATCGGCGATCTCCGCGTGCGCCGTCACTGCGGCTTCAGGAAGATGCGTCAGCGCGTTGAGGTCTTCATATCGCTCGGCGGGCGTGAAGGTATACCAGGTCTTCTCCCAGTCGAACGTAGTGAGCGTTCCCGGAACCCAATAGAAGTTGCGGCTGAGCAAGTGGCCTGCGTTGTCGGTGAGCTTCAGATCGATAAAGAAGATGCGCTCGCCGCTGGCATAGAGCGCATTGGGAATTTCGAAGACGCGCTGCGCGCTGTCGGCGCCGGCGTCGACAACGGCCTGTGCGTCGTACAGGTCGTTCCACTTGATGCCGTGAACCTGGACGCTGGCATGAAGTCCGCGCACGCGAGAGTAGGTGCTGTTGACAACGACGATCGAACGATCGTCGTACGAGTACTGAATGTGCATCGGCTCGCAGGCCTTTTTGGCTCCAAAATATCCGCCGCCCGCGTCGAGATAGTAGTCGTAAAGATGCCAGATCAGCGAGGGCCACGCGTTATTCAGCATCCATTGCACGACACCGGTCGAGACGTACTTGTTCCTGCTGTATGCTTCGAACATGGCGCGTTCAGCGTCATAACTCATGGTTTGCGCCATACGCTCATAATCGGCGGCCGAGGTTGGCTTGGCGTAGATGGCCGTCATGGCCGCGTCGAATGCCTTCAGTGAGGCGAATTCTCCGCCTCCGTCGTGCAGTACCCAGTCGGCTGTTGGCGGCCACGCCTCAGGATCGGACAAAAACTTCTTGCGGCTGGCGAGCGAGGGAATCGCCGGGCCGGGGCTGGTTTCAGTGTTGAAGCCGAAAGCGCCTCCATGCACGCGATCGAGGTACCAATAGCTCGGTTCCACATAGTCGTAGGGCCCCGTCATCTTGACGCCCGTTGGGCCGGAGTCCGGAGTATCATTGGCCGAAGCCGCGGCCAGCAACGGGTTCGGCCAGTGTGTCTGAGCTTCCACGCCGAGGTAGGCGCGCTCCACATTCGGCGGCGGCGCATGATCGCTGCCGTTGAGCCAGACCAGGAGGCTCGGGTGCGAGCGCAGCCGCAGCATCTGCGAGCGCAGTGAGGCGGTGGCAATCTCGAGATCGCGTGGTTTCCATGTCTCCCATCGTTCCCAATGGTCGCAGCAGCACCAGCCTGCGAGGATCAGAATGCCCTGCTGGTCGGCCAGGCGGAAAAACTCATCGGTATCCAGCTTGCCTTCGATGCGAATGGCGTTCAGGTGCATGTCGCGCACCATGCGGAACTGTTCGCGCAGACGAGTCGAGTCGGGGCGCAGCATCATATCCTGCGCCCAGCCTCCGCCACGAATCAGAATGCGCTTGCCGTTC
>JAJYFA010000049.1 GCA_021790995.1 Acidobacteriota bacterium
CGGCAATTCAATTGCTGCACGATCTCCCATCCATTTCCGCCAAAGCGGAAAAGGATGGGACGCGGTAGAGTGACAATCGACTATTGGAGCGGCACTCCGTCAAGCTTGGCTTGAAAATCGACAATTTTCTTCAGGACGGAGTAGGGGACCGCGCCGATGGGAATTTCGCGTCCGTTGATCACGAGGGTGGGAACCTCATTGATGCCGAGGTCGGAGGCCAGCTTGAGCGATTGATCCACGGTTGCTTTCACGTCAGGCCCAGCGGAGCAGGCAGAGACCTTGGCCGGATCGAGGCCAGCTTTGACAATCGCGCTGTTGAGGGTCAGCGTGGCGCCGTCGGGAGTCGCGAGCCCATCCTGGCCATTGAAGACAGATGCGGCGTACTGGAAGAAGGCGGCGCTGCCGCCGAGTTTGTTCACGCAGACGCCGTACTCGGCGGCCCGGAGCGACTGCGGATGGATGGCCGCGATGGGGAAGATCTGAAACACAATGCGCGCCTTGGGAAAATCCGTGACGAGCTGGTCCATGTCGGCCTGCGCCGCCTTGCAGTGCGGGCACTGGAAGTCGGCAAACTCCACAATCTCAAGATCCTTCGAGGCAGAGCCGCGGTAAGGGCCGTCGGCGCGTTGCTGGAGTGTCGCGCGGGCATCGGCAAAGGGATGATCGCCAAAGCTCATGATATTGTTTGCGGCGATGATGTGCTTGCCGTCGGGCATGGCAAAGAATGCGAACGCCGCGGGTTTTTGCTGGCCCGTCTTGTCTCCAATGTAGACGATCACTTTGCTGACGCCATCGATGGGAGTCTTGAGGATGGCTTCGACCTGCCAGACGCGATTTTCATCGTAGCCCCAGTTCGCATTGAGAAATGCATCGACGGTTTCTTTGGTGGGCACGGCGGCGGTAAAATTCGCCGGGTTGGGCTTGGGAAACATGGGCGCGGCCGTCGGAGCCGGGGCAGCAAGCGTGGCAGCGGGCGTCGCAGGCCCGGCGGGGGCCTGCTGGCCGCTGGAAGCCGGCGCGGGCGGCACATGCTGCTGGGCGGCGGCCTGGAAGACCGGGGCGAAGAGGACGATTGGCGCAACGGCGCAGAACAAACGGGCATACGGACGAATCAAGCTGTTCTCCTTAAGCTCGGGAAAACTCCCTCACAATAGCTTATAACGCGGGGTTGGCATCTGGCGGAGGTCAGGGATTGCGGGCAGGGCAACAGCCTGCGAACGGTCGGCTCTTTCTGTTCCCAGTTGTTACACCTGGACTTTGACTGCGATGGGAAAGCGGCGGCCCATGCCGAAGGATTTGGCGGTGACTTTGAGGACCGGGGCAGCCTGCTGGCGCTTGTACTCAGAGCGCTCGATCAGACGCACGGTTTGCCGGACGAGATCGAGCGGGAATCCGTGCTCTGCGGCGATGTGTTCCGGCGTTTCGTATCGCTCCACGTAAGCCTCAACGATGGGATCGAGCACATCGTAGGGCGGGAGTGAATCGGTATCCATCTGGCCGGGTCGCAACTCGGCGGAGGGCGGCTTGGTGAGGATGGCGGCGGGGATTTTTTCCTGGCTTCGGTTGAGCCAGTTGCAAATAGCGTAGACTCGCGTCTTGACGACGTCGCCAATGACAGCGAGAGCGCCCACCATGTCGCCGTAGAGTGTGCAGTATCCCACGGCCATCTCGGACTTGTTGCCGGTGGTGAGCACCAGGGCGCCTAGCTTGTTCGAGAGTGCCATGAGGAGCGTGCCGCGAATGCGCGGCTGGATGTTTTCCTCGGCGAGGTCTTCCTTCATGCCGTGGAAGAGCGGATCGAGGGCCTGCTTGAACTCGGCAAACAGCGAGCGGATGGAGATGGTTTCAAAGCGGATGCCAAGGTTGGCGGCGAGCTGACGGCTGTCGTCGATCGAGCCGGCGGAAGAATACGGGCTGGGCATGCCGATGCCGACGACATTTTCGGCGCCGAGAGCGTCGGTGGCGATGGCGGCAACGAGCGCTGAGTCAATGCCGCCGCTCAAACCCACGATGGCCTTGCTAAAGCCGCACTTGCGCACGTAGTCGCGCGTGCCGAGCACCAGGGCGCGATAACCGGCCTCGGTATCGTCGTCTGCTGGAATCGGAACCGGCGCGGCATGGAAGGGATCGACGACAACCAGATCTTCAGCGAAGGATGCGGCCTGGGCGATGACTTCGCCGCGGGCGTTGAGCGCAAGGGACGATCCGTCGAAGATGAGACTGTCGTTGCCTCCCACCTGGTTACACATGAGCACGGGAATGCCGTCGCGGCGGGCGATAGCGGCCAGCATCTGGCGGCGGATGGCGCGCTTGGAGTACCAGAAGGGCGATGAGGAAAGATTGATGTGCAGAGCCGGCTCCTGGCGCATCAGCTCTTCCATCGGATCGACGGTGTAAAGCCGGCGAGGCCAGAAGTTCTTGTCGTTCCAGGCGTCTTCGCAAATGGTGACGGCCAGGCGCAGTCCGTCCAGTTCGACAACCTTCTGCGCATCGGCCGGCAGGAAGTATCGCTGCTCGTCGAAGACATCGTAAAAGGGCAGAAGCCGCTTGTGCTGCTCAAGAAGCAATTGCCCCTTGTCGAGAAGGACGGCGGCGTTGAAGGCCGGTTTGCACCCTACCGGCGAAGACATTGTTGCGGAGGCCCCGCACTCTCCGTCGTTGCCGTTGGCGGGCAAGGCAACGCCAGCGAGAATGGCCGTGGGCAGATCGCGTGTGGCTGCGGCGATCTCGTCAATCGCAGATCGGCAGCGAATGAGGAAGCCTGGCTTCTCCAGGAAGTCTGCCGGCGGGTAGCCGCATATGGCAAGTTCGGAGAAGACGGTCAGGCGCGCACCCTGCTCCGCAGCACGGCGGCTGGCGTCGACGATCTTCTCAATGTTCCCGGAAAAGTCACCGACTGTGGGGTCGATCTGAGCCAGCGCAATCTTCACCCATCTAGTTTAAATCGCGGGGATGCAGGCGGTTTAGGGCTAGCTCGGCAATTGCACAGGAGCAGATGGAAACCTTTTGGTAACCCCGGCCCACAAAAGAGGTACCCTGCGGCCGTAAATTGCACCTTACACTTGAGTGTGCTGGAAAACGCAGCTTGCGGATGCGGGGCCTGACGCCTCTTCAAAGGTGCGAGCGTTTGACAGCAAAGGGCTGGGAACAGAATTTCAATGGGCAGCAAGATTGCCGGGGAGGACACCATCGACTCTCAGATGCGATTGGGCGACCTGCTCATCCGGGCTGGTTTGGTCACGGAAAAAGACGTGGCAAACGCAGTGGAGCGCCTGAAGGTACACGGCGGGCGCCTGGGCGACAACCTGGTATCTCTGGGCGTCATCGAGCGGGAGGCGCTGGATGGGTTTCTCCACCGCATTCCCCAGGAACCCAGAGACGTCGAGGAGACCGGCATCGAGGAGTCCGAGCTGCTGAGTCTTCTCATCAAGATCGTGTATTCCTTCGGGCTAAGCACGATCCCGCAGTTCACAGACGCCATCAAGCTGCCGTTGCCGATGGTGATCGATCTGACGCAACTCGCCATTGAACGGGGATTCATTTATACGCTGGGCTCGCGGAACTCAGACAGCCCGGTCGGCATTACCTATGCCATGACGGAAGAGGGCCGGCGGTGGGCGCAGGAAGCAATTGAACGGTCCGGCTACATTGGCCCGGCGCCTGTGACGCTCAAGGCTTTCACCGACCGGGTGCTTCTGCAAAAGCCGACCAATGAGCGGGTCTCCAAAGAACGGATCATAAAGGCGCTCAGCGCACTCACATTGGCCGACAGCATTGTGGAGCAAACCGGACCGGCGTTGAACTCGGGTCGCGCGATTCTGCTCTACGGTCCGCCGGGGAACGGCAAGAGTTCAGTCGCGATCAGTTTCAGCAGCGTGTTTCACGACGTAATCTATGTGCCATACGCCGTCATGGTGGAAGGCCAGATCATCCGTTTCCACGATCCCAGCATTCACATTTCGATCAACCCGGTCTTGCCCAGCGAAATAGACGACAGCCCATCGTTCATCCGGCGCGAGACCTACGACGCGCGCTGGGTAACATGCCGCAGACCGTTCGTGGTCACGGGCGGCGAACTGACGCTGGAGATGCTGGACCTGCGCTACGACCTCGCGGGGCACTACTACGAGGCGCCAATGCACATGAAGGCGCTGGGCGGCTGCTTCTTTATCGACGATTTCGGCCGTCAGCTCGTGAGCCCGACCAATCTGCTGAATCGCTGGATTGTGCCGCTGGAAAGTCGCGTCGATTATCTCCGGCTGCACAACGGCAAGACCATCGCCATCCCGTTTGAGGAACTGGTGATCTTTTCCACCAACCTAGAGCCGGAAGACCTGATGGATCCCGCCTTCCTGCGCCGACTTCCTTACAAGATCGAGGTAGGCCCGCCGGATTTGGCCCAATTCCGGAACATTCTTGAGAGGGAGTGCGCACGGCAGGGACTGAAACTGCACGAAGATGTGTTCCATTTCATCGTGTACATGGTGAAGGAAGAGATGGGACTCGCTCTCGCCGGCTACCAGCCGCGCTTCATCGTCGACCAGGTGGTAGCGACCTGCCGATTCCTGGGAATCGTTCCCGAACTCAAGCCGCCTTATGTCGATTACGCGATCAGCAACCTGGGAGTGCGGCGAAAATCGAAGCCCGAGGGCAACCTGGATCACCCAAAACAGCCTCAAGGAAAAATCTCCGCCTGAATCAGGCGTCCTGCATTGATGTTCCGTGAATCGCTGCCGCAATGAACCGGCGCTGCCCGGAACAACAAGTCGCGCGAGCCGGTTTATGTGCCGGTGCCGGCGACGACCACGCCAATCGTTCGCAGGATGATTTTGAAGTCCAGCCAGATGCTCCAGTTGTCGATGTAAGTGACGTCGAGAGAGACGTAGCTGGCAAAGGATGGATCCTGGCGGCCCTGCACCTGCCAGAGGCCGGTGATGCCGGGCGTGACATCAAGCCGGCGCAGGTGACTCAGTTCATACTTGCTCACCTCGCCTGCCAATGGCGGACGGGGACCGACGATACTCATATCGCCGCGCAGAACATTGAAGAACTGCGGCAGTTCGTCGAGGGAGTACTTGCGCAGAAACCTTCCGAGGCTTGTAATGCGCGGATCATTTGCGACTTTGAAGAGTACGCCGTCGCGCTCGTTCATATGCAAAATTTCGGCGCGGTGCTTGTCGGCATCGCGGACCATGGTGCGGAATTTGTAACAGCGGAAGACCAGGCCTTTCTTGCCGATGCGCTCCGATGTATAGAAAACCGGCCCTGGCGAATCGAGCTTGACGGCGATGGCAACCGCCAGGAGCAGCGGCAAAAGAACGATCAGCGCCAAAGCGGAAAAGACTGTATCAAAGACACGTTTAAAGAGGAGGCCCAACTCGGGAACTTCGCCGCGATGCAGCGGCATGGTGGGAAATTGGCCAATGTACTCGATGGGGCTATTCCAGCCGATGCCGTCGTATAGATCGGGAACCACACGCAGATCCACTCCATGAGCACGCGCTTGATTGAGCACGTCCTGAACGATCCGGCGTTCGCACGGCGTGGTGAAGAAGATCTCATCGACGAAGTGCTTGCGCGTGTTCTGGAAAAGCGCATCGAGGGTACCGACGACATCGCCGGAGATGGCCGGCGGGCGGTAGGCTGAGCCGGGCAATTCGATAAAGCCCTTGAACGTGTATCCCAGGTGCTTGATGCTGTCGATATGATGGCGCAGGGCTTGCGCCTCCGGGCTGGTCCCCACGATGAGCACGTTGCGCGTGTCGACGCCGCGGTCGTAACGCCGATAGAGGAGCACGCGGTAGATGAGCCGGCGCAGACCGAGGGCTACGGTCACCAGCAGCACCGTAAGGATCACGATACTGCGCGGAATGTAAAGGGCGCGCACAAGGTAGAGCACGCCGGTGAGCAGCATGCCCGACATGAAGCATGCCTGCGCGCTGCGCCTTTGTTCGTGCAGGAAGTTTGTCAGGCGCGCCGGGGTGTACAACTGCATGCGGCTACTGATTGCAATCAGCGTGAAGGTGAAACCGCACAAGAAGGCGAGCAAAATCCACATGGAACGGCCAAAGAAAAGCGTTCCCTGCCAGAATCCTCTGGCTCCGTTGAGCGGAGTGGTGTGGAACTCGATGATGGTGGCGGCGGCGGCGGCAATCAAGACCGTCACAACATCGAGGAACATCCAAAGCCTGGTGGTCCCGCGAGAACTTCGCGTAGAGGGATATGGCGTGCCGGATTCCCATTCGGCCGGTAAAGCCAGGGATGATGAAAGCCTTTGCCAAAAATCCGAAGTCGCCATAGAAGAAACTTGATCCCTCAAACTTCCAGTAGCGCCTCATGAGCGGGCTGATGCCAGCGGAACTCGGCCAAGGGCGTTCGGTATCCCCAAAACACCCGAAGTGCAGAATGAAAGCGGCACAAGAGTCCAATTTATGCGAACGGCTCAACAACCTGAGACTGCTTCTGAGAGCATAGAGTGCTGAACCGCTGAATTTGTTGTCCGTACCAGCTCAACACAATGCAAACGCATGTGTTGTTTCAAGCTTCGCCTAATAAAGTCCAGGGCTGCAAGGAAATTACATTGCCGATGGATTACTACTGAGAGTCACTACATGGTTACGGAACGGTCAAGGAAAGCTTTTGTTCTTTCTTCAGATGCATCTTAGCGTACCGAGATCGGAAAAACAATAACACCTTTATTCTGAGGGCAATAGATAGGCATCCAAGGTCAAAAAACGATGAATATCGGGATCCTTCGAAGCAAGAAAATCCTTAAGCGGTCCAAAGAATAGCGCCCTTCCCTTATGTAAAAAGAGGACGGTATCGGCCAGCTGGCTGGCAAAGCGGGTGTCGTGAGTAACCACAATGCTGGTAAAACCCAGCTGATGCTTGAGGCGCTGAATGAGCCCGCCCAAACGGCGCGCGATCAGGGAATCGACCATCGTGGTGGGCTCGTCATAGAGGACAACTTCGGGCTGCGCAGCGAGGGCTCGCGCCATGGCTACCGCCCGCTTGCGCCCGGTGGACAAGCTCGCCGGCAGAGACTCAGTCACATCCTCGGCGCCAACGAGACCGATCAGCTGGTCGACAATCTGGTCGATCTGGTCGTCGTCGAGACCGCCGCGCTCGCGCAGGGGGAAGGCAATGTTCTCGCGCACGCTGAGCGAGTCGAACAAGGCGCCATTCTGGAAGACCATGGTCACGCGCTTGCGGATGGCTCGCATACCCTCTTCGTCGAGGCCCGTAATCTCCTGACCGTCCACTTGAATCGAACCTGAATCGGGTTTGAGAAAGCCCATGATCATGCGCAACGAGACGGATTTGCCAACCCCGCTGCGGCCGAGAATGCATAGAGTCTCACCGCGATGGACAGAAAAGCTCACGTTGTCGAGCACGGAACGGCCGTCGAAAGAGATCGCGACATTACGGAATTCGATAATGGGCGCAGCCGCGGCATTGGGCCGTTCGGCGAGCGACGCCTCCTGTTCGTTTGGGCCGGCCAGGGCCTCAAGTTCAGCCTCCAGCGGTTCGAACGGCTCGGGTTGGGAAGCAGCGTCGGCCATAGCTTTCTAGAACAGATTACGCGATGCGGCAGGCAAGATATGGCGCTGTGCAAGATATGGCGCTGCGATTGACCGCTGCAAAAATAATGGCACACTGTCATCCTGCGTGAGTTCGCCGCAGGCGAACGAGTCGAAGGATCTGCGGTTGTTCCTTCTTCGCAGGTGTTCCCTTCATCTTGCAGTCCTCCATATTCCGGCAAATGAAGTGCCGTGGCCATCTACTCACTTTCGCAAAGGATGCGAAAAGCGATTGAGCACGGAAGCCGTCTTCCCTTGCCCGATCAATCATGCACGCTTTGCAGTGCATCGGCGCACACGAGATCGTCCGGCGCGTTCAGGTTGAGAAACCAGCGAATCGCAGGCAAACCGCGTGGGTCCGAGACCTGACCGGATTGGGCAAGGATCTCAACGGCAACACTGGCGAGGGGCCGTCCCAGTGCCGCAGCAGCCGCTTTGAACGCGGCATAGCAGCCGTAGCGACCGGAGCCGAGCGCGTTCTGGAGCGCAGGTAACGCAGCGCGATCAATGACGGATGGAAAGGTCTGCATGAACCCGGAAAGCGAGGGGATGGTGACAGCAGCGCCAGTCATCTGCGCATGACGGAGCAGAAAAACCAGTAGCGAGGGCGGCAGAAGAGGCAGGTCCACGGGCAGGAAGACAGCGTGGCGCGCAGATGTGGTGGCCAGCGCGGCGCAGATGCCGGAGAGCGGACCGAGGCCGGGTGTCGCGTCCTCGACGATGGGCGCATAGGCTTCAAGAGACGCGCGGGCAGATGGGACGGCGCCGGCGATCTTCGCCGGGAGACCTGCTTGCTGAAGAATCGCAAGAGCACGCTCCACCAGAGGCCGGCCGGCAAACTCCAGGAGGGCCTTGTCACGCCCCATGCGGCTGGATTGGCCGCCTGCAAGGACAAAACCGGCGCTGTCGGGTTCCGATGCGGTACGCATGTTCATCGCTGCACGGCGCTGGGGGAATTGCGGCGTCCCATCCTTTTGCCCAAAAATCGGGCAAAAGGATGTGGGCACCGGGTTACTTGCGGGAGACTGGACAGTTTTAGCTGCCAACTTCTTCAAGGAAACGAATGACTGACTCGATGCCAAGCTCGAAGTTCTTCAGGTTGAACTTCTCGTTGGGTGCGTGGATGTTGTCGTCAGGCAATCCAAAGCCCATCATCACGCTGGGCAGACCCAGGTGGCGGTCGAAGTCGCCGACGATGGGGATGGAGCCGCCGGAGCGGATGAAAACCGTATCCTTGCCCCACACCTCATGGAGGGCATGTGTGGCGGCCTGGATGTAGCGATTATTGACGGCGACAATGCAGGCGTCCCCGGCGTGAATCAGCCGCACTTCGACATCCACGCCCGCCGGGGCGATCTTCTGGACATAGCTTTGATAGAGTTCGAAGGCTCTGGCCGGAGTCATGTTGGGAACCAGACGCATGGAGACTTTGGCCATCGCCTTGGCGGGGATGACGGTCTTCGCGCCTGCGCCTGTGAAGCCGCCGGGCATACCGTGCACATCGAGCGTGGGCCGCGCCCAGGTACGTTCCAGAACGCTCAGTCCAGGTTCGCCGACCAGTTGCCTGGAGCCAACCTCCTTTTTACGGTACTCTTCCTCATCGAAGGGCAGGCTGCGCCACGCGGCCAGCTCTTCCGGGCTGGGCGGAACAACGTCGTCATAGAATCCAGGGATGAGGATGTGCTCGTTCTCGTCCTTGAGCCTGGCAATAATCTGGCAGAGCGAGACGAAAGGATTGGGCGCCGCCCCTCCGTACATGCCGGAGTGCAGATCGGTCTTGGCGCCGCGCACTTCGAGCTCGGTGTAGATCATGCCGCGCAGGCCCACGCAGAGCGTCGGCAGTCCGGGCGCAAACAGCTCCGTGTCGGAGACCAGCGCAAAGTCGGCCTTCAGATCCGCGGGTTTCGAGGCAACGTAGTTTGCGATTGTCTCGCCGCCGACCTCTTCCTCACCCTCGAAGAGCACTCGGACATTGATCGGCAGCTTGCCATTGGCGGCCATCAACGATTCAAGCGCCTTGATCTGAGCGACCACCTGGCCCTTGTCGTCGGCCGCGCCGCGGGCGTAGAGATTGCCATCGCGCTCGACAGGCTCAAAGGGCGGCGCAAGCCATTCATCGAGCGGATCGGACGGCTGTACGTCGTAATGGCCGTAGATGAGCACCGTCGGCTTTCCGGCCGCGTGCAACCAGTCGGCATAGACCAGCGGATGTCCCTCGGATTCGATCAGACGGGCATTCTCCATTCCGATGCGCGTCAGTTCGTTGCGCAGCGTCTCGGCGGCCTTACGGCAATCGTCCTTGTTCTCGGGCAATGTGGAGATCGAAGGAATGCGCAGCAGCGCTTTCAGTTCATCCAGAAAGCGGGTGTGGTTTTGGCGGGCATATTGAACAGCGGCGGAAGACATAGAAATTGCTCCCTTACAATGAGGTGAAATAGCCACAAAGAAGTATAGGCCTTCGAACCGGCCAACCTGAACCGTCAAGGACAGCGATTCCGGAACCGAGTGGGAGATTATGCCGAATCCGGAGTGGAGTCTTGTAGATGATCGGGGTTGGGCCGGAAAAGGAGAGCTGTGCTGATCTTCAACGTGGCCAGCGGCCGAAAGAAGACCTGAGCCGACCATTGGGGATTGCACTATGAACCGGCGCTGTTCAATCCCGGGCCGGTGACATGGTCGTAGCTACAGCGGCTCCAGGATTGCTGTCCCCAGGAAGCAGCGACTTCAAGTTGATCTGACCTCAAGCAGAGACCGACCTGAAACCAATTCCGGGTGGGGCATACAGATCCTGGAGCCGTCCTATTGCCACAGAGCCTCCTCTTCACAATCGCAACAAGCTCCCTCCGTCCACTGGCGTTGACGACACTACCCGCATCCTCCTTTCTGAACGCTGCCCAAAACCCAGATCCCGAAAAACCACTTTCCTGACCATGCAAGCCATTGAAGCTGTGGGTTCATAGAGAGTCTTGAGCACCAGTTTGCATGCCGTGAAGAAGCGTTCCTTTCACACGATCGTAGTAGCCTTGCTGTCTCGCACCTCCGGCCGCTGCTTCGGTTCCCACATGATCGGCTCCACGCATGGCACCAGAGTTGCCCAAATGATGGACCCAGCAAGAGCGACCATCCCGGTGGCCAGAAAGGTCAAACGCGAAGTTCCTGTAAGCTGAACGACCAATCCTGCGAACCAGGGAGCGACGATGCCAGCCAGATTGGCAATGCCGTTCTGCAGGCTGGTCCAGCGCCCCGCCATCTGCGGCCCGGCCAGAGTCTGGCTGATGGCCCAGTGGTTGGAGGCTTGCACGCCGTAGCCAATTGAGGCCACGATCATAATCGTGCGCGACAAAACGGGACTGCCCTGAATGAAGGCCAGCGCCGAGAGGCTCGACGCCACCATAAGACCGCTGACGACAATCGTGCGGCGGACGCGCGTGGGCGAAAGCCCTCCTGCGATCAGGCGGTCCGAGATCCAGCCGGCGGCAATGGTGGACAAGGCAATTAGAAGATAGACGGTGGAAGCGGCACGCGACATTGCGGCGACCGTCATCTTCTCTTCGCAGACAAAGTAGATGGGCAGCCAGGAGAGCAGGAAATAGAAGAAGTAGTTGCCGCAAAAATGCCCGAGAAAGGTTCCCCACGCGGATTGGACGCGCAGAAGGCGGCCGAAAGAGGGAAGAGACGGGGCGACTTCGGATTGGCTTTGGGGCTTTGGGCGCGGCATCGCGCAGAGCCAGGGGAAGATCCACACCAGACCGCCGGCGCCCAGCAAGATGAATAGCATCCGCCAGCCCACGTGCACCAGGATCAATCCGCCGGCGAATGCACCCGCGGCCGGCCCTAGCTTAGTTCCGGCGTCGATGTACGCATTGGCCTGCCCGCGCTTCTGCTGCGGCAGTTCGGCAAAGATACGTGAGTAGCAGGGGTAGGCTACCGACTCGCCGATGCCGAGCAACAGCAGCGTCATGAACAGCATTGCAAAGCTGGAGCTGATGCCGATCAGCAAGGTAGCGCAGGACCACAACGCGTAGCCGCCCAACATCACCCATCCGACCGGAAGCCGGTCAGAAAGCCAACCGGCGACGCCCGAGATCTGCATCAGTGAATAGGTCCAGAAGAACGCCGACAGCAGCGTACCAATCTGCAGAGGTGCGAGCGAAAACTGCCGCTGGACGAGCGGCGCGGCAATCGACAGGTTGCTCCGGTCAACATAATTAATGACGACGGAGACAACCAGCAGAAGAACGACTGTCCACTGCCGCCTGGACATCGCTGCGTTTTGCTGGAAGCGTCCCGCATGCCCCTGATTGTTTTCGACGCCGGAAGTAGAGACGCCAGATCCTGCTGAGATCTCCGGCACCGTTACCGCTCCTCGGAAGGTGCTTGCGCATTCTCAAGCAGGTTGCCGAACAGATAATCTGATTTCAGTTCTCCCGGCCCGACGGAAAGGAAGGTTCCGGTTCCGGTGAAGGCGCGGCTATCGCGCAGAATGGCACCGGGACTTGCGGTGAGCCGCAAAACCGGTTCGCCAACAAGGGGCTTGCTGGAACTGATATCGTCCAGCAGCAGGTTCGCGGCATGGCCGATCTTGAAGCTTGGCCCTGAGTCTGCGTTGACCTCGACGTGATACAGTCCAAGCGCGTTCGTGTAGCTGGCAACAAGTCCGGCGCTTCCCGAAGCGACGATATCTGTCAACCGCAATTCCGCAATCGGCATCTCGGGAAGCCCTTCAATATCGACGGCCCGGCGAGTGGCATGCGAGATAGTGACATTGCTGATGGCGATGTTACGAAAGACCGGTGTCCGGCGCGAAACGGGTTCAGCGACGGTGGCTCCTTCGCCGCCCATGGTGTAGTAGCTGGTCACCACAATTCCTGTTCCGACATCTTCCATGGTGAAGTTGTCGAAACGTAGGTCCTCGACGACTCCACCGCGGCCGCGCCGGCTCTTGATGCGAATCCCGTTCTCGGTATCGACGGCGGTGATATTGCTGGCGGCGATGTTGCGGATGCTGCCCGAGGTTTCACTGCCAATCACAACGGCTCCGTGGGCATGATGCACCGTGCAGTTCGTGATGGTCACATCTTCAGCCGGGCGGTTGACGCGCAGCCCGTCTGCGTCCTTTCCCGACTTGATAACGATTCCATCATCGCCCGTATCGATGTAATCATCGGAGATGCGGACAAAACGGCTTGAATCGACCACAATTCCATTAGCGTGAGGACCGGGGTTTGCCTGAATCGTGACATTGCGGACCGTGGCGAGTTCCGAGTACAAGAGATGGATTACGAACGCCGGCCCACCGACGATGCGGACGTTCTCCACCAGAATGTTTTTCGCATTCCTGAAGCAGATGACGTCCGGGCGTAATTCGGCTGCGGCCTGGCGAGCTTCCTTTTCTGATACAGGCTGGCCCGCCTCGATTAATTGAAGCAGATGAGCCCAGTGTGGGCCATTGGAGTTATCCGCGGGGCTTTTGATGACAGGTGGAGGGCTGTAGGCTTTTGCCCAATCTGCGAAGCGGCCGGTGGTCAGGATTCCGTGCCCCGTGACGGTCACGTTCTCTACGTTGCTTCCTTGAATCAAAGGCTCGGGGCCGAGTGCTTCGACCCCGAGGTAACGAACCTTTTCAAGAGGGAGCTGCGCCACAGGGAAGTCGATGATGGCTCCCGCATCGACGTCCAGCGTCATGTTGCTGAACAACTCGATGGAACCGCTCCTGTATCGACCGGGTGGAACATAGATGGTTCCACCCCCGGCGGCCTTCGCAGCCGCGATCGCTTTGCGGAATGCTTCCGTAGACAGCGCGCTCCCATCGTTCTTCGCGCCATAATCGACCACGTTGAAGAGCACACGCCCCGACCCAGCAGCATGTACCGGTGAAACCTGAGCAGCCAGGAGAATTGCGAAAAGACCAAAATTCAGGATCCATGCGGCGATGCTAGTGGCCGACTTCTTCATTTCGAATTTCCTTTCGAATCCGAACTGTGGCGCGTTGAGGATTGCGGCGCCCGTGTGGTGTCAGACAGAAGCACGCCATTCGGGGCATCGCCAGCCTATTTCGGCTCGATAGCAATCACCCAGAGATTGGTGCTGCTCAGGTTGTGCCCGACGTGCGTCGCGCCCAGCCGCCAGACGATCTCGCCGGTCTTGAGCGTGGACGGCTGCTTCTGGCCGGAGGGGAGAAGGTGTTCGAGCTTAGCGCCCTGGAGCGAGACAACGACGCGATCATGGTGCGTATGCAGCTGCTCAAAGCTGTGCGCGGCAATTCGGATGTCGTAGGCGCGCGCGTACCGATTTTCAATGAGCATCTTGTAGTTCGGCGGCAGCCCGGTCATACCCCAGGTTACGTCCCGGCCGGCTGTAAGGAATTCGACGCGCGCGTAATGCAGAGGTGCGGCGCCTGCATTTGTGATAGATCCTGAGTGAGCCGCCTGGAAGACCGTCTCGCCTTCCTTGATCTCTTCCCGCTGCTTGGTGCCGGCCGCACCCGCAAGTTCCGCGGTCCCTGGCGTCATGTAAACCACCATGCTCGGGTACTGTTCCGGCATGACCTCCGACTCGCCCGGCGCCAGAGTGACTTCCACGGCCAATACTTTGTCATTCCTGATCTTTTCCACGGTGCTTGCGGAAGCGGTTGCAGGCACAATAACGGAGGCCAAGGCCACCAGAACTCCTGACAAACCATGACGCATAAAAACCTCACCTCTTTGTAAAAGAAAATAACGGACACGCCTTCGGCACGAACTCCCAGCGTTGCAGCGCCTACCGCCCATCTGGGCTCACAACTCGAAAGGATGATGGTCAGCAGTCAGCCTTTCGAGTTGCAGCGCCCCCTCCCTCAGCGGTTGGAGCGCTGTTCCGGGATCTGGTCTTTGTCCGGGTTCGGCGTCTCCTCCTGCGCCACGCGCGCATTCTTGAGCAGGTTGCCTTCCAGTTGCAGTCCCTCCAGCTCTCCGGGACCGGCAGCAAGAAATATATCCGTCCCTGGATAGGCCTTGCTCTCCCGAACGATCGCGCCCGGCGTATTGTCAAGACGAATCACGGGCGTTCCCACATGCGGCATGCGCGTGCTCACCTCGTCCAACTCCAGGTTAGTGGAGTTCCTGGCCTGGAATGCCGCACCGGCATCGGTGTTCAACTGCACGTTGTGCAGTTCCAGTCCGTCGGTGAAGTCGGCGCGAAGACCCTCCTTTCCCGTACCCATCACGTCGTTGATGTTTACATTGGAAATCGGCATCTCCGGCAGACCAAGCACATCGATCAGCACTTTGGCCCCGTCCACCGTCACGTTACTCACGGCAATGTTGCGAAAGATGGGCGTGGTAATCGACACCGGCTCCTTGCTGGTCTGCGTCTCGCCTTCCATCAAGTAGTAGTTGTTGATGGTGATTGCTTCACCCACATTCTCCATGGTCCAGTTGTCGAAGCGCAGATCCTGAACCACTCCACCGCGGCCTCGCGCGCTCTTGATGCGAATCCCGTTCTCGGTATCGACGGCGGTAATATTGCTGGCGACAACGTTGCGTACGCCACCGGAGGTCTCGCTGCCTATGGTGACCGCGCCGTGCGCGTGGTGGACAGTACAGTTCGTGATGGCAACATTCTCGGTGGGGCGATTCACGCGCAGGCCGTCAGCATCTTTGCCCGACTTGATCACGATGCCGTCGTCGCCGGTGTCGATGTAGTCGTTGGCCAACTTAACGAACCTGCTTGAATCGATCACAACACCGTCTGTGTGGACTCCGGGGTAGGTTTCGATGACAAGGTTCTCGACAACCGCATTTTCCGTATAGAGCAAGTGAATGGTCCACATGGGCGAGCCGATAAAGTGCAGGCCGTCGACGAGCACGTTCTTACAGTTCATAAAGCGGACGAACGAAGGGCGCAGCTCGGCGCCCGCTGCATCGTACTCCGCCTGCGAGATATGCTTGTGCGCATTCAGGTCCAGCAGCAGCCTCTCCCAGTTGGGGCCATTGGCGCTCCCGGGGCTTGAGTTCGCGCGCCCCATGTGCGGATGCAGCTTGAGCCAATCGACATTGCTGCTCATCAGGACTCCGCGGCCGATGACTGCGACATTTTCAAGATCGTGGCCACCGATCAAAGGAACCGGGGTGGGAACTTCAACGCCCTGCTGACGCCCCGGAGTGAAGGGCAGCCGCGTGGCGGGAAACCGAATCGCGGCGCCGGCGTCGATGTACAACGTAAGATTGCTGATCAGTTCGATCGGACCGGAGACATAGTTGCCCGCGGGCACGTAAACCGTACCCCCGCCCGCCAGTTTCGCGGCTTGAATCGCTGCCCGAAAAGCCTCCGTGGAAGATGCAGAACCATCGTTGTGCGCACCGTAGTTCATTACGTTAAAAAACGGCGGTGTGGCGGCTGGAGAGATGGGGGCAGCACCCCACGCCGATAAGCTCAACAGAAAAACTCCGAGTTGTATCCATCCAAGGCGGCGGAATCCGCGCATAAGTCTCCTTCTTGGCTAACAAGCCATAATCTTTATATCCCTTGAAGGCGCAAAGAGGCGATCCGGATACAACAGATACATCTCACCGATCTTGCCGGAATGTTCCGGTTTCTCCCCCTCAGCGCAATGGCGTATTCGTCGTTAGAAAATAAGTTTGAGCGAAAGCTGTCCAATTCTCGGACCCCCTGCTCCGGTCATTCCTCCGAAGTCTCCCGAACTGAGGGATGTAACAGGATTATTGAAGTTGGTGTGGTTGAAAACGTTGAAGAACTCTGCCCGAAACTCGAAATATGATTGTTCCCTCACGCTAATGTCCCGGATCAGGCTGGCGTCCCAGTCAAAGTATCCTGGTCCGCGAAATTGGCCTTTCTGAACGTTTCCAAACTGGCCGGTTGCCGGCATCGAGAAATCTGCCGGGTTGAAAAAGTTCTTACAGGCAGTTCCCGCTTTGCATGCCCCTGCCCCTTGAAAGGCATTTCCGTTATAGACCGCGCGGTCCCGGTTGATGTTCGTTTGCGAAATATCCTTGCCTGCGACGATCGTCAATGGAGATCCGCTTTCCACCTGAACGATTCCCGCTGTCTGCCAGCCATTCACCAGTTGCCGTACCAGCATGTTGGCCGTCGTTGTCTTCGGCAGAACCCAGACAAATGAACCGGAAAATACGCTGAGGCGGTCGAAATCCGGAGGACCGATGTCCAGTGCCTTGAAGTTGGGCTGATAGATCGGATAGACATAGGACTGGCCTGTATTTTGGTCAGTGATTTCGTTCTGCAGCGGGAGGCTATTTGTCGAGTGTGACAAGGTATAGTTCGCCATGAAATTCAGTCCATGGCTGACCTTCTCTTCCAGCGTCATCTGGAAGGCGTTGTAGTTATCGTTGCCAACCATTGACGTTTGTGTGATCGTAGTGTAACCCAGGTAGCGACGCCGCTGGTCTGTAGAGAGGGTGCTGCCGGGGATATAGGTTGCAGGGTTGAGCTCTTCGGCTGCGAACAAATGGTTGGAATGAGTGCCCACATAGGTAATTCGGGCAAGGAGATTACTCGTGATCTGCCGCTCTCCCGTTATATTCCACTCATATGTAACAGGCACGCTGAACGTGCCAGAGGGATCGTACGTATACGCCTGAACCGGACTCGGAAACGTGTAGTTTTGGGGCACAGGAAGCGTTACCGGAAACGGGTTCGTGACGCTTAAATAGGGATTGCTGAACGGCCCTTTGGGATATGTGAAGTTTTCGCTGACGCTGAATGGGGTTATCTGAGACGACTTCTGGTTCGAGTTGGCGTCCTGCCGCGTCTGGTAAAAAATGCCGCCGCCCCCACGGATGACGGTCTTGCCATTGCCCAAAATATCCCATGCAAACCCGATTCTTGGCATCACGCCCGAAAAGGAATTGCGAACCCCCTGTTCCGGAACACCTGCATCTCCCGGGAACAGCAGTCCAGACGGCGCGTTTGTGTAAACGGTCGACACCCGGTCGGCTGCAAATGCTGTCGGGTTGAATTGCATCAGGCGATGCCATAGTTCTTGCCATGGGATGAACGGCTCGTAACGCAACCCGTAGTCCAGGGTCAGCCGGTGAGAAATCTGCCAGGAGTCCTGTCCATAGAATCCGTAGAATTGATCACGATCATTGGATATCTGTCCCGACCCTTGTTGGAACTGGTCCATGTAACCCAGGAGGAAGCTCGCCAGGGCATAGTTGCTGTTCGTAGCGTTGAAGAGGAAATTTCCGCTTTCGTACAGGAGGCTATTCACGTCGTTCTTGGAGAGCTCAATATCCGCTCCAAAGCCGAAGTTATGATTTCCCTTTACCCAATGCACGTCATCGGAAAGGGTATAGTTGTTGCGCTGGAACGTAGCCTGTGGATTGTCTCCAATGTTGAAGAACCCGGAAACCTTAAATCCCTGAATCGACGTCTGTGCTGGCTGCCAGATATTCACGCCGAACGACGCGGCATCTGGCGCGCCATTGAGGGGGCCGCGAATCGAGATTTCACGGCTGTAGCCAAGCACAATGTCGTTCAGTAAATTGTCGGCAAATATATGGGTTTCAGAAAGCACTGCGCTTTGAAAGTGGATGTTGCTTTGATCTGCATAGGTAATCAGGTTGGCGGTGTTCAGGACCCCTTGCTGGTTGAATGTATCCGCATAGTAATGGCCGAAGAGCCGGTCGTGATCGCCAAGAGTCTGATCTACGCGAGCAAGCGTTTCCCAGAAGTCTAGGTTCGTCGGCTTTTGGTAAACGACCTCGCCATTGCCAGTAGCACTAGGCAAATCTTTGGTAACGGCCACGGCCGCGTGATCAAAATCGGTCGTCGGAATGATGTCACCGTTATACTTCGCGCCGGTGAAGGGATTATAGAGCTGGATCGCCTTGCCTACTGGATTGTCTGGATCGGAGGCATTGAGAAGAGCAGAAAAATCGCCCTGCAGATTCGCCTGCGTCGGAATAAACGCGGTCTGGCCGCCTAGCTGGTCGCGCGATATTGTTTTTTGATACCCGAAGAAGAAGAAGGTCTTCTTTCCGCTTGCGATATGGGGAATAATTACCGGCCCGCCAATGGTGCCGCCGAACTGGTTCCTCTTCAGCGGATCGACGCTGGTAGCAAAATAGTTGCGCGCATTCCACACTCCGTTGCGTACATACTCAAAGAGATCGCCGTGGAAAGAGCTCCCGCCCGATTTTGTCACAACGTTGACAACGCCGCCGGCCGCCTGGCCATATTCGGCAGCATAGTTGCTGGTTTGAAAGCTGAATTCCTGCAATGCATCTGGGAATGGAAAGGGAAGATTCGCGTTCGTATAGGTGTCAAGGTTGTCTGCGCCATCTAGCAGGTATACAGTTTGTCCGGCTAGGGAGCCGTTGGCCGAGATGGGAACAACGACGGGGAAGGACTTAGTGCTTCCTGCATCTGTGCCGTCGTTGGGGGTCGAAACGACCCCCGCGACCAAGGTGGTTAACTGGGCGGCGTTCCTACCGTTCAGTGGCAGCTGATTGACAGGGGTTGTGCCAATCACCTGCGACAATGTCCCAGTAACGGTGTCCACCTGTACAGCGTTCGCACTAACACTGACCGTCTGGGAAGCTGCGCCGATTTGAAGAGTCGCATTGAAGGTTTCAGACTGGTTGGCCTGGAGGACAATGCCTGCTTCCTTGAAGTCCTGAAATCCCGGCGCATTGACGGTCAGCGAGTAGCCGCCAGGAAGAAGTGACGGAAACACATACGTGCCGCTCCCGTTCGTTTTAGCGGTAGAGACCGCCCCGGTTGTGGTCCGGGTAATCGTTACAACGGCGCTGGGGATTACCGCACCGGAGGTATCCGCAACTGTGCCAGAGATCGATCCTATGCCCTGAGCACGAAGCAGAGGGAACGTCACCAGCAGGCCCATCAACACAACGAAATTGCGCAAAGTCTTTGTCATCCTAATTTCTCCCTCCTAGAGCAATACCAACGCCCATTCTCCTGAGATTGGGCGGCCGATTCACAATCGAGGCGCTATTTCTGCTGCAAAGCGACTCCAGTGAATGACGGTGCAGCTAATGGTATTGTGGTCTGACCAATTCTGTCAAGAGGCATTTTGGCTGTTTTTTCGCCGCCGGCCGCCGATCCGCCATCCTGATCCGGTGGATCAGCAAACAGACAAATCCTGGCCTGTGGGTTCAGCGACGAAGCCGCTGAACCCACAGGTTGGCTGTCCGGCAGCAGGCAGTTCAACCGGCCGGGAACTTATCGATAGGCTTTGTCGTCGATCTTGGCAAGATCGGCGTCGCTCATCACGCCCACGGTTACCATGGCGTATGTATATACCTCGGTGTTTTCCTCCAGGTGTCCGGCGATGACGTGATCGGGAGTGGCAAGGGTCACGTGCGCATGGATGCGTCCATCGATGACGTAGCCGTTCATGCTCACCAGGTCAGCAGGCTGCATGGGATTCCTCTCAAAGGTATCCTGCGTAGGTAACTCCCGATTGCTGATCTGGTGGACTTCATAGCCGCGCAGTGAGCCGATTCCCGCCAGGATGACTCCATTCCGGATTTTTTCTTCTTGGACCACCTTCATCATTCCCTTCAGGAGGTCCGCACCGTTCTTCACGCGGATCACGACGATACGGTCGAAGTGACCGCTGATCGGGTAGGCGGCAGGCACTGCGCTGCTGTTTGGCTTCGTGTCATCCGCAGGATTAGGCGAGTGATTGGTGATCGTCCAGTGCGTTGCCTGCGCTGAAAGAACTGCGGAGGACAGTGCCGCGAATGCGAGAGAGAGGATGATGCGCTTCATTGTTTGGTTCCTTCCGGTTAGATAACTGCATTTGGTGGACGCGAGTTTGCCGCGCAAAGATTGGGAATGCGGCCAGAGTTCGTTCATTGATCCCCAGGGGAAATGCTTGATTCCTCGGTCGGCGCCGTGGCGCTTGCAGGCGCATTGACTGCGAGGATGATCGTTCGTAGCCTCCCTTCTTCGTAGACAGAAAGACGCCAGTACCTGGAAAGGTTCTGCTGTTTCGCAGGATCGCCCCTTCGCATTCGTTGAGTTGGATGACGGGCGAGCCCGGCGCGGACTTCCTCGATGTAACGTCGTTCAGGATGAGATTCGAGGCGCTCTCAATGGCAAAAGCTGGACCGCGGCAGGGGTTGAGCTGGGTATGGTGCAGATCCAACGCGCCGGTATGTGCCGCCACGAGTCCGACTGCGCCCGAGTCGAGAATATCCGTGAGGCCAAGCTCCGTGATGGGCATTCCTGGCAGGCCCTCAATGTCGATGGCCGAATTTCTCGCGTGCGTGATGGTTACATCGCTGATGGCAATGTTGCGGAAGACAGGCGTGCGCACGGAGATTGGCTCTTCAGCCGTCGGCCCTTCCGCCCGCTTGACGTAGTAAGTTGTTACAATGATCTTTGTGTCTGCGTCTTCCATCGTGAAGTTGTCAAATCGGACATCCTGAACCACGCCACCGCGGCCTCGCGCGCTCTTGATGCGAATCCCGTTCTCGGTATCGACGGCGGTAATACTCCTGGCGACAACGTTGCATACGCCACCGGAGGTCTCGCTGCCGATGGTGACCGCGCCGTGCGCGTGGTGAACAGTACAGTTCGTGATGGCAACATTCTCAAGATCGTGGCCACCGATCAAAGGAACCAGGGTGGGAACTTCAACGCCCTGCTGACGCCCCGGAGTTAAGGGCAGCCGCGTGGCGGAAAACCGAATCGCGGCGCCGGCGTCGATGTACAACGTAAGATTGCTGATCAGTTCGATCGGACCGGAGACATAGTTGCCCGCGGGCACGTAAACCGTACCCCCGCCCACCAGTTTCGCGGCTTGAATCGCTGCTCGAAATGCCTCCGCGGACAAAGCGGCGCTGGAGTTGCAGACTCCGAGATCCATGGCGTTGAAAAACGGCGGTTTTGACTTACCCTGCGCCGATTGCTTTCCATGAGCTATTGAGACAGAGAGCGAAAGCGCAATTAGGCAACAAAGGACCGATTTCACAAGAGCTCCTCTCGTCTCTGCTTGTACCCGGGCGGTGCGTCCCCATCACGATGGAGTAATAGTTATGCGGCATCGGCGTACCGGATGCCCTCGATGCATTCTGTCCACGGTGGTGCGTAGATTCGATGCTCGCGCGCATCGGTTCCCTGCACCTACCCGAACGGAAAGCGGGCGCACTCGTGCGGCGATTCATTGTTTTTCACTCGTTTTTCAGCGCGGAAGCGATGGTAATAAGGCCAGACCATTCATGTCAAGCACGGAAAATGCGTTTGCCAAGAGGAGACTTGGCAGATGTGCTACCGGCGCGATGATCTTGAGGGCAAAAAGAAGAGAGAGCGGGTTCACGGATGCGCGGACTTGCGCAGATTCAACATGGTCTCGTCGGCAATCGAGCGCGCGGACTCCCAATCACTCACGGGATCTTACCTTGCGTGCCTGAGCCAACGAAGAATTGCAGAACGGCACAGGAGAGTTAGCCTTTGGGCCCGCGATCCTTGACAACATGCGTAACCAGTTTCATGGTCTCCTCGAGGTGAAGGCGCATTGCGCTCCTCGCAGCAGCGGGCTTACGCGTCGCAATCGCCTTATAGATCTTAACGTGGCGTTTGAGGACCGTCTCGGGAACATCGGGGATCATGAGTTTGTACAGGATCCACTGTCGCATTAAATTGCGCAACAATTGCACCGCATTGCGCAATACCCCGTTGTGCGCCGCGCTGGAGACCGCCAAATGAAAAGCCATATCGGCGGCGATAATCGATTCACCCCTTGCGATAGCATCCCTGTTTTGCTGCACCGCATCGCCGATCACCCCTATTTCTTCCGGGGTGGCGCGTTCCGCCGCGAGTCCTGCCAGGCTCTCTTCAATGATGGTGCGGGCTTCCATGATCTCCTGCAGTTCATCGCGATCCGTGCCGGTAAAGGCCCACAGAAGAGGCCGGCTGAGGAATTCGGACCTGGGACAGACGAATGTGCCATCCCCGATGCGGCTATCCAGCATGCCCACCAGTTCCATAGCCTTGAGGGCTTCGCGAAGTGAGGTGCGTGCGATCCCAAGCTGCTGGCACAGCTCGCGCTCGGGGGGAATCCGATCGCCCGGCTTCCAGTTCTCGCTCACCACGAACGATACCAGTTGCTCGAATACCGTGGTGGTCAGTTTAGTTCGTACCACGGGCATTGCAGGCCGAATCTCGCGTCTCATTTGCCGCATTCCTCCCATGCCCGAGGCACTCAGAACTTACGACTCTCCGCGGAACAGAAAAACTGAATGAAGAACAGTGCAGAACCGCTCAAGCTCGGGACTGCGTGATTATACCAAACCGTACTGCGGCCACGCGGGGTGACTGGAGACAGCCCAGGGCAAACGCATTTGAGAATCGATTGAACCATTGAAGGTACTTTGAGGGAGCGTGAGTAGGGCCGAGGTTGTGTGTATGACAACTTCGAGGTTTTCGCAGGAGAGTTTGGCGCAGTTTGTGGAGTGTTGGGAGGGACTTGAAGACCCTCGGTCTGGCAATGCGGGTCTGCATGATTTTCACGAATTGCTGGCGATAGGGCTTTGTTGTGTATTGTGCGGCGGTCAAGGTCCAACCGACATGGCTGTGTTTGCCCGTGCCAAGGAGCCATTTCTGCGCGGCTTTCTCACGCTGGCCAATGGGCTTCCCAGCCACGATACGTTCAATCGGTTGTTTCGCGATCTCGATCCGGACCAGTTTCGGGATTCGTTTCAGCGATTTATGGGCCAGTTCTCGGAGCAACTGCAGGGCGTGGTAGCTATCGATGACAAGGTGTTGCGCCGTTCGTTTGATCGTGCCAGCGGCAAGTCGCCGTTGCACATGGTCTCGGCCTGGGGCTGCCAGCAGCGACTGGTGCTGGCGCAAATCGCCACGGATGCCAAATCGAATGAGATCACCGCAGTGCCAAAGCTGCTCAAGCTGCTGACGCTGAAGGGGGCCATTGTGACGACCGACGCGCTGAACTGTCAGCGCGCCATCGCCGAGCAAATCGTGGAGCAGAAGGGCGACTATGCGCTGGCGCTGAAAGGGAATCAAGGCACGCTGCATGACGACGTAGTCCTTCTTCTGGATGATCCGGAGTTGAAAGCGAGCCACTCCGCGCCCCTTGTAGAGGCCGATCACGGACGCATCGAGACACGCACGGCAACGGTGTCGACCGAGATCGGCTGGCTCCAGAAACAGCACCAATGGCCAGGCCTGAAAGCGATCGGGAAGGTGATGCGAGTACGGGAAACGGTGGAGAAAACTACGACCGAAACCGCCTACTATCTGCTCAGTTCGGAACTGACACCGGAGCGATTCAATGAGGTTGTCCGCCAACACTGGAGCATAGAAAACAGCTTGCACTGGCGGCTCGACGTGGTCATGAACGAGGATCAAGACCGCACCCGAGCAGGGAACGGAGCACAAAATCTGGCCGTACTGCGCCACATGGTTATCAACGCCATGCAAAAAGAAGGATCAAAAGGCTCCCTCCGCGGTAAATTCAAACGCGCAGGATGGGACGACCGATTCTTGTTCAGGCTGCTGGAGATGTTTTGAAATGCGTTTGCCCTG